>DASWOH010000217.1:0-29483 GCA_036398815.1 Rhizobium sp. | reverse complement strand
GCTTCGGCGGACGGGCCAAGCACAAGCTCTTCATCACCGCGACTACGAGCGTCTATGCGATTTCGCTCGACAGAAGCGGAGCGCTTTGAGGCCTGGCCGGCGATGGGCTGGTGCCTGCTTGCCGGCTGCCGATCGACGGGTCGTTCGGCCTATGGGCGGGAGCGGAATCAGTGACGGCGCGGGCGCTCGGAAGCTGCTGGCGCAAGGATCTCGGCCTCGCGCACGCAAATACGCGCGCCGTCAGTTTTTGGAAACTGGGCTTTAGCGAAAGCGATCACCAGCGGCCACAGGACTGATGTGGCCGCCACGTATCGTTGCGAGCAGCGGTGGCCGCTACGGGATTCAAGCCACCCTGCAAGCCGATCTCCACCTTGCCACGCAATGTCTTCGCGCTTTTCAGCTTGTGCGCTGCGTCCTGCAGCAGGCTCGTCATCCCAACCAGGGATACCCGATCCGCACGCATCACCTGCCGGATCAATGGATCGTTGAGAACATCGGTTATCGTCAATTCTTTATGGGTCATGGCTACCTCCTGTTCGCTGGACACAGAGATAACCGGTCTAATTAGCGGCGTGATGTCAAAAGCCCGACGAAAACAAGGCAATCGGTTCGTTTTTGTTACAGTTTATCACGAACGGTCTTCGCGCTGATACATTCCGTCAACGTCCCGGCGCGCGTCATGACAACTCAAGCCGGCGAGCCCTGCATCGCTTCATACAGCACAACATATCTCAACAAATCATAACAAAACTCTACAGCCATTACGTGTATAGTCGCATGATCATGAGGCCGCCCGCAAATCCGTCAGCTTCGTCCTCAACGATTGATCGTTCGATGTATTCAGATCACACAACACAAGACCAGCGCCTTGAATGGCATGCAAGCCTTCTCAGCCATCTTGCCAATGCGAGCAGGCTACAAGCCTGCATTCTTTTGTCGGACCGCGAAGAGGACGTAAATAGTCTTGCCAGAAAAATCGGCATATCCCAGCCCGCATTGAGCCGGCATCTGGCTCGCCTTCATCAGTCGGGGATCATCAAGTTTCGCCGCCAGGCGCAGTTCAGGTACTACTCCTGCGATCATCCCAACGTCCTCAAACTCTTGAAGACCCTGACAGAGATCTACAGCCTCGACCCAGGCTAGGACATCGCCGAAACAATGGCAGCCCCAACGGCGAGCCGGAGACTTTGCGACCTTCGGACGGATAAGGCCCCGCGCAGTCAATATACGCGTGGCCAATTCCGTTATTTGATAAGAATAAAGCCGCTCGGTTTACTGCAGATCCGCGAGCAGAGCATCTGCTCCCTTTTCGATCCCAACCTTGGAGCCCTTCAGGCGGACGAAGGTCGCACCGGCATTCATCGCATTCGGATATTGCTTAGTAACGTAGGCGGAGAGCAGACGATTGCTCGGAGCGTCGTAGATTTCCACGGCATAATTCACCGAGCCCGCCATGGTCCCTTCGCGACCACGAACGGCCTGAACGGCGTGATTACGCCGCCGCCAACGTCAACATGCGAGAATGGCCCAAGAACCGGCGTCGTATCTTTAGCGCCCGTCAGCGTCAGATGAAGCCTAAGCGTACCGGGAGCGGGAGCGTTCGCGATGGCGAAGCGCGTCCTCAGCTTTTGCGTGAATTGCTCCTGCATGTAACCGGCAAGGACTGATTTGTCTTTGTCTGCCATCTTCACGAACTGGTTGTCCGGGCCGTTGTAGACGGTGACGGGATCCACGATGATCTTGTTATACTGTCTCCAGTCGACATTGCCCTTGTAGCGATAGGGCACCCGACCGGTTTTGTCCTGGGTGTTCGGCTGTAGCTGCGGTGCTGAGGCCAGGCCGGAGTAAACGGTGGGGTCGGCGGTCGTGCATCCCGCGACGGTCGAGCATAAGGCTATCAGCGCGACACTGATGGTGGGTGTTCTTAACAAAGATATGGCTCCTGGAAAAATAAGGCAGAGTTTGCCAGAGCCAGTTCTATTGAATCGGTGTGTTACGGTGTTTTCTTTAATATATGGAAATGTTCGCGAAGATGACGGCGGAATTTCAAAGGGCCTGTTGATACCTGACGAAAGGGAGCACCAGCGGGCGCAGCGGCTATCCCGCGCATGGGGCAGCCATTCGACTATTCGCGAAGAGTGGATCAGCTTGGCGACGGAACCTTCTTTGGATCGCCCGCAAGGCGTCCGGTCGTCTCGTCCTGAGCCGGCGGCAGGGTGATCTCGACGATCAGGCCGTTGGGCTTGCGGTCGAACAGCTTGAGCGTGCCGCCATGCCCCTTCCTGACGATACCTTCGGCGGTCGGAAGGCCAAGGCCGAAGCCGCCGCCCATTCCCGTCGTCCGGGCTTGATCCGCCTTGAAGAAGGGCTCCAGGGCCCGCACTTTGAGCGCATCCGTCAAGCCGGGGCCATTGTCGCTCACCCTGATCAAAACCCCGCCATTGCCGGCACTTTGCAACTCGATCGCAATCTCGCTCGCATAGCGGGAGGCATTCTCGATCACATTGGTAATCGCTCTCGTAATGGCTTGCGGCTTGCATATGCAGGTAAGCCGACGGGGACCGGTGAAGCCCACCTCGATACCTGTGTCCGAAAAGTCGGTCGCGATCGTCTGGAGCAAGCTTGAAATGTCCACCTTCCGGGAAGGCACGCTATGGGAGGCGTTTGTCAGGAATGACAGGCTCTCGTCGATCATGGAGCCCAAGGTGGCGATATCGGCAAGCATCTGGCGCTGGAGCTCCGGCGGCTCACAACGCTCGGCGCGCATCCGCAGTCGCGTCAGAGGCGTTCTGAGATCATGGCTGATGGAACTGAGCATGCGCGTGCGGCTGTCGACCATCTCCAGGATTCGGCTTCGCATCACGTTCAGCGAGGCGGCCAGGCTTCTGATTTCCGAAGCGCCGTCCGTCGCGAACGGCTTTTCCAGGCTGTCGTCCATGCTCGCTCGCTCGACGGCCGCAACGAATCGGACCACCGGCCGGGTGATCAGCCAGCTGCTGAAATAGGCCATAAGCGCCAGCGGAATGACGATTTTCAAAATCCCGCTCGCCAATGCCGGAAAAAGCCACAGATAGTTGGGGAATACGGGCAAGTGAAAAACAAGCGCACGGTCGGCATCGACTTTGACGACCACGACATTCCCCGCGGACTGATCCGCGAACACGTTCTCGATCGACTTGAAAACGCTGGTTTCGAGCAACCCTCTTACCCGATCCAGGATGTCGTTCGAGGCAGCAGCATTCTCATTTTGCGGCGGAATCTGACTTGCCGATATTCTTTCCGCCGAAATCCCGAGCGTTGCTGCGAACTCCAGAGCGGCATCCTCCTCGGCGGGCGAGTTCGCCTTTCGGTATTGGTCCAATACTCTCTCAATTCTTCCCGCCAGCAAGCCGATCGCAATGCCCTTGTCATGGCGGCCGTAGATAAATGGCTCGGAAAGCGTCGCCACGACGGAAACGAGGATGATGAGCAACGTCGCCAGTACGAGTATCTGTGTCCGTATGGAGGCGGTGCGAAGACCTTTCACGGCAGCCGCTCCACCTTGGACGCGAACAGATAGCCTCCCAGACGCACCGTCTTGATGAAGGTCGGATCCTTGAGGTTGGGCTCGATCTTCTGACGGACGCGGCTGATGTGGGCATCGATGCTGCGTTCGACCGGCCCCGCCGATCCGGCATGCGTCATGGACAGAAGCTGTTCGCGCGTCAGCACCTTGTTCGGATTGCTGCAAAATGCCCAAAGCAGGTCGAATTCCGCTGTCGTCATGGAGACTTCGGCGCCGTCGGCGTCGAAGAGCTGCCGGCTTTTCGGATCGATGCGCCAGCCAGCGAACGTCATGGGCGCGGCATCCTCCTCCGGCTGCTGGGAAAACGACGCCCGGCGCAGAATGCTCTTGATGCGGGCCATCAGTTCACGGGAATTGAAGGGCTTGGTGACATAATCGTCGGCGCCGAGCTCCAGGCCCAGAATACGGTCTACATCCTCCCGAAGTGCGGTCAGCATCAGGATCGGAATCGATCGGGAGGCACGAAGCCGCCGGCAGATGCTGAAGCCATCCTCACCGGGAAGCATGCCGTCGAGAACGATGAGATCGAACTTGTGGCGTGCCAGCAAGCGATCCATCTCTCCGCCGCTTGCCGCCGACATGGCCTCGAAACCATTGCTCTTCACCAATTCGACCAGCATATGCGCTATGTCGGCATCGTCCTCGACGATCAGAATGTGGATTTGGTCGAAAATTGCCATTTCGGAGGCCGTCGCCTTCGTTTGAGTGCCCATCGCACGATCCATCGCGCGCGAAATTATCTCATCTGGATACTGATATGTCACGCCGATGCTTCCGCGATCCGAGACAATCGAAAAGCAGTTGCCGTCACCGCGAGGCGACAGGACCCAAGAACAATATTGAAGGCGGCGCCCGCGTCGGTGCCGGGCAGGCAGAACAGAAGCTGGGTCCTGCCATCAGATTTTTGCAACACGATCATATTCCAGAGATTGAGGCTCCCCGAGAATAGCAAGCGCGCCTATGATGCTGTGTTCAATAATATTGAGATATGTTGCGGCGGATCGCAGGTTCATGCGGTATCCAGTGCGGTTGTTGTCATCAGGATTTTGCAAACATGATATCCGCATGCCTACCTGATGCAGGCGGTCAATCCACACCGCGTCCCGGCTCCCGACCTGAATTCTCCGGAGTTCCAGCATTGCAACGGAGCCGATGCGCAAATGGCCGGCTCCGGCACGGCGTCACGATCTATTTTTCCGCAGTCTTCAACTTCGTGCCCGCGCTGGCCCAAGCGCTTCTATGGTGCGTTGCGGACCGGAGACCCGGCAACCGTCGATGATACCCTCAAGGGCTTCTTCTTCCCCTTTGTGGCCTTGCGCAATCGCAAGAAGGGGTATGCAGTCTCGATCGTCAAGGCCGGCCAAGGCCGCGTAAACTGCAGTCAAGCAGGTGAATGACCGTCGGCAAGGCCGGCGATCGCCCTTTTGGAAGGAGGAGGAATACTCGTGGTTAGGTTATCATCAGGAATTTTTGCCTCGGTCATCGCCGCCTCGGCAATACTCACGGCAACCGACAGCGCGCTTGCCAGGACATTCGTCTACGTTTCGGCGGCGACGGACGGGAAAATCGACAGCTACAGCATGGACGAGAAAGCCGGCACCCTGACGCCGGTCTCGACCTTCGACGCGGGCGAGATGGTCATGCCGATGACGCTCAGCCCCGACAAGAAGCATCTTTACGCCGTTGTCCGCTCGCAGCCCTATCGGGTGTTGACGCTGGCGATCGATCCGGTAACCGGCAAGCTGACGCAGGAGGCGGTTGCCGCACTCCCTGACAGCATGCCCTATGTGTCGACCGATCCGTCTGGACGCCTGCTGTTCACCGCGTCCTACGGCGGAAACAAGATCGCCGTGCTGCCGATCGGCGCGGATGGCCGCGTGACGGACGGTGTTCGCCAGATGATCCCGACCGGCCGCAACGCTCACTCGATCGTCAGCGACGCCTCCGGCAAATATGTCTTCGCGACCAATCTCGGCTCCGACGTCGTGCTTCAGTTCGTGCTCGATCCTGAAACGGGAATGCTGGAGCCGAACAATCCCCCGGAGATTGCCACGAAGCCGGGCTTCGGGCCTCGCCACATCATTTTCTCTCCGGACAACAAGGCGGTCTATGTCGTCACGGAATTGACCGGCCATGTCATCCACTATGCGCTCGATCCGACCAGGGGGACGCTGAGCGAAGTCGAAAGCGTCGCCTCCGTTCCAGCCGATGCCGGCCTGTCCCCCGGCGTGGCTCCACCGGCCCTGCCACCGTTCAACGCCGCGACGCCGGCGTCGGCACCTGTCGATGATGGCAAGCCGAAGGTCTGGGCGGCCGACATCGGCATCACCCCGAATGGCAAGTTCCTCTATACGACCGAGCGAACCACGAACAAAATCGCCCTCTTCCATGTCGCGGAAAGGACCGGAAATCTGACCTACGTGACCAATTATGCGACGGAGAAGCAGCCGCGCGGCATCCGCATCGATCCGTCGGGCCACTTCCTTGTCGCGTCCGGCGAAAAATCCGACAAGATCGCGGTCTATGTCATCGATCAAGTCAACGGCGCGCTCACGCCGATCGATCGCTATCCGGTCGATGCCGGCGCGAACTGGGTCGAAATCGTCACCCTGCCCTGACGGGAGATAGATGCGGCGGAAGCAAAAACACCGCCGCGCCTCGATCGCAACTTTCAGCAAAACACATGAGCGGCGTCGGGATCGAATTCGAGATGCACGCGGTCGCCACGGCTGAGGCCGGAGATCGCCTCGTGACCGAACGGCAATCTCACGGACAGGGCTTCCCCGGTCGCCGTCTCCGTCGCCACATGGACATTGTTGCCGAGAAAGGTGATGTCGCTGACCGTCGCGCTGAAGCCATCATTCGTGCCGTTGCCGCGCCCCAGCCTGATGCGCTCCGGCCGCAGCATCAAAGCCGCCTTGCCGGAGGAAGGCGCCTTGCCATGGACGGGGATCCGCTCAAACACCGTCACGCCGCCGAGCGAGATCGTCGCCTGGCCGTTGTCGGACGACAGGAGGTCGCAGGAGATGAAGTCGCTATCACCGATGAACTCGGCAACGAAGCGGGTGCGCGGGTTAGCGTAAAGCTCCGGCCCGGTACCGATCTGGTCGATGATGCCCTTGGAGAAAACGGCGATGCGATCGGAAAGCCGCAACGCCTCTTCCTGGTCATGGGTCACGTAGAGGATCGTCACCTCCGTCTGCTGGTGGATCCGCCTTATCTCGTGCTGGATTTCCTCGCGCAGCTTCTTGTCGAGCGCTGAAAGTGGCTCGTCCATCAGAAGCACCGGCGGGTCGTAGGACAATGCCCTGGCCAGCGCGACGCGCTGCTGCTGGCCGCCCGACATCTGCGACGGCTTACGATCCTCGAAGCCCTCGAGCCTGACAAGCCGCAGCATCTCCTTTACCTTGGCGTCGACCTCGGCCTTGGACTTGCGCCGCACCTTCAGGGGAAAGGCGATATTCTCGCCGACGGTCAGATGTGGAAATAGGGTGTAGCGCTGGAAGACCATGCCGATATTGCGCTTGTGCGAAGGGGTCGACAGCAGGGTTTGTCCATCGAGGGTGATGTCGCCCCTGGTCGGATTTTCGAAGCCCGCCAATATATAGAGCGTCGTACTCTTGCCCGAGCCGGATGGCCCGAGAAAGGTCAGGAACTCGCCGCGCCGAACCTCGAGATTGACATCATGCACGGCGACGACCGGACCGTACTCCTTGCGGATGCCTCTGATCTTCAGGAAGGGTTCGCTCATGATTTCAGTACCTTGCGTGCGATCGCGACAAGCGCCATCAACGTGATCGTCAAAAGGATGAGAAGGGACGAAGCAGCCGCCACGACCGGCGTCAGGTCTTGCCGGAGAGTGGCCCACACCTTCACCGGCAGCGTCTGCAACGTCGGGCTTGCCATGAAGATCGCCACCACCACCTCGTCCCAGGAGGTGAGGAACGAGAAGACCCCGGCTGAAAACAGCCCATGGCTGATCGCCGGCAGGGTTACCCTGATCTTCGCCTCGAGCGGTGAAGCGCCGCACAGCACCGCTGCATCCTCGATGGATTTATCGAAGCCCTCGAGCGCATTGGAAATGGAGAGGATGGAAAAGGGCAGCGCCAGAACGAGATGAGAGATGACAAAACCTGCCAAAGTTCCGCCGAGGCCGATCCTCAGGAAGAAGGCATAAAGCGCCACCGCGAGAACGACGACGGGCAGGATCATCGGCGTCAGGAAAAGCGCTTTCAACGTATTGCGAAACAGGAAGGTGCCACGCACCAGCCCGAAGGACGTCACCAGCCCGAGCAATACGGAAAGAACCGTGACGATCGACGCGATCTTGAAGCTCGTCCAGGCCGACGCCAGCCACTGCGGATCGGCGAAAAGCTCGCCATACCATTTCAGCGTCCAGCCGGGAGGAGGAAAGATCAGCCATTGCGACGACCCGAAGGACAGCGCCGCAATGAAGACGATGGGCAGCAGCAGAAAGGCCGCCGTCAGCAGGGTTATCGCCAGAAGCAGATATTTCCACCAGCCGAGACGGTCGAAATTGAGCAGCATGTCAGCGCCCTCCCGTGTTCTGCACGCCGAACAGTCGCAGCTGGACCGCATAGAGCGAAAGCGTGACGACGAGGAGAACAAGGGCCGCGGCCCCGCCCATGCCCCAATTGACCAGGGACTGCACGAACTGGGCGATCAGTTCCGCCAGCATCATGTTCGCCGTGCCGCCGAGAAGGGACGGGGTGACGTAGTAGCCAAGCGACATGACGAAGACCATCAGCGCGCCCGCCACCATGCCCGGCGCGGCCAGCGGCAGAAGAACGCGGGTCAGGCACTGCCAGCGGCTTGCTCCGCAAAGCGCTGCCGCCTGCAGGATGGCCGGATCGATCTTGCGGATGACGCCGTAGAGCGGCAGGATAATGAAGGGCAGCATGATATAGGTCATGCCGATCGTCACGCCGGTCAGGTTGTTGACCAGCGCCAGGGGCCGGTCGATCAGCCCCGTTGCCATCAGCATCTTGTTGATCAGCCCGGTGCGCTGAAGCAGCACCATCCAGGCATAGGTGCGGGCGAGCAAGTTGGTCCACATCGACAAAAGCAGGACCGCGAAGATCAGCGAGGCCAGCCTCGTCGGCATGATCGCCAACGTCCAGGCGACGGGAAAGCCGATCAGCAGCGAGATGACGGTGACAAGACCGGAGACGATGAAGGTATTGGCGAATATCTTGAGGTAGGTCGCAGAACCCAGCAATTCGGCATAATTGCCGAAGCCCGGAGCCGGTTCCATCACGCTGCGCAGCAGAAGGGCGATGACCGGAACGACAAAGAAGATCGCAACGAAGATCAGCGCCGGCATGACCCCGCCGAAGCCATTGGGTCTGGTGGCCCTCGACGCGGGCGCAGTCTCGCTGGCAACGTCAATATATGTCGACATGGCATTCCTTTCCCGCCTTGGGCGCAGATGAACGGCCGACTCCCATGCAGGCGCCGGACCCGCTCTCCTGCTCCGCGGACAAGATGCCCGCGGCGCTCCTTCGGATATCCTTCGGCTTATTGGGCCTGCCAGGCATACCACCGCTTGCCGATGGCATCGCGGTTCTCGGCCCAATATGACATGTCGGCATTGACCTGGCTTGCGGTCTGCTGGTCCGGCAGGGTCTTGGCCGTAGCCGGGTCCATCAGCTTAGCCGACTCGATGTTGATAGGCGCATAGCCTGTCGCCTTCGCCAGATCGGCCTGAGGCTGGGCGGAGGCTGCCAGAGCGATGAACTTCATCGCCGCTTCGAGGTTCGGCGCGCCCTTGGGGACGACGAGTGAATCGGCGGCGGTGATGTTCTGGTTCCAGGACGTGTCCGTCTTGACGCCGCTGGCGGCAAGCGCGGTCATGCGGCCGTTCCAGAGGCTGCCGAATGGAGCCTCGGCGGATGCGAGAAGCTGTTGCGACTGCGCGCCGCTCGACCACCAGACGATATCCGACTTGATCGTATCCAGCTTCTTGAACGCCCGGTCGAGATCGAGCGGATAGAGCTTGTCGGCGGGAACGCCGTCGGCAAGCAGCGCCGCCTCGATCACACCCGGCGCCGACCATTTATAGAAGGTGCGCTTGCCGGGAAATTTCGCCGTGTCGAACAGATCGGCCCAGGTCTTCGGGCAGGCGCTGACGGCATCCGCGTTGCAGCCGATGACGAAGGAATAATAGAAGCTGCCGACCGAATAGTCCGTCACGAAACGCGGATCGAGCTTGGACTTGTCGATGACGGAGAAGTCGAGCTTTTCCAGGAGCCCGGTCTTGCCCGCCTGCGCGGCATAGTCACCCTCGACATCGACCACATCCCAGGTCACCTGGCCTGCCTCGACCATGGCCTTCAGCTTGCCGTAGTCGGTCGGGCCGTCCTGTGCGACGGCGATACCGGTCTTGTCGGTGAATGGATTCACCCAGGCGGCCTTCTGCGCGTCCTGTGTCGTCCCTCCCCAGCTCGTGAAGACGAGCGTCTCGGCCCTGGCGGCCCCGGACACTGCCATTATTGCGGCAAAGGCCGCGAGTGCAATTCTTGCTTTCATGTTCCCTTGTCCTTGTTCTTAATGTCTTACAGGCATGCCTTATGCGGCTGGCGCGCTTACCCCTTGAGGAGAAAAACTCGCCGGCTTCATAATCTTGTTCTCGGCCACTTCGATCAGGTCGCGGATCTTCGGCAGGAAGGCCTGCCACTGCGGATCGGCCGCCAGTCTCTGGCGTCTCGCCTCCCGATCGTCGAGGCTCGCATAGGCCCAGATATGGACGATCTCGTTGATGGTCCCGATTTCGGAAAAGAAATAGCCGACCAGATTGCCGAGATGGGCTTTCTGGATGGCGATCCCCTCCTCTTCGACGACCTTCAGATATTGCGGGATCGCACCGTTCTTCAGCCGATAGGTCCGGATTTCGTAAAACATCGGCGTCACCTCATGACGAAAGGATCAGGGATCGGATCGTCGGATGTCCTCAGCCAGATCGTCTTCGTGCGCGTATAATCGAGGGCCGCCGCCAGGCCGCCTTCGCGGCCATGGCCGGAGAGCCCGAAGCCGCCGAAAGGCGCGATCGGCGACACGGCGCGATAGGTGTTGACCCAGACGATGCCGGCGCGAAGCCCTTTCATCAGGCGGTGAGCGCGCGTGAGGTTCTGCGTGAAAACACCGGATGCAAGGCCATAGCGGCTATCGTTGGCAAGCTGCAATGCTTCAGCTTCGGTTTCGAACGAGACGACCGATAGGACAGGGCCGAAAAACTCCTCGGCGAGCGAGGGCGAAGCCACATCATCGCAGTCGAGAATTGTCGGCGGGAAGTAAAAGCCATCGCCATCCGGCCTGCTGCCGCCCGTCACGAGGCGGGCGCCGCTCTGGACGGATCTTTCAACCAGTGCCGCAACATGATCCTGCTGGCGCTTGGTTGCGAGCGGGCCGATTTCGGTCGCCATGTCAGAGGGTATACCGATCCGGATCGCCTCGGCCTTGTCCTTTAGCATGCCCAAGAACCGGTCCTTGACGCTCCGCTCGACGATCAGGCGCGAGCCTGCGACGCAGCTCTGGCCGGTGGCGGCGAAGATACCCGCGACCTGGGCATTGGCAGCGCTTTCGAGATCGGCATCGGCAAAGACGATGAAGGGCGACTTGCCACCGAGTTCGAGCGAGGTGGAGGCGAGATTTTCCGCCGAATTGCGCACGACATGCCGCGCCGTTTCCGGCCCGCCGGTGAAAGCAATATGCGCGACTTTGGGATGCCGGCTGAGGGCCGAGCCGCAGGAGGGACCAAAGCCGGTGATGATGTTGACGACGCCGGCTGGAAAGCCTGCCTCGTGAACGAGACGGGCGAATTCCAGAAGCGGCGCCGGCCCATCCTCGGATGCCTTGACGACCATCGTGCAGCCGGCCGCCAGAGCCGGGCCGATCTTCACGGCGGAGAGAAACAGCTGGCTGTTCCACGGCACGACCATGGCGACGACGCCAATCGGTTCGCGCCGCAGCCAGACATCCATGTCCTGTTTGTCGATTGGGAGGTAAGCCCCTTCGATCTTGTCGGCGAGACCGGCATAATAGCGATAATAGTCGGCGACATAGGCGATCTGCGCCGACGTCTCGCGAATGATCTTGCCGGTGTCTCGGGTCTCCAGCTCGGCCAGCCTCTGCGCGTTGGCTGCGACCAAGTCAGCAAGCTTGTAGAGGAGCTTGCCGCGTTGCGTGGCCGTCATTTTCGACCAGGGCCCGTCATAAAGCGCCGTTTCAGCCGCGCTAACCGCGCGATCGACGTCGCTCTCCCGCGCTTCCGGCATCTCCGCCCAGACCTTGCCGGTCGCCGGATCGACGCTTTGATACCGGGCCTCACCATCCAGGAATTCGGCGTCGATATAATACTGGAAACGCTGCATGGGCTTCACTCCGCAAATGCCGGCATGACCTCGGCGATAAAGCGCTCCAGCGAGGCTTTCTTTCGCTCGAAGGACATGCCCGTATCGATCCAGAAGGAATACTCGTCATACCCAAGGGCTTCATAAGCCTTCAGGCGGGCAATGACGGTCTCGGCATTGCCGACGACGTTGTTGCTGCGCATGACCGCATCGGAGAGCATCGCATTCGCGCTGATCTCCTCTTCGGGGATCCGCTCGATCAGGCCCTGCTTGACGGGCTTCTCGTTCTTGAACCAGGCGAAGAAGTAATTGTAGTAGACGCTCAGCTCGTGCGCGGCCTGTGCGATGTCTGCTTCCGAAGAGCCGACATAGGTGTGGCGCAGCAGCATGATTTTCGGCCGCTCGATCTCCGGATGCTTGGCGCAGGCATCGTTGAAGCGTCCCATCAGCCCTTCGACCTCGTCATCGCCCTGCCAGAGCGGCGTCACCTGGACATTGCAGCCATTGGCAACGGCGAACTCGTGCGAATTCGGATCGCGCGCGGCCACCCAGATCGGCGGGTTCGGCTCCTGCAGTGGCTTCGGCGCCGATGTGGTGGAGGGGAACTTGAAGAACTCGCCGTCATGGGCGTAGTCGCCCTTCCAGATACCC
Organism: Rhizobium sp.; assembly: GCA_036398815.1. GTDB lineage: Bacteria > Pseudomonadota > Alphaproteobacteria > Rhizobiales > Rhizobiaceae > Rhizobium. The sequence continues at coordinate 16,898 of DASWOH010000217.1, read as the reverse complement.
TTGACCGCCGGGATGAGCTCGCGCATCCGCGGGCCGGCGCCCCAAGCATCGAGCCCCGGCAGCAGGCGTTCGTATTCGAAAGAATAGGCTCCGCGGGCGATGCCGATATCGAGCCTTCCATCGCAGATGATATCAGCCATGGCCGCCTCGCCGGCAAGCTTGATCGGATGCCAGAAGGGCGCGATTACCGTCCCTGTCCCGAGCCGTGCCCGCGAGGTGCGCCGCGCAAGGTCGGCGATGGTCACGAAGGGATTGGGGGCGATGGTAAAATCCATGCCGTGATGCTCGCCCGTCCAGATGGCATGCATGCCGCCCTTGTCGGCGATTTCGCAGAGCGCGACGAACTCCTCGTAGAGGCTCTTATGGCTCTGGCTGGCGTCGAGACGCTCCATGTGAACGAAGAGAGAGAATTTCATGGCTGTGCCGCCTTTGCTGGAACGGGGCGGACCGTGCCGACGGTCTCGTCGCCGAAATAAACGCCGAAATTGCCGATCTGGCTCTCGACCGCGAAACGCGCGACGATATCGGCTGTCGAACTCGTCTTGAAACGGGCCTTGGTCAAGGTGTCGGGTTTCAGGAACCGGCCACTGCGCGGCTCGCCATCAGACGCGAAGGCACGGTAGACGATGTGCTGCTTTCCGTCGCTCTTGCCCTCATAGACCGAGTAGAGGAAGCCGATCGTCACCGAGAGACCGGTAATCTCTTCCAGATAATCCCGCAGGATATCGGCCGGGCTGCCGTCCTTGCCGTCACAACCCGGTAGAGAAAGGACGTCATCGCCGAGGAGAAGAACCTCGCCATGGCGCTCCAGAACGGCTCCGAGCTCGATATTGCCTTCCGCCGCCGCCGAGACGGCCTTGCTGGCGAGGATCGGTGTGAAGTAACCACCGCGGGCATAGCCCAATCCGTTGCGGCCACTGTTCTCGAAAGAGGCGATCCGCCCCATCAGGATGACGTGGTCGCCGGCTTCGATGACCTGCTCGAGGCTGCATTCGAACCAGGCGGCGACATCGGCCAGGATTGGACAGCCGCTTGTGCCCGACACCCATTCCACGGTCGCGAACCTGTCTTCGACCGGCCGCGCGAAAGTGTTGGATATATGCTTTTGCGTCTCAGACAGCACGTTGATCGCAAAGGAGGTCGTGCTCGTCATGGCCGTGAAGTTGCGGGATGTCTTTGCCAGGCAGACCAGCAGAAGCGGCGGATCGAGCGACACCGAGGTAAAGGAGTTCGCCGTGAAGCCGATCGGCACTCCGGCCTGATCTCGCGTCGTCACCACCGTGACGCCGGTCGGAAAGGCACCGAAGGCATCGCGCAGCACCCTGGGATCTACCTGCTGTGTCGTCATCCCGCATCTTCCCCGCATGCAAGCCACTCGGCGAGCAACCTGTTGACGATCTCCGGCGCCGTCAAATTCACCATATGGCGATGGCCCTCGACGATCCTGGCCCAGCCTTTCGGCGCAATGGATGCCATCTGCTCGGCCATTTGCGGCGTCGAGTTGGGATCGTCCGAGCCGGTCAGAAACAGGGCCGGCACATGCACATCCCGCCATCGATCCGCATAGGTCTCATCGCCACCGGCAAAGGCGGCATAGGCCGTCGCATAGCCTTGCGGATCGACGAGGCTCAGCCAGTTGCGCGTCAAGTCTCGCGCGACCGCACTTTGCCTGTCATCACCGAACCACCTCAAGAGCGGTCCCTCCTTGTCGACGCCCGTCAGCGGGATTGCCGCCGCGCGCGCAAGAACCGCCGCCTTAGCCTCTGGATCGCGGCGGTAAACGCCGTTCAGATAGGCGACGCGCTTTATCCGGCTGCCGAATGTGGCAGCACTACCGCCGGCCACCAGCGCCCCCATCGAATGCCCGGCGACGTTTGCGCCGTCGAGCGCCATTTCATCCAGAAACCCGCCGAACCAATCGACAAACGCTTCAAGGCGGCTGGCGGCTGGCAGCTTGCTGCTTTCACCATTACCGGGCATGTCGACTGCAATAACCCGATGCGTCCGCGCAAAGGCCGCGATCTGCGGCGCCCAGGCTTCAAGCCGCATGCCGACGCCATGAATGAGGACGAGCGGCTCGCCGCTGCCGACCTCATGATAGGCCGTGCCGCTTGCCGTCCTGCTGCGGGGCAAGCCCTTTGCCGCGGCTTCGTCGGCACTGTGCTGCACTATGGTTTCCACTGTCGACATCCCGGCGCCCGAACCCGTCAAACGCCAGCGGGATTGGCGACGTCCTGCCCCAGGTCCCTCAGATCCTGATAGCGGTCGCCGATGCGGTGATGCGGGCGGCCTCCGACCGAGGCGCCGAGAGCCACGACGATCTCGTCGGCGGCCGGAGCGTCTGGAATGGAGGTCTGGATCGTCAGGTAATGCGAGCGGCGGCCCTCGTCATTCTTGTCCATCAGCGGGATCATGATCGGTGCGCTGGCCGGACCGCGAGTGTTGCTGAAGGCGAGGTACGACTTGGCACCGACCGCCTGGCGATAGTGATTGCCGAAGCGCAGCGTGTGGATGAGCGCCGAGGCATGTTCGATCTCACCGTCAACACCGACGACTGCCGCCTTGCCGTAGCCTTCGACCGCTTCGCCGGAGCCGACCGCATCGATGATCATCTTGGTCAGCAATTCTCCGAGAACCGGAGCGACCGCATGGATCTCCGGCTTCAGGTCTTCGACAAAACCACGCCCGGCCCAGGGGTTTTTCACAACCGCCAATGCGGAGAACAGCTTCAGCGGAACGGCCGCCGCCTTCCCGCCCTCAATCAGCGTCGTTTCGATCTGCAGCACGGTCTTTCGGATCTGAACGGTCATCAGTCATCTCGCTTTTAAGATTATGTATGATGGTATGCCATCATACATAACTGTCAAGCTGGTTTCTGCAGATCGCGAAAATCCGCCGCCGTATTTCAATAAAAACAACAATAACAATGAATTGCCGTCTAGACAGGCTAGTCGCCGGCTCTTGAGCGAGGGCACAACCTCGCGACAACATCCCAGTTCATTGACGTTCCATTTTGGTATTATTGATTATGGCATACCGTCACATTGAACAAATGGCGGTGTCAAGCTGGTAGCGTGTTTTGGAACGCAATTTCGCGCAACGACAAGCCGGCTCGTGGAGCCAGTAACCCTGCGATTTTGAAGGAAGTTGTTTCGCGGGAAACAGCCCGCGACGGGTCAGTCGACCGATTGCTGCCCGGATAGAACCGCCTCGGCAATCGCGCTGGCACTGGCGACATGATCCATTGCCGCCTGATAAGCCCCCGGCCCATCGCCGCGCCGGATAGCATCGACGATACGCGCCATTTGCGCCGGGCCCTGGACGCCGCGGTTCTCCGTCTTGATCGTCATCGAGCGCAGATGATTGATGCGGACGGTCAGAAGGTTGACGATCCCCCAGGCGACATGGCGGTCGACCATGCCGAACAGCGTCTGATAAAAGGACGAGGTATGCGTGAGCACGCCCGCCATATCCTTGTCCCGATAGCTGTTGCGGATGTCCTGCAGCGATTTGTCCAGGGCATCGGCGATAGCGGGATTGCTCTGTTCGGCGCAAAGGCGCGCCGCCATGCCTTCAAGTGCGCCGCGGATCTCATAGATCTGCTTCGCCTCGCCATGGTCGAGCAGCGCGACGATCGGCCCCTTGTTCGGCAAATTGGCGACAAGGCCCTCCGACTCGAGGTGACGCAGAACTTCGCGCACGATCGTCCGGCTGACGCCCAGTTGAGCGCAGAGATCGCGCTCCACCAGACGGTCGCCGGGGCGAAAATATCCGTTTACGATCGCTTCGCGCACCTTGTCGAGCGCCAGCTCGCGCAAGGTTTTCGCCGGACGCTCCACCCGAATTGCCGCGCCCCGCAAATCATCATTCATCCCTGCACCTCGGTCTCGAAGACATCACCCTTTGTCACGATTATCGGCCGTTTTCCTAAGGCCTTTATTCGTGAGCCGTATTATGGCGTACCAAGATACTTAACCGTGAGATGCCGCCAATGCAACTGCGGCTGCCGTCAATGCGATCGGAGGCCCCACAAGCGGGACATCGACGCTAGACTCCGCGCTTGTTGCCCCAGAGCAGGACGTGGAGCTGTGGCAGAACCCGCGCCTCGAACCATCGGTCGGCTGTCACCTTGTCCACGAGCCAGCGCATGCGGTCGACAATCCCGTCGATATCGATCATTGCGTCATCCGCATCGGGCGGCGGCGGCGTATGATTGCCGGGCTGGAGATAGACCGGCAGATGCGGATAGCGGGCGGCTGCATCGCGCGCATAGGCATAATCAAGATCATCGAAAACGACGATCTTCAGCGCGATCTGCGGCCTGTCCGCCGCCAAGCGAAGACAGTCGCCGAATACGGCCCAATCCGTCACCATGCCGCTCGAAGGCGGTTTCGGGCTTAGCACCAGAACATCGAGATCGGCAAACCAGTCCCTGGCCAAGCTTCCTTGAGTTTCCAGCGCAAAGCGGTAGCCCTCGCCATGTCCGCGCGCTATCAGAGGACCGAGTGGCTGGATCGCAGGATTGCCGCCGGAGAGCGAGATCGTCAGCGGCCTGCCGCCGGAAAGCCGGGTCACCTCCAGCCAGATCTCGTCGACAGACATCGGCGACCATTGATCGCGATAATCGCTGTCGACCGCATGCAGCGTATCGCACCAGGAACAGCGGTAATCGCAACCGCCGGTGCGCACGAACACGGTCGGCAGGCCGATCAATATGCCCTCGCCCTGGATCGTCGGCCCGAATATCTCGCTGATGCGGATCCGGGCCTCGCGTGCCTCGCTCATGGCCGGTATTCCGCCCATGTCTTCGGCGTCTCGCTAACGCGCACCGCAGACGTCTCGGGCAGCATCGCCTTGCACCAGTCGTAGAAATGCTTGGCGAGACATTCCGAGGTGACGCGGCCGTGGCCGAGAACGTCGTTGAGATGACGATGGTCGAAATTATCGTCGATATAGCGTTTCAGGGGGCCGAGCTCATGATAGTCGCGCACGAAGCCATTGGCGTCGAGTTCGGCGGCCGAAAGTTCCACCTCGACGATGTAATTGTGCCCATGCATCCGGGCGCATTGATGATCGTCGGCAAGATGCGTGAGCTGATGCGAGGCGGAGAAGTGGAATTCCTTGGTGATGCGGAACATCACTTCACCTCTTCGGCCGAAAAGCCTGACGTCGCCGTCACCCAGAAATCCGGGTCTTCATAGTCCGTCGGGTCCTCGACACCGGCGAGATGGAAGGCTTCGCGCCGTTCGACGCAAGTGCCGCAGCGGCCGCAATGGCGTGCGCCGCCCTTGTAGCAGGACCACGTCTCGGCGAAGGGCGTGTTGTGGCGCGCACCATCCGTCACGATGTCGGCTTTGGAGATCGTGACGAAGGGCGCATGGAGCGAAACGCTGGCATAGCCGTCCAACGCCTGGTTCTGCATCTGCTGAAACGCGTCAATGAAGCCAGGCCGGCAATCCGGATAGATGAAATGATCGCCGCCATGAACGGCGACAGCAACCGCGTCCGCCTTCTGCGCGGCGGCAAGACCGAAGGCGATCGCCAGCATGATCGCGTTTCGGTTCGGCACGACGGTCGCCTTCATCGTTTCCTCGGCATAGTGCCCGTCGGGCACATCGACGTCGTCGGTGAGCGCCGAGCCGGTCAGGTGCTTGCCGATGGTGGTGATGTCGATGATCTCATGCGGCACGCCGAGGCGCTTGGCGCAGGCGGCGGCGAAATCCAGCTCCTTGCGGTGCCGTTGGCCGTAGTCGAACGAGACGAGGCCGACAAGTTGACGTTCCGCGGCAACCTTGTGGGCGAGCGAAACGGAGTCCAATCCGCCGGAGCAGATGACGATGGTCTTCATAATGTATGATCCCTTGTTTTGACCGGGTGGGCTGCGACCGGATACCTGAGCTTTTCAAAAGCTGCGGGTGCGCTCACTACCAGCAGAATCCCCGCGAGGCAAGCAGATCGATCGTTCCGGTAGAAAGGTGCCGTTGCTCACATGGACCCGTGCTCAGCTCTTCATCACCGTCCAACAATCTCAAAGACCGCCGTTCGGCGATTGAATGCCGCACCTGTTCGACATCGACGGGCTTGCTGAATCGCCGGCGGAATTCGACCATCGGCGGCGCCCCATCCGTTGACGGCAGCCCAATCGGCACCCGTCGCTAGCAGAAAATACTAGAAATATCGGAAAATGGGATGAAGAACGCCAAAACTTTCATCCCAGCAAATATAAAAGCAAACAAATGCCACTGGATTTAGGCTACACCAGCCTCAGGAGCGAGCGGGGAATCGGCCCGCCACGGATGAAGGAATAGACAGGAATAGACGATGAGTGACAGCGGCCCGCAGACCCTGGTATTTGAGAGAAATTCGAACCCCGTTCCGGCCAGCGAGCGTGAAGCCCTGCTCCAGAACCCCGGATTCGGTCGTGTCTTCACCGATCACATGGCGACCATCCGCTATTCGGAGGGGCACGGCTGGCATGACGGCAAGATCGAGGCGCGCAAGGCTTTCAATCTCGACCCGGCAACGCTGGTACTCCACTATGCGCAGGAAATTTTCGAGGGCATGAAAGCCTATCGCCTGCCTGATGGCGGCGCCACGCTCTTCCGTCCCGACGCCAATGCGCGGCGCTTTCGCAATTCCGCCACGCGGCTGGCGATGGCACCGCTGCCCGAAGAACTCTTCCTTGAGTCCGTGCGCGAGCTGGTCAAGGTCGATCGGGACTGGATACCGACGGCGGATGGAGCCGCGCTCTATCTCCGGCCGTTCATGATCGCGACCGAAACGCTGCTCGGCGTGAAGCCTTCGTCCGACTATCTCTATTGCGTCGTCGCCTCTTCCGTCGGCTCCTATTTCAAGGGTGGAGCGCCGGCCGTGACGATCTGGCTGTCCGAGAATTATACGCGTGCCGCTCCCGGCGGCACCGGCGAGGCCAAATGCGGCGGAAACTATGCCGCAAGCCTTTCCGCGCAGGCGGAAGCGACCCGCGAAGGCTGCGAACAGGTCGTCTTCCTCGATGCGGTGGAGCGGCGTTTCGTCGAGGAGCTCGGCGGCATGAACGTCTTCTTCGTCTTCGATGACGGCTCGCTCCAGACCCCGCCGCTGACCGGCACGATCCTGCCGGGGATCACCCGCGATTCCCTGCTCACGCTGGCGCGCGACCTCGGCCTCACCGTGCGCGAGGAGCCCTATGCGATCGACCAATGGCAGGCGGATGCAGCCAGTGGCCGGCTGCGCGAAGCCTTCGCCTGCGGCACCGCCGCGGTGGTGACGCCGATCGGCAAGCTCAAGGGTCGCAAGCACAGCTTCACGATCGGCGACGGCGGGGCCGGCCCGATGACGACGCGCCTCAAGACGGCGCTGCTCGACATTCAAAACGGCCGCGCGCCCGACAAGCACGGCTGGCTGGACCGGTTGTTCTAGGCTGCTTCCAAGTCTGAAATGTGCCATGGTCGGAATACCAGTCAAGGCATGGATCTGTGATGGTAAAAGGGGACGATGGTTCCCTTTGCCGGCGCTGTCATAAGCAGAGAACACAGAATTAGGTGTCCAGCCAGTTTTCGATCTTGAGATTGGGATAGGTCATGAAATCCCGTGTGTTGTTGGTGACAAGCACCGTATTCAAGGCAATGGCGTGTGACGCGATTAGCTTGTCCAGATGATCTTTCTTGCGCTCTCGCGTTGCCATGCGCACCGGGCCATAGGCGCCGCGGGCAGCGGCTGTATCAAACGGCTCCACCGCGATGAGGTTCACCAAAGCATCAAGGTTGCCGCGCTCCCGTTCCGGAGCATCGGACGCGGCAACGCCATAGTCCAGCTCCGCGAAGGTAATGGCTGACATCACCACGTCGCCGACGTAGCAAGCGGCAAAGCGGCGTGCGACCTGCTCGGGCTGGTTCTTCATCAGATAGATGCACATATTCGTGTCAAGCATATAGCGCGGCATCAGATCTTCTCACGCTCGTCCTGCTCTTGATCGCCCGTGCCCTCGCTCATGAAATTGGGCGAGAAGCGCGCGAAAACGTCCAGAACACCGGCCAACGACTGGCGGACAGGCCGGATGCGAATTTCATCGCCTACCCGCTCAATCTCCAACTCCATGTCCGTGCGCTCATAGGCAATCTCTGCCGGAATGCGCACAGCTTGGGAATTGCCGTTCTTGAATACCTTGGTCATTTGCATAGCGAGATGCTCCCACACGAGTACATGAATGCATAATAACGCATCGGCATGAAAATGTACATCCAATGTATGTACATCCGATATCACACAAGACATTCAGCAGGTGACAATCGCCAGCACTCCTCCCGCCCTTTCCCGCAAATCGCGCCGCCCGGCGCTGAAATAGCAGTCACAAGGCGGCGCGATTCCTATTGAGCGCTTATTCTACAGCCCCATCACATGGTCGGCCGGCAACTGAATGCTGGCCCTTGCCCGGATGTCGGTCGCGCTGGCGGCGATGATCAGCTCGTACTCGCCCGCATCGGCGCGAAAACGCCCTAAATCGACATCGAAGTAAGCCAGGTCACGGGGAACCAGCTTCAGCACCGCCGTACCGGTCGAGCGCGGGGCCAGCTTGAGCTTCGCGAACGCGCGCAGTTCCTTGAACGGCCGTTCGACCTTCGCGTTGGGAGAACGAACATAGAGCTGCACCACGTCCGATCCCGTCCTGTCGCCGATATTGGTGACATCGACGGTCACCGTGAGACCGTCCGGCCCCATCTCGGTCTCCGATAGCTGTGGAGTACCCCAGGCAAAGCGGGTGTAGCCGAGGCCGAAGCCGAAGGGGAAGAGCGGTTCGATCTCCCGGGTATCATGATGGCGATAGCCGACGAAAATCCCTTCCGCGTAGCGCACATGCCCGTCCCGGCCGGGATAGATCGACGGATCGCCGGTGATCGCAGAATTATCAGTGAGCGCCTTCGGGAAGGTCTGCGGCAGGCGGCCGGCAGGCTCGGCGTCGCCGAAGAGAACGTCCGCAAGCGCATTGCCGAGTTCTTGACCCGGATACCACATCTGCAGCACCGCGCGCACTTTGCCGAGCCAGGGCATTTCGACCGGACCACCGGTCTGCAGCACGACGACCACGTTGGGATTGGCCTCGGCGACTTTCTCGATGAGTTCCTCCTGACGGCCCGGCAGGCGCATGTCGGGCAGATCCAGACCTTCGGTATCCCACTCGCCCTCGCGGCCGACGAGAAGCAGCACGACGTCGGACTTGCGGGCAGTCTCGACCGCCTCCGCGATTCCGGCATCGCCAAGCGGTTTTTCGACACCGAAGCGGATCGCGGATATGTTGATGCCATCCAGACCGACCTTCGGTGCTTCATACTCCACCACGATCCGGTAGCGGCGTCCCGCCTCGAGTGTTGCCGTCCGGCGCTGCTCGCTGTTCGCCGTGCCAAAGAAATTTTCACCTTTCGTCCAGCCGTCATAGCCGTCGACCACCAGTTCGCCGTCCACGAACAGCCGGGCAAGCCCGGCATTGGTCATGCCGAAGATGTGTTCGCCGCTTTCCTGCGGCACGAAGGTCGCCGTCATGCGGGCCGAGAAATCGGCAAGGTCGAGATCTTCGGATGGAAGGTCGAACCAGAAGAATTCGCCCTTTTCGACGGTCTCGACATGGGCCGGACGGCCCTCGAAGCCGCGCCCCTTGAAATATTCCACCGTCATCTCGCCGCTGAAGACGTCGATCAACCGGTTGTTGTTGCAGCCGGCCGCATGGCGGAGGCTGTTGGCATTGGACAGCGCCGTACGAATGCCCTCAAGCGGGCTCACCACATAATGCGCGGCAATCCGCGCGCTTCCCCCACCCATCACGCGTGCAGAGGCCGCATTGGGGCCGAGGACGGCGATCTGGTCGAAGGACGACTTGGCAAGCGGCAGCACGCCGTCATTCTTCAGGAGCACGGCGCCCTCCGCGCCGAGCTGACGGATAAGCGCGCGATCCTCTGGCAGGTCAAGCGCGTGTTCGGTGAGATCCGGCGCCTTTCCAAAGGCACCGACGCGTTCGAGAAGAAAGAGAATGCGGCGTGCCGAAGCGCGCACGGTCTCGGCCTTTACCTTGCCTTCCCGGACCGCCGCGACCAGCTTTTCGCCGCGATCCCGCCAGGGACCCGGCATTTCCAGATCGAGCCCGGCATTGATGGTCTCGGCCGTCGAGTGCGAGCCGAACCAGTCGGACATGACGACGCCGTCAAAACCCCAGTCCTCGCGCAGGACTTTTGTCAACAGCCAAGGGTTTTCGCTCGCATAGGTGCCGTTGAGTTTGTTGTAGGAGGACATGACGGCCTTCACGCCAGCCTTCTTCACCGCCTCCTCGAAGGGCGGTAGATAGATTTCGCGCAGCGTCCGCTCGTCGACATCGGACGACATCGTCTGTCGCTCGATCTCAGACTCATTGGCAGCGAAGTGCTTGATCGTAGCCGCCACACCCTGGCTCTGCACGCCGCCGATATAGGCGACGGCGCAGGCTGCCGTCAGCGCCGGATCTTCCGAATAGCATTCGAAGTTGCGGCCGTTGAGGCCGGAGCGGTGAATATTGACCGTCGGCGCCAGAAGCACCGATGCGCCCTTGCTCCTCGCCTGCCCGCCGAGCGCTACACCCGCGCGTTCAATGAGCGCCGGGTCCCAGGTCGCTCCAAGCGCGATCGCCACCGGGAAGCAGGCGGATTTGACGCCGCCGACCAGCGACCCACCGCCGCGTGCGCCATTGGGTCCGTCGGTCACCTTGATTTTCGGTACGCCCAGCCGTTCGATCGCAACGGTCGTCCAGAAATCCGCGCCCGAGAGCAGCGACACCTGCTCCTCCAGTGTCATCTTGTCGAGAATATCGTCGATCATAGGGATCCTCCCATGTTAACCGGTCCGATCGGGACCATCAGGCAGGCGTTGCCGCCCGAAATATTGATCTTATCAACGCGCGCCGCGAACCGGCACGATTGCCAGCGCACCCAAAAAGGCGCTGACCGCCGCCAAGGCATAGAGCAGTGAGTAATTCTGTCCCGGTTCCGAACCGATGGCGAGCACGATCGGCGCGATGGCCGGCGCGATCGACTGCGGAACAGCATTGGCGATATTGAGGACACCAAGATTCTTCGCCGCATTCGTCTCGCGATCCGGCAGAATGTCCACGACGAGCGCCTGATCGACGGCATAATAGACGCCGAAGCCGACCGAGGAGATGGCGACCCCGACGAAGAACATGGTGAGGTCGGGCGCCATCATGATCACGGCGATGCCGAGCGCATAGGTGGCGGCTGCGGCAAAGACAAAGGGCTTGCGGCGGCCTGTCCGATCGGACAGATAGCCGGAGACGATCGAGGAGGCGACGACGCAGCAGGTCGTGATCAAGATCGAGAAGAACATGGTCTGGCCGATGCCGGCCTCCGTCACGCCGAGCTGGTCGGTGAGATAATACACCTGATAGGAGGTCAGCACCGCAAAGCCGAAGAACACGAGGAAGCGGCTGAGCCAGGCATAACCGAAATCACGGTATTTCATCGGATTGACCCAGAAGCTCGCCGCCAACTCGCCCAGCAGATTGCCCGTGGGCGCCGGTTCGTTATCGGTGGGGCGATCGTCCAGCAGCATGGCAAAGCCGATAATCGTGACGAGGCCGATCGCGGTCGGCACCAGGAACATGGCGTTGCTGCCCGTTCCCGTCAGCGACACGACAGCACTGCCGATCAGCAAGGCGACATAGACCGACATGCCGGCAAGCGCCGATATCATGCCGCGCTGCTGTTCCGGCACCTGATCCGGCACGACGGCGACCAAAGCCGCGAGCATCGCGTTATAGGCCACCTGCACCGCGCACCACGCAATCCCGATTATCAGGAGGTTCGACGAATAGGCGATCACGAGCTGGGCGAGGCTGCCCACGATGACGCCGCCGATGAGCCATGGCCGGCGCCGGCCGAAGCGGGAGCGCGTGCGGTCGGAAAGCTGCCCGAATATCGGGTTGGCGAACAGCGCGAACAGTGCGCCGCTGCCGAGAATTGCGCCGAGGCTGGCGCCCTTGCCGACCGGATCGATCGCACTCACGCGAATGGCGAGGGTGATGGCGATCGGCGTCATCACGGCAATGAAGAAGCCGAGATTGGCAAGCGCAAACCCGACGATAAACGGAATGCCGACAACCTTGGTCGGAGCGCCCGTTTGATGGGCATCCGAATTGCCGAAGCTGGCACGTACGATGGTCATGAGATATCCTCCACTCTTAAACCTACCGATTACTCGGTCTTTTTAAAGAGTAAAGGGAATTGGCCGTGGTGATATCGCCCTCAGCCGAGGAAAATTCACCGGCAGGTTGGCCGTGACATCCAATCGCGCTAGAACCGAACGAATCGGGGAAATGAAAGAATGACCGTCGGGCCGGGCACCGAAATTCAAACCGAAGGCAAGCGGCGGCGAAACTCCGTCAAGGGCGCTTCGCGGCGTGAGGCCATCCTGACGGCCGCCATGCATCGCTTTGCCGAAGACGGCTACCAGAGCGCCGCTATCGCGGATATCGCCAGGGATGTCGGCCTGTCTCTTCCCGGCCTGTTGCATCACTTTCCGACCAAGGTGGACCTGCTGCTGGCGATCCTGGACAAGCGGGATCTCGAGAGCTCGGCCACGATCGGCGATGGCCAAACGAATTGGCGCGCTTTTCTGCTCGGCCTGGTTCAGATCGCGAAATACAACACCGGCATTCCGGAGGTCGTCCGTGCCTTCGCCATCCTCAATGCCGAAAGCCTGACGCAGAACCACCCGGCAAAGGCCTGGTTCGGCAATCGCGCACGGCAGTTGCAGGCGAATATCGCGGCGAAGCTCGAAGAGGGCATTTTGCGCGAGGAAGTGAAGCGGGATGCCGACTGTCCAGCGATCGCCGCCGAGGTTATCGCCATGATGGACGGCTTGCAGACGCTATGGCTACGCGATCCCACATCTTTCGACATGGTCGGCGCAATCGCCAGCTATATCGAGCGATTGATACAGGACCTTCGGATTCCGCCCTCAACATAAATCTGGCGCCCGCATGCGCTCGTCTTCCGCCGCCGTCGATGGCGACAGGCCGGTCCAGCCCTTGAACGCCCTCCAGAATACCGTGCTGTCCGCATAGCCCAAGGTGTCGGCAAGACGCGAATAACCCGATGTGCCGGCCCTGATATAGAGTTGCGCGATCCCCTCGCGATATTCTCGCACCAGGGCGCGGACCGAGGTGCCTTCATCGTTCAGGCGGCGTTGCAAGGTCCTGACCGAAAGCTTCAGCTCGGCGGCAACGGCTGCGATGGTGATCGGCTTGTGGCCGAGATAGATCGAGATAACCGACAGCACCTGCTCCCGCACGCTGTCCTGATCGACATTGCCCGAGGAAAGATCGCCGATATGGCGCTCAAGGATCGCCGTCAGATCGCGATCCTCGTTGCGATAATGGCGGTCGGCATCCGCCTTTGACATGACGATCCGGTTGCTGGATTGCGAGAAGAGAAGCGGAGCCCGGAAAATCCTTTGCAGCGGCTCCCGCTCGCGGGGGGCCGCATGCTCGAAGTGGATTTCGACGGGACGCCAGGATGAGCTGAAGGAACTGCGGACGAGCTGGCAGGATGCTGCAAGCGAATATTCGGCATCCTGGTGGCGCGGCCACAGCCGCGGATCCTCGAGCCTGTAGCTCCAGAGCAGATGATCGCCTTCCTCGATCAGGCCGGCGCGCGTCACGCCCTGCAGCGCAACGACGTGTTTCGACAGGCGTTGAAATGCGGACTTGATGGTCGAGGAAGCGGAAAACAATATGCCCAGCGGGCCGATATCGGCCGGCTTGAACGAGATGCCAAGCCGCGCGCCGAGCGTCGGCTCACGCAAGATTTCGGCTGCTTCTTCGAAAATGGCCACATAGCGCGCCAAGGGTACAAAGGCGTAGGGATCGTCGAGTTGCGAGCGTAAAATCCCATGGCAGGCGAGAAGAACGTCGGTTTTGCCGTGTTTTTTATCCAATTCCTGCACCAAAGGGACAAGAACGGAGGCGCGAATTACGGCAATTGCGGGAGGGCGCCTGCTGAAATCGGATGCACCTGCCATTCAATTCACCTTCATGGCGCCGCGTGGCGCGGTTTATCGGATATATGGCGTATCCTGCAATTCTTGGACCAGACCGGAATCCCTAGCCTGAGCCGATAAAAGCTAAGAACAGGGGTTCCCATGTCTGTCGAAACGAGCATGCCCAACCAACCATCAGGCCGGCTTCAGAAGAATTCGATCGGCCTTCTTCACATCGTCTTCTTCGTCGTCGCGGCGGCAGCGCCGCTGACGGCGGTGGTCGGCGCTTCACCCGCCGCCTTCGCATTCGGCAACGGCGCGGGCGTTCCCGGTGCTTTCGTGCTCTCCGGATTGCTTTACATGATCTTCAGCGTCGGCTTTACGGCGATGAGCCGCTATGTCGGCGGTGCGGGCGCCTTCTATACCTATATCGCCCAGGGCATCGGCAAACCGGCAGGCGTCGGCGGGGCGATGATGGCGATCGTCACCTATAGCGCCGTCCAGATCGCGATCTACGCACTGTTCGGCGTGTTTGTCGGCGGGGCTCTCGCTCCGCTCGGCATAGTGCTGCCGTGGTGGGTCTATTCCTTTGCGGCAATGATCATCGTGACACTGTGCGGACAGCGAAACATCGCCTTCAGCGGCCATATCCTCGGCGTCTGCATGATCGCCGAGATCGCCATCCTGCTGCTGCTCGATATCGGCATCGTCTTGTCCGGCGGCGGACCGGAGGGCATGGGGTTGACCTCTTTCGCGCCCTCCACCGTGCTCGGACCCGGTCTCGGCGTGGCGCTCGTCTTCGTCGTCGGCTCCTTTATCGGCTTCGAAGCGACGGCGATCTTCGCCGAAGAGGCCGAGACGCCGGAAAAGACCATTCCCCGCGCGACCTATGTCGCGGTGCTGCTGATCACCGTCTTCTACGCATTCTCCACCTGGGCGATCGTACAATATTACGGGCCGTCGAAGGTTTCGGGAGCAGCCCGAGCCGGTCTCGACACCTTCTTCTTCAATGCCGCCGGCGCCGTGCTGGGCGGCTGGTCGGTACAGGTGATGAACATCCTGCTGATCACCAGCCTCTTTGCCTGCGTGCTGTCGTTCCACAACACCATCAACCGCTATTTCTTCGCGCTGGGCCGGGCGGGCATCGTGTCCCGCATTCTCGGCACGGTGCATGCCAAGCATGGGTCGCCCTATGTCGCGGGCCTGGCGCAGAGCGCGATCGCCGCCGTCATCCTGGCGGGCTTCGTCATCGGCGGCCAGGATCCCTACGCGGTGGTCTTTTCCTGGATGGCGGCGCTCGCGACGATCGGCATCCTCGCTGTCCAGGTGCTCGTCTGCGTCGCCATCATCCTGTTTTTCCGCAGGACGAAAAGCGGTCTCAGCCTTTGGAAAACCTTGATCGCGCCGCTGATCAGCCTGCTCGGTCTTCTGGGAGTATTGGGTCTGGTCAGCGCCAACCTGTCGTTGCTCTCCGGTTCGGAAAGCCTGATCGTCGCGTCGTTCCCTTATTTCATTGTGGGTGTCGGCCTGCTGGGCGCCGCTTTCGCGGTATGGCTGAAGTCCAGCCGCCCTGCCCTCTATGCCTCCCTCGGAAAGGTCTTCGAATGATGCAGGCTCTTCTTCCCTCTCTCGACGGCCGCGGGTTCTCGCCGATCGTCGCCACCACCGTGATCGCGATGCTCTTTGCCGCTTCCGTTCACCTCCACCTCCTCTGCGGCATTGTCTGCCTTCACGGCGAAGACGCGATGATGCCTGCCGATATCTGCCACGCCGCCACGGCAGGCCGTTGAACGCGGCCCCAGGCTGCTCTCATTCCAACACCAAGGCCCAACATCAAGGCCGTCATCGCCGTGTTTATTCAGAAAGGATAGTTTCATGGACGCTCAGGTTTCCGTCACCCATCCGCTCGATCCTTTGAGCCTCGTCGAAATCGAGAAGGCGGTGCTGATCGTCAGGGAAGGCCGCAAGCTCGGGTCGCAATGCCGTTTCCCGATCATTCGGCTGGAGGAACCGGCGAAGGCCGACATCGCCGGCTGGAAATCCGGTGCGACGCTGCCGCGCCTCGCTTTTCTGCTGGTGCTCGATACCCTTTCCGGCGAGGTCGCCGAAGCAATTGTCGATCTCGGCCTCAAGCGGGTGCACAACTTCGAGCGCCTGCCGCTCGACCAGGCGCCCTACGGCCAACCGCCGGTCATGATCGAGGAATTCATGCGCTGCGAGGACATCGTCAAGAACGACCCGGCCTGGCGCGCGGCGGTCAAGCGCCGCGGCATTACCGAGGAGGACATTCCCCTCGTCCAGATCGATCCCTTTTCATCGGGCTATTTCGGCCGCGATTTCGAGAAAGGCAAGCGTATCGTGCGCGCTGTCAGCTACTGGCGCGAGGATATTCGCGACAATGGCTATGCTCATCCGATCGAAGGCGTTGTCGCGGTCGTCGATCTGATCAGCAACAAGGTCGTCGACCTCATCGATGACGAAAAGGCGCCCCCGGTTCCGAAGAAGAAACGCAACTACGGCCGCGAAGCCTTTCCGGACACACGCAAGGACGTCAAGCCGCTCAACATCGTCCAGCCGGACGGTCCAAGCTTCAGCGTCGACGGCTGGAAGGTCGAATGGCAGAACTGGAGCTTCCGTGTCGGTTTCACGCCGCGCGAAGGGCTTGTGCTGCACGAACTGGCGATCAACGACAAGGGCCGGCTGCGGCCGGTCATCTTCCGCGCCAGCGTCACCGAAATGGTGGTCCCCTATGCCGACCCGACCGCGAACCACTATTGGAAGAGCGCTTTCGACGCCGGTGAGTACGGCCTCGGCCGGCTGGCGAACTCGCTGGAACTCGGCTGCGACTGCCTGGGCCAGATCCACTATTTCGATATTCCGAC
>DASWOH010000216.1:0-111278 GCA_036398815.1 Rhizobium sp. | reverse complement strand
TCGAGGAACAGCGTGCCGCCGTCCGCTTCCATGAACTTGCCGACATGCCGTTCCGTGGCGCCGGTGAAGGCGCCCTTCTCATGGCCGAAGAGAATGCTCTCGACCAGATTATGCGGAATGGCTCCGCAATTGACCGTCACGAAAGGCTTGCCGGCGCGGTCGCTGGCAGCCTGGATGGCGCGCGCCACCAGCTCCTTGCCGACGCCGGATTCGCCCTCCAGCACCACGGGGATGTTCGATTGCGCGGCGCGATGGGCGAGATCGAGCACCCGCATCATCGCCGGGCTCGCCGAGACGATGTCGTCGAAGCTGATCTCACCCGAGCGCGACTTGCGGCCGGCGCGGGCCTTGGCCTCACGCTGATCGAGCTTCAGGGCATTGGCGATCGACGCCGCTATCCGCTCCGGCGAAACCGGCTTGACGACGAAATCGAAGGCGCCGGCCCGCATGGCCTGCACCACGGTCTCGATACCGCCCTGCCCGGTCTGCACGATCACCGGAATATCGGTGCCCATGTCGCTTAGAGCGCCCAGAAGCTCGATGCCGGTCATCTCCGGCATCATGAGATCGAGCACTATCACATTGATCTGGTCTCCATTGCGCTTCAGAAACTCAAGGCCGAAACGGCCATTTTCCGCCAGGTGAACAACATGTCCATGTCGCTCGATGGCATTTTTGAGCAGGCGGCGTTGAATCGGGTCATCCTCAACAACGAGAACCTGCGCGCCCCCCTTGGCGCTATTAAGTATGGTCATTGGTGCCTCACTTCATGCGAAACCTGAGGGGGACCTTCGCAGAAAGGCTTGAACACGAAGTTTTGCCAAACCATCGTATTTTAATCATTATGTCGAATGTAACATCGCCTGTGACTCCATTGTCCGACCTCCGAAAATCCGCCCTTGCCGCGGCCTTTTCGGCCGAATAGACACGGATAGACCGGATCGTTCCGAAAAGAAAAGCAGAGGAAATACTGCCCATGAGCCCGACCTCGCTCCATTCATCCCTTAATTTTTCCACCGGCCCGGCCGCGGCCGCGGCCAATGCCGCGCTTGGGGAACTGCCCGCCTGGAAGCTCAGCGACCTCTATCCCTCCGCCACCTCCACCGCTTTCACCGGCGACATGGAAAAGGCCGGCAAGATGGCCACCGCCTTCGAGGAAAAATGGAAGGGCAAGCTTGCCGACGCGGCGACCAAGACCGGCGATGCCGGCATCGGCGCGGCGCTGAAGGAATATGAGGCGCTGGACGACATCATCGGCCGCCTCGGCTCCTTCGCCGGTCTCACCTATTTCTCCAACACCAGCGATCCGGCCAACGGCAAGCTCTATGGCGACGTGCAGACAAGACTGACCGACTATGCCGCCCATCTGCTGTTCTTGCCCCTGGAACTGAACCGCATCGACGATGCCGTCATGGACGCTTGCATGGCGAACGACCCGGCCGCCGGCCACTATCGTCCCTGGATTGTCGACCTGCGCAAGGACAAGCCCTACCAGCTCGACGACAAGTTGGAGCAGCTGTTCCTCGAAAAATCCATGACGAGTGCGGCCGCCTTCAACCGCCTGTTCGACGAGACCATGGCGGAGCTGCGCTTCGAGGTCGATGGCGAGAAGCTGCCGCTGGAAGTCACCCTCAACATGCTGCAGGAAAAGGACCCGGAGGTGCGCCGCAAGGCCGCCATGGCACTGGCCACGACCTTCAAGGCCAATCTGCGCGTCTTCACGCTGATTACCAACACGCTCGCCAAGGACAAGGATATCGCCGATCGCTGGCGCGGTTTCGAGGACATTGCCGACAGCCGCCATCTGGCGAACCGCGTCGAGCGCGAGGTGGTCGATGCGCTGGCCGCCGCCGTGCGCGACGCCTATCCGCGCCTCTCGCATCGCTATTACAAGATGAAGGCCAAGTGGCTCGGCATGGAGCAGATGAATTTCTGGGACCGCAACGCGCCGCTGCCGGAAACCTCCAACGCGCTGATCCCCTGGAGCGAAGCCAGGGAAACAGTGCTTTCCGCCTACGGCAATTTCGCCCCGGAAATGGCCGATATCGCCAAGCGCTTCTTTGACGAAGAATGGATCGACGCGCCGGTGCGTCCCGGCAAGGCGCCGGGCGCCTTCGCGCATCCGACCGTGCCCTCGGCGCACCCCTATGTGCTCGTCAACTATATGGGCAAGCCGCGCGACGTCATGACATTGGCGCACGAACTCGGCCATGGCGTGCATCAGGTGCTCGCCGGCGGCCAGGGCGCGCTGATGTGCCAGACGCCGCTGACGCTTGCCGAAACCGCATCGGTTTTCGGTGAAATGCTGACATTCCGCGCCCTGCTCGACAAGACCACCGACAAGCGCGAGCGCAAGGCGATGCTCGCCCAGAAGGTCGAGGACATGATCAATACGGTCGTGCGCCAGATCGCCTTCTACGAATTCGAACGCAAGGTGCACACCGCCCGCAAGAACGGCGAACTGACCTCCGACGATATCGGCGAGCTGTGGCTCTCCGTGCAGTCGGAAAGCCTCGGACCGGCGATCAAGATTTCCGAGGGCTACGAGACCTACTGGACCTATATCCCTCACTTCATCCATTCGCCCTTCTATGTCTACGCCTATGCCTTCGGCGATTGCCTGGTGAACTCGCTCTATGCCGTCTATCAGAATGCCGAAGAAGGCTTTCAGGCGAAGTATTTCGAGCTGCTGAAGGCTGGCGGCACCAAGCATCATTCGGAACTTCTGAAGCCTTTCGGCCTCGACGCCACCGATCCGTCGTTCTGGAGCAAGGGACTGTCGATGATCGAAGGGCTGATCGACGAGCTTGAGGCGCTTGATAAGAGCGCTTGATGCCCATTGATGAAGACCCGCGCATGGCCGATGCCCAACCCTACGTCCTCTTTAGGGACGACACCACAGGACAGGTGATGCTCTTCGCCGAGCCGGCGGAGATCATCGTTGCACGGACGCGCGCGGAATTCTTCGATGCCTTCGACCGGATGGAGAAGGCGAAGGCCGAAGGCAAGTGGCTGGCGGGCTATATGGCCTATGAAGCCGGCCATCTCTTCGAAGAAAAACTGGCACCCTTCGCCGAGGAAAATCGCGAAACGCCGTTGCTTAGCTTCGGCGTCTTCGACGCTCCGGCAGCGGACGACCATCCCCTCGCCCAGCCCTTGCAACGCCTTGAAAACCAGGAGTTCCTGACCGATGCGACGGCGGCATGGAACTTCCCCATATATAAAGAGAGAATCGATCGGCTGCATGGGCATATCCGCCAGGGCGACTGCTATCAGGCGAACCTCACCATGCCGATTACGGCCCGCTGGAACGGCGACATCAGGGCCGCCTTCTGGTCGCTGATCGAGCGTCAGCCGGTGAAATACGGGGCGCTGGTCGATCTCGGCGGCCCGATCATCCTGTCACGCTCGCCGGAACTCTTCTTCCGCACCGACGATGACGGCTGGATCGAGACGCATCCGATGAAGGGCACGGCCAAACGTGGCGCCAATGCCGCCGAAGATGCCGAAATCATCGGCGCCATGCTTGCGGACGAGAAGACGCAGGCCGAAAACCGCATGATCGTCGACCTGCTGCGCAACGATATCTCCCGCATCACCGAGGTCGGTACGCTCGACGTGCCGAAACTCTTCGAGATCGAGACCTATCCGACCCTGCACCAGATGGTCAGCCATGTGCAGGCGAAGCTGCGCCCCGGCATGACCATCCGCGATATCTTCGCCGCGCTCTTCCCCTGCGGCTCGATTACCGGCGCGCCGAAAATGCGGGCGATGGAAATCCTGCACGATCTCGAAGACAGCCCGCGCGACGCCTATTGCGGGGCGATCGGCATGATCTCACCGTCAGGCGCCATGCGCTTTTCCGTGGCAATCCGTACCATCACGCTGTTCGAAGACGGCCACGCCGTCTTCAATGTCGGCGGCGGCATCGTTTTCGATTCGACGGCGGAAGCGGAATATGAAGAATGCCTCCTGAAGGCACGCTTCGCCGTGGGGGATCGATGGATCAAGCGCTAGAGGATTTTTCGCTGATCGAAACGCTGCGTTACGAGCCGCAAACGGGCTTCGTGCGCTTGCGCCTGCACCTCGCCCGCCTGCAACGTTCCGCCCGCCGGCTGGGCTTTCCCGCACCGAAGGATGCGCTGACGAAGCTGGACGCCGCCGTCGCCGGCGCGGCCGCTCCATTGCGGGTGCGCCTGACCTTCGACCGCGCTGGGCAAACCGAGGTCACCACCGCCGCTTTCACGCCTCTTGCCGCCGATACCGTCTGGCGCGTCCGCATCGCCAGGACCCGGATCGATTCCGCCGACACGCTGCTGCGGGCGAAGACCACCCGCCGGTCGGTCTATGAAGCCGCCCGCGCCGAATATCTGCCGGAAGAGGCGGACGAGGTGCTGTTGCTGAATGAAAAGGGCGAGGTCTGCGAGGGCACCATTACGTCGATCTTCCTCGATGACGGCTCCGGCCGGCTGCGAACGCCGCCCATCTCCTCCGGCCTGCTCGCCGGCGTGTTGCGCACCGAACTCATCTGCCAGCGCAAGGCCCGCGTCGGCCGGATCGGGCTGGACGATCTGGAAAATACCACGCTTTATATCGGAAACTCCCTGCGCGGACTGATCCGCGCGCAACTCCTACGGAATTGACGCAATGCTCATCCTTTCGCTGACCTATCTCAAGGGCAATGACGAAGCCGACAAGCACATGGAGCCGCATTTGGCCTGGGTGAAGGAAGGCTACGCCAAGGGCTGGTTCCTCGCTTCCGGCCGCAAGGTGCCGCGCACCGGCGGCATCATCTTCGCCCGCGGCGACCACGCCGAATTGGAAGCCTATGTCGCCGCCGACCCCTTCATCATCCACGGCGTCGCCACCTATGAGATCACGGAAATCGCCCTGACGACCGTGACCGAGGGGCTGGAGGCGCTGAAGAGCTGAGAAAGGGCGGAAGGTGCCGCGATGGATGACCGGCAAGCGCATTTGAAAGACTTGGAAGAACGGCTCTTCGACCCGGCGGTGCGCGGTTCACGGCCGGCATTGGCGGAGTTGCTTTCCGCTGATTTCCGCGAAATCGGTAGCTCCGGCCAGATCTTCGATCTGGAGGACATCCTGACCCAGCTTCCGGCAAATCCGGAGGATATCGCCTTGCGGACACTTGAGGACTTCGATGCCCGCCTGCTTTCCGACGGTATCGCTCTCGTCACCTATCGGGCCACCCGCACATCTCCCGACAAGCCCACGGTCAAAACACTCAGAAGTTCGATCTGGCGACTGGAGGAGGACGGCAAGTGGCGAATGATCTCCCATCAGGGAACGCTGACGCGATAAGCTTTATCCATGACACAACTGACTTACACACCCTATGACGGCTCCGCCAAACCCTTCACCATCGGCCTCGCACCGCTGGATCTTGCCCGCTGGATCGAGCCCGACGCCGATCTCGGACGCTATCTCGATGAGAAGCAGCATCTCTTCCGCAATGAACTGAGCGAAATCTTCGTTGCCGAGGACGATACGCAGGACGCGCAGCAGGAATGTCTCGACCTGCTCACGGCCTATCTCTGCGAACGGCACCCGGCCATCTGCCGCCGCGATGGCGACATCGTCTCCACTGCCGGCCATGCAGTCGATCTCGCCGACGCCTCGGTTCCGCCGCTTCTGAAAGCCGGTTCGCTGGTCGCCGACGATCTCGTCATCATGCGCCGCAAGGCGGATGGCTGGCACCTCGTCGCCGGCCACGTCGCCTTCCCTTCGTCATGGTCCCTCGCAGAGAAGTTCGGCCGGCCGATGCAGACGATCCATGCCAATGTTCCCGGCTTCAGCGAGGGCACGCGTAACGCCGTCCTCATCAACCGCATCTTCGACAATCTTCAGGTGGCGCAGTCGGTCGAGAGGCTGAACTGGTCGGTGAATGCGACAAGCGAGCTGTCTCTCCCGGTTTCGAAGCATAGACGTCCGCCAGTCACAACCGCCCCCACGCTCGAAACCCGTTTCGCGCGCGTCGAACGCCAGACACTGCGCAAACTGCCGATATCGGGCGATATTCTCTTCACCATCCGCGTCTATGTCGATCCGATCGCCGCGATCGCCAACCATCCCAGAGCCTCTGAACTGGCATCGAGCTTCGCCGCGCAACTGGAGGCATTGGACGAGCAACAGGCGGGGTATAAGGGATTGATCCGTCAGAAAGCCGAATTGGCGAAGCAATTGCGGGTGTTGGCCGGCATTTAGCAATGCGATAAGCAACAAACCCGTCGCATACCGCGTGTATGGTGCCATCCTCTTGACTTTGCCCAGCTTACCCCGAACAGCTCTTTATTGTGACATCAATTTATGATTAGAGCCGTTCATCTCGCGCATCTCCGCGCAAACTCTGATTGAATTTCACGGACCGAACGGCATCCTGCCCTTCGAAGGAGACAAGAATGACGAAACACAACTATCCGGTATATGCCGAAATTACCGGCCCGATCGTGATGATCGGCTTTGGCTCCATCGGCCGCGGCACCTTGCCCCTGATCGAGCGCCATTTCAAATTCGACAAGAGCCGGATCGTCGTCATCGACCCCCGCGAAGAGCCCGCCGACATGGAAATCCTGGCGAAGCACGGCGTCCGTCACATCAAGGAATACGTCACCAAGGAAAACTACAAGGAGTTGCTGAAGCCGCTCCTGACGGAAGGCGACGGCCAGGGCTTCTGCGTCAATCTCTCGGTCGATACCGGCTCGCTCGACCTGGTCAAGCTGTGCCGCAAGCTCGACGTGCTCTACATCGACACCGTCGTCGAACCTTGGCTCGGCTTCTATTTCGACAAGAGCCTGAAGAATGCCGACCGCACCAACTACGCGCTGCGCGAAACCATGCGCAAGGAAAAGGCCAAGAACCCAGGCGGTACGACGGCTGTTTCCACCTGCGGCGCAAATCCTGGCATGGTATCCTGGTTCGTCAAGCAGGCGCTCGTCAACCTCGCCAACGACATCGGCGTGAAGTTCGAAGAGCCGGACCAGCATGACCGCGAAGGCTGGGCCAAGCTGATGAAGAAGGTCGGCGTCAAGGGCATCCACATTGCCGAGCGCGATACCCAGCGCACCAAGCATCCGAAGCCGCTGAACGTCTTCTGGAACACCTGGTCCGTCGAAGGCTTCATCTCCGAAGGCTTGCAACCGGCCGAACTCGGCTGGGGCACGCATGAAGAATGGATGCCGAAGAACGCCAAGCAGCACAAGAAGGGCTCCAAGGCCGCCATCTACCTGGAACAGCCGGGCGCCAACACCCGCGTCCGCACCTGGTGCCCGACGCCGGGACCGCAATACGGCTTCCTTGTCACGCATAACGAATCGATCTCGATCGCCGACTTCTTCACCGTCCGCGACAAGGACGGCGACGTCACCTTCCGCCCGACCTGCCACTATGCCTACCATCCGGCCAACGACGCCGTGCTCTCGCTGCACGAGATGTTCGGCAATGGCGGCACGCCGCAGCCGGTTCACCACGTTCTCAACGAAGATGAGCTGGAAGACGGCGTCGACGAACTCGGCGTCCTGCTCTACGGCCACGACAAGAACGCTTATTGGTACGGTTCGCGCCTGTCTCTCGAAGAGACCCGGCGCATTGCCCCCTACCAGAACGCAACTGGCCTGCAGGTAACCTCCGCCGTTCTCGCCGGCATGGTCTGGGCGCTCGAAAATCCGACCGCCGGCATCGTCGAAGCCGACGAGATCGACTACAAGCGCTGCCTCGAAGTGCAGCTGCCCTATCTCGGCCCGGTTGAGGGCCACTACACCGACTGGACGCCGCTCGACGGCCGTCCGGGCCTGTTCCCGGAAGACATCGACACCAAGGATCCCTGGCAGTTCAAGAACATCCTGGTTCGCTGATCGAAAGACTATCCGAATAGTCGGAAATTCGAATGCCCGCACAGGTCGTGCGGGCATTTTTGTTACGCTCGCCAGATAAATCAAGACGATGGGGCTCTGAAGCCTTGCTTTCAACGGATGGTCGCGCCATGTTTCCCACAATCAAAACGACGCCAGTCCGCCTTATATCGCGGGAGACCTCTATGAAGATCAAAACCAGCCTTGCCCTCCTTGCCGCAGCGGCAACGCTATCAGCCTGCGTCGACTTCGGCGGATCGAGGCCGCCGCCGGCCGTCATGGGCGGCAACACGCAACCGCGCGCAATGACGGTGGAAGGCAACTGGAGCGATGCGAACGGGCTGAACTCGTCATTTTCGGGTGGCAGGTTCGAGACGCACACGACCGACGGCACGAATACGCAAATGGCTTCCGGAACCTACTCGACGGACCCGTCCGGCATGATCCAGATTAACCTCTATTCGAACGTCAAGCGCACCAGCTCCAAGGTCAATTGCTTCCTGGCCAATCCCAGCCAGCTTAACTGCACCTCGGAAACGGGCGGGCATTTCTCCCTTAACCGCCAGGGCTGAAACCGGCGTCGCGGACCGATAGGACGCCATGTGCAGCGTCCTATCCTTTTCATCGCCGCCTCGCTGATTTATAGCGGCGGAACGATCCTGCTCTATCGCGACAGGAGCCGGCGCTTTCACAGCGCCGCGGTACTCTGCTGCCTGCTCGTCTTCCTGTCTGTAGATTTGAGAAATCCCAAAGAACCCAACAGCTTTCACTTGCGCTCGTCCCGCCGTGATGGAAACATCGTCGCGTGGGGACCGCCCTGGGGGCACAGGCGGATCGGATTTTGAAAAACAACAGGAGAGAAAGATGACGAAGCCCTTCGGAGTGGGCCTTTTGGCTGCGGCCGCCTTGGCGCTCAGCACAAGCGCCGCTTTCGCGGACTATCAGCTCAACATTCTGCATTTCAACGACTTCCATTCGCGCGTGGAGTCGATCAACAAGTTCGACGCCACCTGCTCGGCAGCCGAAGAAGCCAAGAATGAATGCTTCGGCGGCGCGGCGCGGATGAAGACCATGATCGACCAGCGCCGCGCGGCGCTTGCCGGCCAGAATGTCCTGTTGCTCGACGCCGGCGACAATTTCCAGGGCTCGCTGTTCTATACGACCTACAAGGGCGCGGCCGAGGTCGAGTTCCTGAACGATATGAAGATCGACGCCATGACCGTCGGCAATCACGAATTCGACGACGGCGAAGACCCGCTGGCCGCTTTCCTCGACAAGGCGCAATTCCCCATCGTCACCGCCAATATGGTCGTCGATGGCCAGTCGAAAATCGGCGACCGCATCAAGAAATCCATCGTGCTCACGATCGGCGGCCAGAAGATCGGTATCGTCGGCGCCGTCACAACCGAGACGCCGGAACTCTCCTCGCCCGGCCCGCATGTCAAAATCACCGACGATGCCGCCGCGATCAGTGCCGAGGTGGATGCGCTGAAGTCGCAGGGCGTCAACAAGATCATCGCGCTCACCCATGTCGGCTATCAGCGCGATATCGAGAAGATTGCCAAGATCGCCGGCGTCAGCGTCGTCGTTGGCGGCCATTCGCATACGCTGCTGTCGAATACGGACCCGAAGGCCGCCGGCCCCTATCCGACCATGGTCGACAACCCGGCCGGCTATAAGGTCCCGGTCGTCCAGGCCGCCTCCTACAGCAAATATCTGGGCGACATCGTCATCACTTTCGACGACAACGGCGCCGTCAAGGACGCCAAGGGCGATCCGATCCTGCTCGATGCCTCGGTCAAACCCGACCCCGCGATCGCCGCCCGCGTCCAGGAGATGGCAAAACCGATCGAGGAACTCCGCCATAAGGTGATCGGCAGTTCCGAGGGCCAGATCGAAGGTGCGCGCGAGATTTGCCGCGTTCAAGAATGCTCCATGGGCAACCTTGTGGCCGACGCCATCCTCGACCGGACGAAGGGACAGGGCATCAGCATAGCCATCCAGAACGGCGGCGGGTTGCGCGCCTCGATCGGCGCCGGCGACGTCACTATGGGCGGTGTGCTGACCGTACTGCCGTTCCAGAATACGGTCGCCACCTTCCAGTTGACGGGTGCCGAGGTAAGGACGGCGCTGGAGAACGGCCTCAGCCAGATCGACGAGGGTGCCGGCCGCTTCCCGCAGGTTGCCGGTCTCAAATATGCCTTCGACAAATCCAAGCCGCCCGGCAGCCGCCTGGTCTCCGTCACGGTACAGGAAGGCACGGAATTCGTGCCGCTCGATCCCGACAAGACCTATGGCGTCGTCAGCAACAACTATATGCGCGCCGGCGGCGACGGCTACTCCGTCTTCGCGCAAAACGGCAAGAATGCCTATGACTTCGGTCCCGATCTGGCGGGAGTGGTAGCCGATTATCTGGCGGCGCATAATCCCTACAAGCCCTATACGGACGGCCGCGTGACGCAGGTCGCCGCCGCACAGCCGGAAGCCGCGAAACCTGCGCAAACGCAGGAGCCGGCGGCCACGCCGGATCAGAAGCCCGCTCCGGCCGCAACGGATACCGGCTCGGCATCCGCGACCACGACAACGCCGGCCACGTCGGCACCCGCCGCATCGACGCCTGCAATCGCCGCGCCCACCACCAGCACACCGGCGGCAACCGCTCCGGCTGCGACGACACCCGCGCCCGCCGCAACGGCCCCGGCAGCCGCGACGGAAGCCCCGGCACCCCAGACAAGCGAACCACCGAAAACGCCGACCACCCATGTCATCGTCGCCGGCGACACGCTTTGGGATCTCGCCAGGACCTACTACGGCAACGCCAACGACTGGCACAAGCTGCTGGCCGCCAACCGCAATCTCAAGCCGCACCGCCTCCTGGTCGGTGAGGAATTGAAGATTCCGGCCAAGTAAGGACGATTTGTCTCGCAGAACTTAGCCGGTCCGGGCTTTTCCGGGCCGGTTTTTGTTCCTATGTGAGGGGCTTCGTTTCGCTGAGAGGATATGATTGATGACAGCAGAAGCCGCGACCGGCCAATCACAACAAAAATCCGGCAGGATCGGCGTCCTTCTCGTCAATCTCGGCACGCCCGACGGCACCGACTATGCATCGATGCGGCGTTATCTGCGCGAATTCCTTACCGACAAGCGCGTCATCGAATGGTCGCCGTGGAAATGGTATCCGATCCTCTTCGGCATCGTCCTCAACACCCGCCCCCAAAAAGTGGGCAAGGCCTATGAGACGATCTGGAACAAGGAAAGAAACGAGAGTTTCCTGCGCACCTATACCCGCAACCAGTCGGACCTGATGGCCGAGCGACTGACGGACCTGCCCGCTGTCGTCGTCGATTGGGCGATGCGCTACGGAACGCCCTCGATCGGCGACCGTATTCAGGCGCTGAAGGACCAAGGCTGCGACCGTATCCTGCTGTTCCCGCTCTACCCGCAATATGCGGCGGCCACCACCGCCACGGTCAACGACAAGGCCTTCGAAAAGTTGATAGCCATGCGCTGGCAGCCGGCCTTGCGCACCGCGCCGGATTATCACCGCGATCCGACCTATATCGAAGCACTCGCCAATTCCGTCAACCGGCATCTCGCCACACTCGACTGGCAGCCGGAGAAGATCCTGGCCTCCTTCCACGGCATCCCGCTTGCCTACTCGGAAAAGGGTGATCCCTATTACGGCCAATGTATCGAGACCGGCCGGCTGCTGTGCGAAAAGCTCGGGCTGCCGGAAGACCGGTTCATGGTCACGTTCCAGTCCCGTTTCGGCCCGGAGGAATGGCTGCAGCCCTATACGGACAAGACGGTGGAAAGCCTCGCCAAGGGAGGCACCAAGCGCATTGCCGTCCTCAACCCCGGCTTTGTTTCAGACTGTCTGGAAACGCTCGAGGAAATCGCCGAGCAGGCGGCCGAATCCTTCCACCATAACGGCGGCGAGAAATTCACGCACATTCCCTGCCTGAACGACGGCGAGGACGGCATACGGGTGCTGGAGAAGGTTGTGCGTCGGGAGCTATCGGGCTGGGCCTGATCTGAAAGGTCCTGGCACGCCTCATTGCAAGTGCGGTTTCCGTAGGAAGCTGCTGCGGTCGGCCGACTTGACCCTTAGCCATGCCTCACGGCCATTGCGCAGGATCCTCATCGGGATTTCCGCCCCGGCGGAACCGCTTTCCCATACCTTGCGGTAGAAATCGGCAAGGCCGTCCACTTCCCCGTCACGGATTTCGGAGATGACGTCACCGCGGCGCAAACCCGCCTGCGCGGCGGGACCGCCCTCGGCCACGCTCATGACCACGACCTCGCCATCGCTCTCGGCGGAGAAAGCCCCGAGCCAGGGTCTCGGCGGCTTGTTGACCTGACCTCGATTGAGCAGATCATCCAGAATGGGCGGCAACAGGTCGATCGGCACGACCATGTTGATATCGGCGCTTTCCCCATTTTTCGCGGCCATCTGCAGGTGCAGCGAACCGATGCCCAGAAGCTTGCCGTCGGCGTCGATGAGGGCGGCGCCTCCCCAGGACGGATGGGCGGGCGCGGTGAAAATCGCTTCGTCCAGCAGATATTCCCAGTAGCCCGCGAATTCCTGCTTGGCGACGATATTCGCCTGCACGAACTGGCCGATGCCGTCGGCCATCATGACGGGATCGCCGATATCGGCCTTGGCGACGTCGCCGAAATCCAGCGCTGGGACATCGAGCCGTCCGAGCGCCTGCACTAGGCCGAAGCCGGTTTCCTGATCAAAGGCCAGCGCATGGGCCGGAACCACACGACCGTCATTGGTCGTCAGCCAGACCTCCTCGGCCTCCGTGATCAGATAGCCGATGGTGAGCACCAGCCCGTTGCTCCTGATAACCACGCCGCTGCCTTCCCGCCGCGTGCCGAGCGCTCCCGCCGTAAAGGCGTCTTCCGGAATTTTGGAATGCACGGCCACGACCGACCGTAAGGTCCTATCGATATTCATAGCTTCACCTGCTGATGCGCAATGCTTTGGCTCGAGGAACTGCATGGCAGCGGAGCCGGATCTTCTCTTCCCTTAAGGTATGAAGATGCATGGCCGGAGGCAAGACCTTGGCGAGATTGAATATCCCGACCACCGATTTGATCAATTCTGATAATCCGAGACGCGCGAAAGGTTGAATGGTTCGGCCCATTTCGCCCTTGCCGAGAACATGATAACCCACCACATCTGATTGAGCTGCCGCGCGACGCACTCGACCGAGGGCGTCAGAGATGCAGCAACGCTTGGGAATGACGTCAGCCTGGTATCGTCCGGGCAGCGTCGATGGAGGATTTTATGGTGATCGGTGGGTTCAGCGTCGTTGTGATTGCCTTGGTTATTTTGGTCATCCTGGTGCTGTTTGCGGGGATCAAGACCGTGCCGCAGGGATATCGTTACACGGTCCAGCGCTTCGGCCGCTACACCCGCACGCTGGAACCGGGGCTCAATCTGATCGTACCCTTCGTCGAAACCGTCGGCGCGCGCATGAATGTGATGGAGCAGGTTCTGGCGGTGCCGACCCAGGAGGTCATCACCAAGGACAATGCCAGCATCTCCGCCGACGCCGTCGCCTTTTTCCAGGTCTTGAACGCAGCCCAGGCCGCTTACCAGATCACCAATCTCGAAAGCGCGATCCTCAATCTCACCAAGACCAATATCCGCTCGGTGATGGGCTCGATGGATCTCGACGAGCTGCTGTCCAACCGCGACGCCATCAACGACCGGCTGTTGCGCGTCGTCGACGACGCCGTCCAGCCCTGGGGCATCAAGGTGACCCGCATCGAGATCAAGGACATCCAACCGCCAAAGGATCTGGTCGACGCCATGGGTCGGCAGATGAAGGCGGAGCGCGAAAAGCGCGCCCAGGTTCTCGAAGCGGAAGGCTTGCGCGCCGCGCAAATCCTGCGCGCAGAGGGCGCAAAACAATCAGCCGTGCTCCAGGCCGAGGGCCAGCGCGAAGCCGCCTTCCGCAACGCCGAAGCCCGCGAACGCCTGGCCGAAGCCGAAGCCAAGGCGACCCGCATGGTCTCGGAAGCGATCGCCGAGGGCAACGTGCAGGCGATCAACTATTTCGTCGCGCAGAAATACACCGAGGCGCTGACGGCGATCGGCACCGCCGGCAATTCGAAGATCGTGCTGATGCCGATGGAAGCCACCTCCATTCTCGGCTCGCTCGGCGGCATCGGCGCAATCGCCCGCGAGGTTTTCGGCGAAAACGGCGATGGCACGTCCCCGCAGCCCCCTCGTCCGCGCTCCGGCCCGGCGCGCACGACACCGTCCGTCAATCCGCTGGCGCCGCGGGAGAGCTGATCCATGTTCGACAATCTCGTCGTTCAACTGGGCCCGTGGAGCTGGTGGGTGCTGGGACTGGCGTTGCTCGCCGCCGAACTCGTCCTGCCGGGCTTCTTCCTCATCTGGATCGGCCTTGCCGCCATCATCGTCGGCGCGCTGTCGCTGCTCTTCTGGGACAGCGCCTTCTGGATCTGGCAGGTGCAATGGCTGATCTTCGCGGCATCCGCCGTCATCGTCACCTTGCTCGGCCGCCACTATGTCTACAATACCAGCCAGGCGACGGACGAGCCGTTCCTCAACCAGCGCGGCGCCAGCCTTGTCGGCCGCACGGCAACGCTTGCCGAGCCGATCACCGAAGGCCGTGGCCGTATCCGTCTGGAGGATACCTATTGGACCGTGATGGGGCCGGACCTGCCGGCCGGCACCCGCGTCAAGGTCGTCGCCAGCAACGGGCGTGACCTGACCGTCGAGGCCGCCTGATCAGGCGACGCCGATCCGCAGCAGGTCGTGGAAATGGACAATGCCGATCGGCCGCCTGGTTTCGTCGACAACCATCAGCGCCGAGATATTGTAGCGGTTCAGCAACGCCATCGCGCCGGTCGCCAGCGTCGTTTCCTTCACCGTCTTCGGATTGCGGGTCATCACGTCGTCCACCCGCAGCTCCGCAAGGCCGCCGCCGAGATTGCGGGCGATATCGCCATCGGTGATGATGCCGCAGAGGCAACCGTCGTCATCGATCACGCCGACGCAGCCGAATCGCATATTCGAAAGCGTCATCGCCGCCTCCTGCATGCCGGTACCGAGGCTGACCAGCGGAACGCGATCGCCCTTGTGCATGATATCGACGACATGCGAGAGGCTGGCACCGAGCTTGCCGCCCGGATGGAAGGTGCGGAAATCCTCGGCGGTAAAGCCCCGCGCTTCCAGCAGTGCTACGACAAGCGCGTCGCCGATCGCAAGCTGCAACAGCGTCGACGTCGTCGGCGCCAATCCGTGAGGACAGGCTTCCTGCTCCTTGGGCAGCAACAGGACCACATCGGATTCGCGCGCCAGCGTCGAGGTTTCGCCGGCAGTGACGGCGATCATCGGGATCGAGAAACGGCGGGAATAGCTGATGATGCCGCGCAGCTCGGCGCTTTCGCCGCTCCATGACATGGCAATGATGACATCGTCCTGCGTGATCATGCCGAGATCGCCATGATTGGCTTCGACCGGATGCACGAAGAAAGACGGCGTTCCCGTGGAGGCGAACGAGGCGGCGAGCTTGTTGCCGATATGGCCGCTCTTGCCGACCCCGGTGATGATCACACGCCCGTCGATCCCACCGATAACCTCCACCGCGCGGCTGAAAGGCTCGGCCAAACCGTCGGCCAACGACCGTTCCAGCGCTTCGAGCCCCCGCCTTTCGGTCTCGATCGTCCGCATCGCGGATTCGATCGCACCGTTCTCTATGAATTTCACTGCTCTCTTATTCATGACGGAGGCCTACCGCTTTTCTTTATTTCTGTCCACCGGAGATCGTTTTCGAGCGATTAGAGGCGAATGCGCGCACAGCAAGGACCACGCCTGTCATCCTCACTCCTTATGATTCCCTGGCAAGGAAGCATTAACCATGAGGCTTTAGAATTGGGTAAGACTTTAAGGCATTTCCAGTAAGATCAGACATAGGATCAAATGGACATCGGCAAAAACAAGGCGGGTGGACGCTCCCTCCGGCTGACGGCATGCGCTGCATCCGCTCTGCTCGGCTGGGGCGTATTCGCCATGCCGATGCCGGTCCATGCGCAGTCGGCCGACGGCAGCCTTAACACCGGCCAGGCGGGATCGACCGACACCGATAGCCTCGATCTTCCGGTCACGAACACGACCGCCGCCAAATCCAAGACGACCAAAGCGGCAAACCAGAGCTCGACGGATACGGACGCGACACCCAATGCCCGCCTGCGGCTCGACGGCATCGACCCGACGACGACAGGTTCGACCCTCGATGACGATCTGCGCCGCGTCAATCTGCGCGAGGCCGGTGTCGACGATCTGAGGGCGCGGCAATATCCAGACCGCGCGGACGTGCAGGGCATACCGCTCGGCACCTTTACCCTGCGTCCTTCCATCAACCAGTCCGTCAATGTCGAGCGCAACCGCACCGGCTCCACCAATGACGACCGCAGCTTCCTGCAGACCGATCTGCGCAGCACGCTGACATCGGATTGGGATCGGCACGCGCTGACCATCACCGGCGAGGGCGTCTGGCAGAAAAATCTCAGCGGCAGCGGCGCGGAGCAACGAACCGTCAATCTCAACGCCGACCTGCGCCTCGACCTTCCCGCCGACACCATCGCCCACATCACCGCCGGCTATCAGTTCTTCCGCGAGGATACCAGCGACCCGAACGCCATCGCCGGCGCATCGAAACAATCGGCCGTCAATCAATTCACGACCGGCGCCTCGCTGGAACGCGATTTCGGCCTGCTGCGCGGCACGACAGCCGTGGCATTGACCCGCACCGTCTATTCCGACGCTGTGCTCTCCGACGGAACACCGGTAACACTCAGCGACCGCAACCAGACGGCCGGCACCTGGCGCGGGCGTATCGGGTACGAGCTGTCGCCAGCTCTCATCCCCTTCCTCGAAGCAGACCTCGGCCGCGCCGTCTACGACCAATCGCGCGACAGCAACGGCTATGCCCGCTCGAACCAGAGCTTCGGCGGCAAGGCGGGTGTCGAGCTCGACCTCGGCGAGAAGATGAAGGGCGAGCTCGGCTTCGGCTATCAGCACACGGAATTCGACGATTCGCGCCTCGCCGCAATCGATTCGCCGACCATCGACGGCAATCTCGCCTGGTCGCCGCAACGCGGCACCGATGTCAGCATCGGTCTTTCAACCACGGTGCAGCCCTCCACGACCGCCGGCGAAAGCGGCTATACCGCCTATCAGCTCACCAGCACCTTGAGCCACCAGTTGCGCGACGACCTCACCGCCAAGCTGACCGGCGGCGCGATCTGGCGCGACTATCCCTCCGACAGCGCCGTCGCCGACGAAACGGAATATGATGCAGCCCTCGGCTTCACCTGGGGCATCAACCGCTACCTCGATCTCACCAGCAACGTCGGCTACCAGCTGACGTCGCGAAAGACGGGCGACGATACGCGGCAGGTCCAGGCGGGCGTGGGATTGACGGTGAAGAGATAAAACCTTCTCCCCGCCCTTTCGAAACTCTCGAAAGGGCGGGGAGAAGAGACTTTGATCGCCGTTACTTCAGCGCTGCGACCAACGCCTTGAGGCCGTCTTCGACGGTCGGACGGATATCCGCGCGGGCGAGCGCGAAGGCGACGTTGGCGAGGATGAAGCCATCCTTGGCGCCACAGTCGAACGTCTGGCCCTGGAAGTGGTAGCCGGCGAAATCCTGCTTCTGCGCGAGCTTCAGCATGCCGTCGGTCAACTGGATCTCGTTGCCCGCGCCGCGTTCCTGGCTCTCCAGGATCTCGAAAATCTCCGGCTGCAGGATGTAGCGGCCGTTGATGAAGAAATTCGACGGGGCCGTGCCCTTGGCCGGCTTTTCCACCATCCCGGTGATGCGGAAGCCATTGCCGATGGCGTCGCCGACGCCGACGATACCGTATTTGTGGGTCTGATCCGGATCGCACTCCTCGACGGCGATGACATTGCCGCCGCTGGTTTCATAGAGCTCGATCATGCCCTTCATGCAGCCCTTTTCGGCACGCATGACCATATCGGGCAGAAGCAGCGCGAATGGCTCGTCGCCGACGATCTCGCGGGCGCACCAAACGGCGTGGCCGAGGCCGAGCGGCTCCTGCTGTCGCGTGAAGCTGGCCGTGCCGGCCTTCGGCAGCAGGCCGCTCAAAAGCGTCAGCTCGGCATTCTTGTTGCGCTGGCGCAAAGTCTGCTCGAGCTCGAACTGAATGTCGAAATAATCCTCAATGACATGCTTGCTGCGGCCGGTCACGAACACGAAATGCTCGATGCCCGCCTCCATCGCCTCATCGACGACATATTGAATCACCGGCTTGTCGACGACGGTCAGCATCTCCTTCGGCACCGCCTTGGTTGCCGGCAAGAATCGCGTCCCGAGTCCGGCAACCGGAAATACTGCCTTACGCACCTTTTTATGCTGTCCCACTCATACCTCCTGGGGAATTAAATCGTTCTGCGCCAACGCTATTTCGAGGGTCAGTAGTATAAATTTACGACTGTTTTGCAATGATGACTGACCCCGGCTTCCATGGTAAAGAATTTGTTGACTTCGTTCCTGTAGTGTCATGCTTGGGCGAATGCCGCGCGCATCGCCGCTCCGAAATCCAAGTATTGATGGACACGGCTGTAGATGACTTCAAACCGCAAACACTCCCTTCTTGGTCTCGCTCTGGCGCTCGCGCTCGGCGCCTTTGCGGGATTGACCCCCATTAACGCCAATGCGGACCCAGGGTTCCAAAAATGGATTGCGGGTTTCTACAGCACCGCCGCCAAGAGCGGCATTACGCAGTCGACCTATCGCAATGCATTTGCCGGCGTGACGGACCCCGACCCCACGGTCCTCGAAAAAGCGCAATACCAGCCGGAATTCAAATCCCAGATCTGGGATTACCTGGATTCCCGCGTCAATCCCTATACCGTCGATGTTGGCCGCAAGATGGCGACCAAATACGGTTCCACACTGCGCTCACTTGAACAGCATTTCGGAGTGGACCGCAATATCATGCTCGCCATCTGGTCGATGGAATCGAATTACGGCGCGGTGCTGGCCAAGAACGAGAAGCTGCATTATGTGCCCCGCGCGCTGGCGACGCTTGCCTATGCCGATCCGAAGCGTGCCAACTACGCCAAGAAGCAATTGATAGCGGCGCTGAAGATCCTGCAGAACGGCGACATATCGCGCAAGGAGCTGACCGGCTCCTGGGCCGGCGCCATGGGCCACACGCAATTCATCCCGACCAGCTATCTGCTCTATGCCGTCGATGCCGATGGCAGCGGCCATGCCGACATCTGGAATTCCGTTCCCGACGCGCTGGCGACGACGGCCAATCTGCTGGCCAAGAACGGCTGGAGCACTGGCCACACCTGGGGCTACGAAGTCACCGTGCCGCCGGGCGGCAGCGCGCAGGCTGGCAAGACCCGTACGCTTGCCCAATGGGCAGCCCTCGGTTTCGCCCGCCCGAACGGCAAGGGCTTCCGTCTGAATTCCGAACGCGCGCAGTTGAAGATGCCGGGTGGCCCGAACGGCCCCGGCTTCCTGATGACCGGCAACTTCTTCACCATCAAGCGCTACAATGCCTCCGACAGCTACGCGCTCGCCGTCGGCCTGCTCGCCGACCAGCTCGCCGGCTACGGCGGCATGCAGCAAACCTGGCCGCGCCCGAGCGGCACGCTGGATGTGAAGCAGAAATTCGAGCTG
Source organism: Rhizobium sp. (assembly GCA_036398815.1). Lineage (GTDB taxonomy): Bacteria > Pseudomonadota > Alphaproteobacteria > Rhizobiales > Rhizobiaceae > Rhizobium. The sequence goes on along the minus strand of DASWOH010000216.1, from coordinate 91,708 downwards.
CAGACGCGGCTGAAGGAACTCGGCTATTATGACGGCGTCGTCGATGGTAATTTCGGCTCCGGCTCCAAGGCCGCCATCGCCGCGGTTCAACAGCGTATCGGCATGGACGCCGATGGCGAACCTTCGATGAACCTGTTGAACGCGCTACGCAAATAGGTCGCTGCGTAAGCCGTGAACCCCGGAGCGGCTGGACGGCGGTGCCGTCTTCATGCGACCATGGGGCATTGAGCGGAAAAGAGCCCGATGAAAAACCGACCTGCCCGCACAATCATGGCTGTCGCGAAATCGACCCTCGCGGCGCTTCTTGCCGTCTGTTTTACCTTTGCCTGCCTGCCGATGCCCGCCGAGGCGCAGGAGCGGTCGCGCAAGACGCTGCTCGACATATTGTTCGGCCGGTCCGAGCCCGATATTCCCGACCAACCCTATGATCAGCCAGCTCCCAGGCGCTCGACGCAGCCGCGCAAACGGGTTGCACCACCGCCGAAGCCGCGCCAGGTCGTGGTGCAACCGGATACGCCGCCACCGACGGAAAAGCTGCCCGACGCCAAGACGATCCTCGTTGTCGGCGATTTTCTGGCGAGCGGTCTGGGCGACGGATTGGAGAATGCGTTCTCGACATCGCCAGGCGTCGTCGTCCAGACCCGCGGCACCGTCGCCTCCGGTCTCGTGCGCCAGGACTATTACAATTGGCCGCAGCAGCTGCCTGCCATGCTGGATCAACTGAAACCGGCGATCGTCGTCGTCATGATCGGCGCCAATGACCGCCAGCAGATCATCGGCGACGGCCTCAACGAAAAATACGGCACCGACCCCTGGTTCCTTGCCTATGAGGAGCGCGTGCAGCAATTCGCCAAGCTGGTGACGAACCGTCATATCCCGTTACTCTGGGTCGGCTTGCCGTCCTTCGGTTCGGATCAGTTGACGGAAGGCGCGGTGAAGCTCAATCAGCTGTATCAGAGCCAGGTCGCAAGCGTCGGCGGCGAGTTCATCGATATCTGGGACGGGTTCACCGACCAGAACGGCGAATTCATCGTCACCGGCTCCGACATCAACGGCCAGCAGGTCCGGCTCAGAACCGCCGACGGCGTCAACCTGACGGCGGCGGGCAAGCGGAAGGTCGCCTTCTACGTCGAAAAGCCGGTGCGCCGCCTGCTCGGCGACCAGGCAAGCCCCGACATCACACGCCTCGACACCGGCAATCCGCTAGCGCCCGAACAGGCAAACCTGCCGGCGACGGAGATGGAAAAGATCACCCGCACCCAGCCGATGAGCATTTCCGACCCCAACCTCGACGGCGGCTCGCAGCTCCTCGGCGGCGCGCCCGCGCCGGCTCCCGCCACGCCCTCGCCCCGCGATCTGCTGGTCGAAAAAGGCCAGATGGCCCCGGCGCCGACGGGACGGGTCGATGATTATCGGCTGCCGGGAACTGCGACACCGGCGACAGCAACCCCATAAGAACCGCGCAGGGTATCCTGGGCCAATTTGACAACATCGCGATTGGCCAATAGAAAATCCTCATGAGCACGAACCGCGCAGATCATACCGATCGTAACCGCACCTGCCTGCAGGCTGCGGTTTTTTGCGCGTTCTCCGGCCGAGGTCTCCGCGTCCAGTTGTGACAGCCGGAGGCAGCAGCTGCGTCCGGCAGCTGCTGGACGTAAAGCCCTCGCCAAAAATGTCAACGCTGCCCAAGGAGAGGCATCGTGCTCAATATCTACAACGTCAATTCGCTCGTTCATTGGGAAGAGCGAGAGATCCGGCTACGCGACGATCTCGTCCGGTTCTTTTCCGATGAAGTCCGCAACTTCCTGCGATCCGCAAATCCGGCTTGGGATGTCCGGAGGGTGGAAGCCCCTGCCCTCATGCCACGCCATCTCGTTTCGGATGCCTACTCGAACGCCGACATCTGGGTTCAGGAGCAGATATCGCCAACGGATTCCGAATTGGTGCTCCGGCCCGAGACAACGCCGTCGACCTACATCTACATGCAGCATCTCCTCGAAAATCACTCGAGGACGCGCCTGCCATTGTGTGTCTGGCAGGCGGGCAAGTCCTATCGTCGGGAGCAGGAGCAATCGACGAAGCATGTCCGGCTCAAGGAGTTCTGGCAGCTTGAATTCCAATGCGCCTTTACCGCCGATAGCGGCAATGATTATCATGCAGCTTGCCTCGAGCCGGTTCGCCGCATGATCGCATCGGTCATTCATCTGCCGACAAGGATCGTTCCCTCGGATCGCCTGCCGGCCTATTCGCAGGTCACGATGGATATCGAGGTGGATAACGGCGACAAATGGATGGAAGTCTGCTCGATCTCAAGGCGCACCGATTTCCCGCAGCGCTATCGTAGCAAGGCGAAGGCGGGACCTGCCGTGGATCACGATGTTCTGGTGCTCGAAATCGCCATCGGTCTCGATCGATGTGTCTATAACTGGAACATCGCGGCCAGCAGATAAAAGGAAAGCCGGGCTCTGTACGAGCCCGGCTTTCAATGCTTATCCGGATATGCGCAAGGCGTCTTTACCGCGGCAACACCGTGGCCCCCATCAGGGCCTCGTCGATCGCGCGGGCGGCCTGGCGGCCTTCGCGGATGGCCCAGACGACCAGGGACTGGCCGCGGCGAACGTCGCCGGCGGTCCAGAGCTTGTCGACCGAGGTCTTGTAGTTCTTGTCGTCGGCGACGACGTTGGTCGAGCCGCGCTTGTCGGTGTTGAGCGCCAGCTTGCCGTCGAGATCCTTGAGCACGCTGTCAGTGAACGGGCCGCGGAAGCCGATGGCGATGAAGGCGAGGTCGGCGCGGATGATGAATTCCGTGCCGGCGATCGGCTTGCGGCGCTCATCCACTTCGCAGCACTTCACGCCGGTCAACACGCCGTCTTCGCCGATGAACTCGAGCGTCGCGACCTGGAACTCGCGCACCGCGCCTTCCGCCTGCGAGGAGGAGGTGCGCATCTTCGTTGCCCAGAACGGCCAGCCGGCGAGCTTGTCTTCCTTTTCCGGCGGCTGCGGGCGAATGTCGAGCTGGGTCACCTTGACGGCGCCCTGGCGGAAAGCCGTGCCGACGCAGTCGGACGCAGTATCGCCGCCGCCGACGACGACGATGTGCTTGCCGCCGGCGAGGATCGGGTCGGACGGCCAGCCGATGCTGTCGATGTTTTCGCGGCCGACGCGGCGGTTCTGCTGCACGAGATAAGGCATGGCATCATGGACGCCGGCAAGCCCGACGCCGGGAATACCGGCCTCGCGCGGCGTTTCCGAGCCGCCGCAATAGAGAACGGCGTCATAGTCAGCCAGAAGCTGTTCCATCTTAACGTCGACGCCGACATTGACGCCGCAATGGAAGGTCACGCCCTCGCCCTTCATCTGCTCGACGCGGCGATCGATGAAGTTCTTCTCCATCTTGAAGTCCGGAATGCCGTAGCGCAGCAACCCGCCGGCCTTCGACTCGCGCTCGTAGAGATGAACCTCATGGCCGGCACGGCCGAGCTGCTGGGCGGCCGCCATGCCGGCGGGGCCGGAGCCGATGACGGCGATCTTCTTGCCGGTATGAACCGTTGCCGGCTGCGGGCGGATGAAGCCGAGCTCATAAGCCTTGTCGGCAATGGCCTGTTCGACCGTCTTGATCGCGACCGGGGCATCCTCGAGGTTCAGCGTGCAGGCTTCCTCGCAGGGCGCGGGGCAGACACGGCCGGTGAACTCCGGGAAGTTGTTGGTCGAATGCAGGTTGCGGATCGCCTCTTCCCAATTGTTGTTGTAGACGAGGTCGTTCCAGTCCGGGATCTGGTTGTGCACCGGGCAGCCGGTCGGGCCGTGGCAATAGGGAATGCCACAGTCCATGCAGCGAGCGGCCTGTTTCTGCACTTCCGGGTCCGACATGGGGATCGTGAATTCACGGAAATGCCGGATACGATCCGACGCCGGCTGATACTTGCCAACCTGCCGGTCGATTTCCAAGAAGCCTGTTACCTTGCCCATGCTTTCGTTTCCTTACTCTAAAGAGGAGCCCGATGGCTCCCGTGCCTGAAGGCAAGTCCCGCTGCCTTGTCCGGCACTGTAATTCAAATCTGATTCCGCTGTTCGACAGTTGCGACCGCCACACCAGTGATCGCAATCAGGCGCGAAACCCTCGAATGGAAGAGACCTTGCCGCGGATCACTCCGCCGCCACGCTCATCCGGTTCCGCTCCATGTCCTCAAGGGCGCGACGGTATTCAACCGGCATGACCTTGCGGAATTTCGGACGGTAATCGGTCCAATGATCGATGATTTCTTTCGCACGCGTCGAACCGGTGTAGTGGAAATGGTTCGAAATGAGCTGGTAGAGGCGCTCCTCATCGTGACGCGTCATGTCGTCGGAGACGTCGACGCGTCCCTTGTGCATGAGGTCGCCGCCATGATGATGCAGCTTCTCCAGCAATTCGTCCTCTTCCGGAACCGGTTCCAGTTCGACCATCGCCATGTTGCAGCGACGGGCGAAATCGCCCTTCTCGTCGAGCACATAGGCAACACCGCCCGACATGCCGGCCGCGAAGTTGCGGCCGGTTTCGCCGAGCACGACGACGACACCGCCGGTCATGTATTCGCAGCCATGGTCGCCCACGCCTTCGACAACGGCGACGGCGCCGGAGTTGCGCACCGCGAAGCGCTCGCCGGCAACGCCACGGAAGTAGCATTCGCCTTCGGTCGCGCCGTAAAGCACGGTGTTGCCGACGATGATCGAATGCTCGGCCAGGATCTGCGAGTTCTCCGGCGGACGGATGATGATGCGGCCGCCCGAAAGGCCCTTGCCGACATAATCGTTGCCGTCACCGATGAGGTTGAAGGTCACGCCCCGCGCAAGGAACGCGCCGAACGACTGGCCGGCGGTGCCCCTCAGCGTGACGCTGATGGTGTCGTCCTTCAGACCACGGGCACCGTAGCGCTTGGCGACAGCGCCTGACAGCATCGCACCGGCCGAACGGTCGACGTTCTTGATGCCGACCTCGAAGGCGACCGGCGTCTTGCTGGCCAGCGCCGGCTCCGCCTGCTCGATCAGCTTGCGGTCGAGAATGTCGTCGATCGGATGCTTCTGCACCGTCGTCCAATAGGTCGCTTCCTTCGGCGCATCGACCTTGTGGAAGATGCGGCTGAAATCGAGCCCCTTGGCCTTCCAATGCGCGAGCATGTCGTCCTTCTCCAGCAGCTCCGAAGCGCCGATGATGTCGTCCAGCTTGGCAAAACCGAGCGAGGCGAGGATTTCGCGCACTTCCTGGGCAACAAAGAAGAAGTAGTTGATGACGTGTTCCGGCGTGCCCTTGAAGCGCTTGCGCAGGACCGGGTCCTGTGTCGCAACGCCGACCGGACAGGTGTTGAGGTGGCACTTGCGCATCATGATGCAGCCGGCCGCGATCAGCGGCGCGGTGGCGAAGCCGAACTCGTCGGCGCCAAGCAGCGCGCCGATGATGACGTCACGGCCGGTCTTCAGGCCGCCGTCCACCTGCAGGGCGATGCGCGAGCGCAGCCCGTTCAGCACCAGCGTCTGCTGTGTCTCGGCAAGGCCGATTTCCCAAGGCGAGCCGGCATGCTTCAGCGAGGTGAGCGGCGAGGCGCCCGTACCGCCGTCGAAGCCCGCGACGGTGATGTGATCGGCGCGCGCCTTGGCGACGCCGGCGGCAACCGTACCGACGCCGACCTCCGAGACGAGCTTGACCGAGACATCGGCGGTCGGATTGACGTTCTTCAGGTCGAAGATCAGCTGCGCCAGGTCTTCGATCGAATAGATGTCATGATGCGGCGGCGGCGAGATCAGGCCGACGCCCGGCGTCGAATGCCGGGTCTTGGCGACGGTCGCATCGACCTTGTGGCCAGGCAGCTGGCCGCCCTCACCGGGCTTGGCGCCTTGCGCCACCTTGATCTGCAGCACGTCGGCATTAACCAGATATTCGGTGGTCACGCCGAAGCGGCCCGAGGCGATCTGCTTGATCGCCGAGCGTTCCGGGTTCGGCGAACCGTCGAAAAGCGGCATGTAGCGATCGGACTCTTCGCCGCCTTCGCCGGTGTTCGACTTGCCGCCGATGCGGTTCATGGCGATCGCGAGCGTCGTATGCGCCTCGCGGCTGATCGAGCCGAAGGACATGGCGCCCGTCGAGAAGCGCTTGACGATATCGGCGGCCGGCTCGACCTCATCGACCGGGATCGGCTTGCGGCCGAGCGCTTCCGCGCCCTTGATCTTGAACAGGCCGCGAATGGTGTTCATCCGGAGCGCCGACTCGTTGACCATGTCCGAGAACTCGCGATAGCGATCCTCTGCATTGCCGCGCACGGCATGCTGAAGTGCGGCCACCGCATCCGGCGTCCAGGCGTGGCTCTCGCCGCGCATGCGGTAGGCATATTCGCCGCCGATCTCGAGCGTGCTCGCCAGGATCGGGTCGGCACCGAAGGCCGACTTGTGACGGGCGACGGTTTCCTCGGCAATGGTCTCGAGGCCGATGCCTTCGATCATCGTCGCCGTGCCGAAGAAATACTTGTCGACCAGTTCTTCCTGCAGGCCGATCGCGTCGAAGATCTGCGCGCCGCAATAGGACTGATAGGTCGAAATGCCCATCTTCGACATGACCTTGAGGATGCCTTTGCCGACCGCCTTGATATAGCGGTAGACGACTTCGCTGGCGTCGACTTCCTTCGGGAATTCGCCGCGCTGATGCATGTCGAGCAGCGTGTCGAAGGCGAGATAGGGGTTGATCGCCTCGGCGCCATAGCCGGCGAGCAGACAGAAATGATGCACTTCGCGCGGCTCGCCGGTTTCGACGACGAGACCGACCGAGGTGCGCAGTCCCTTGCGGATCAGGTGGTGGTGCACGGCGGCGGTCGCCAGCAGCGCCGGGATCGCGATGCGGTCCGGCCCGATCTGGCGATCGGAGAGCACGATGATGTTGTAGCCGCCGCGAACGGCCGCCTCGGCGCGCTCGCAGAGACGGTCGAGCATTTCCGGCATGCCTTCGGCGCCACGCTCGACATCATAGGTGAAGTCGAGCGTCTTGGTGTCGAAACGGTCTTCCGTGTGACCGATCGAGCGAATCTTTTCCAGATCGCCATTGGTCAGGATCGGCTGGCGCACTTCCAGCCGCTTGGCATTGGCCATGCCGGTATGATCGAGCAGGTTCGGGCGCGGGCCGATGAAGGAGACGAGACTCATCACCAGCTCCTCGCGGATCGGGTCGATCGGCGGGTTGGTCACCTGCGCGAAGTTCTGCTTGAAATAGGTGTAAAGCAGCTTCGGCTTGTCGGACATGGCCGAGATCGGCGTATCCGTGCCCATGGAGCCGATCGCCTCCTGCCCCGTCGTCGCCATCGGCGACATCAGGATCTTGGTGTCCTCCAGCGTGTAGCCGAAAGCCTGCTGGCGATCGAGCAGCGACACGTCGCGGCGCAGCGCGCGCGGCTCCACCGGCTTCAGGTCTTCCAGGATCAACTGCGTGCGCTTGAGCCAGCTGCCATAAGGATGCTTGGTGGCAAGCTCGGACTTCACCTCGTCATCAGAGATGATACGACCCTTTTCCATGTCGATCAGCAGCATCTTGCCCGGCTGCAGGCGCCACTTCTGGATGATCTTCTCTTCCTCGACCGGCAGAACGCCGGCTTCCGACGCCATGATGATGCGATCGTCATTGGTGACGAGATAACGGGCCGGACGCAGGCCGTTACGGTCGAGCGTCGCGCCGATCTGCTTGCCATCGGTGAAGGCGACAGCGGCGGGACCGTCCCACGGTTCCATCAGGGCAGCGTGATACTCGTAGAACGCCTTGCGCTCGGCTGCCATCAGCTGGTTGCCGGCCCATGCCTCAGGGATCAGCATCATCACGGCATGCGCCATGGAATAGCCGCCGCGCACGAGGAATTCGAGCGCATTGTCGAAACAGGCGGTGTCCGACTGCCCTTCGTAGGAGATCGGCCAGAGCTTGGAGATATCGTCGCCGAACAGCGGCGAAGACACCGACGCCTGACGCGCCGCCATCCAGTTGACGTTGCCGCGCAGCGTGTTGATTTCGCCGTTGTGGGCGACCATGCGATACGGATGCGCCAGCTTCCACGACGGGAAGGTGTTGGTCGAGAAGCGCTGGTGCACGAGGGCAACCGCCGATTCGAAGCGCGGATCGGCCAAGTCCTTGTAATAGGCGCCCACCTGATAGGCGAGAAACATACCCTTGTAGACGATGGTCGAGCTCGACAGCGAGACCGGATAGAAATTGCTCTCCTCGCCCTCATATTCCGCATAGATGCGGTTCGAGATCACCTTGCGCAGGGTGAACAGGCGGCGCTCGAATTCGTCATGCGTGCCGGCATCACGACCGGCGCCGATGAAGACCTGCACATGATGCGGCTCGGTGCCGGCGATATCCGGCGCCTTGGAGAGCGACGAATTGTCGACCGGCACATCGCGGAAGCCGAGCAGAACCTGGCCTTCCTCGGTGACGACCTGCTTGATGGCGGCCTTGAAATGCTCGATCAGCGTCTCGTCGCGCGGCAGGAAGAAATGGCCGACGCCATATTCGCCCGCCTTCGGCAGGATGATGCCCTGCAGCGCCATTTCCTCGCGGAAGAAACGGTCCGGGATCTGCACGAGAATGCCCGCTCCATCGCCCATCAGCGGATCGGCGCCGACGGCGCCGCGATGCGTCAGGTTCTCGAGAATGAACAGGCCATCACGCACGATCTGGTGCGACTTCTGGCCCTTCATATGCGCGACGAAGCCGACGCCGCAGGCACCATGCTCGTTGCGCGGATCGTAGAGGCCTTGCTTCCGTGGGATGCCCCCCGAGGTTAAACGATCGGCGCGTTTCGACGTTTTGGCCGCAGCGACAGCATTGGCTGCAGCAGTCTGGTCAAAAGTCATGGACGGCGTCCTGTTCGTCATCGTCTTCCCTCCGGTAAGGCCCGCGGCGCGGGCGATCCTTCGTCCCGCGTCGCTCCGTTACCCGGTCCGACGCGCGACAGCGCTGTTGCATTGTGAAGATCCGGTCGCAGACCTGGCCCCACGATGGAGCCTGTCGTCAGCGTTCCGCGCCTTGCTATTCCATCGCCGCTCGGCCCCATCGCCTCGAAGGCTTAAAAGGGCGTGCTCCCGGTGACTATAGCTCGAAATCCCGACATCGTCAGGACCCCTGGCGCATCTTCGGCCTCGGCGGCCAAAATAGGACAGCAACCCTGTCCTAATTCACCAGCTCTATGACAGAAAGCGTCTGCGTTCGCAAGAGCAAAACGGCAAAATTTCGTCAGCGCGCGACGGAAGATTGCCAATGCTGCAAATTTCAAGCAAGAAAGTTTCGCTGCAGCGCATCATTTTGTTTGTTGATTGCTTGGATCAATTTCTGTGATGAGTCCTTCTGCGCAACACTCTTGATAGCCCGCAGCATTGGATTAATGTCCGGCGGACCTTAACTAACATTCCCGCAAACCTGTAGTCTCAGTTGGTGCCATTCATGTTCTTTGCTTCCGATAATTGGGCCGGTGCCCATTCCAAAATCGCCGAACGTCTGCTCGCCGAATCCGGCGGCTTTGCCTCGGCCTACGGCACCAGCGATCTCGACCAAAAGGTCGAAGCCAAGTTTTCAGAGATTTTCGAGCGCGAAGTCTCCGTTTTCTTCGTCGCGACCGGCACCGCCGCCAATTCGCTGTCGCTCGCCAGCGTCCAGAAGCCGGGCGGCATCGGCTTCTGCCACACCCAGGCGCATGTCGCCGAGGATGAATGCGGCGCGCCGGATTTCTTCGGCGGCGCGAGGCTGGCAACGGTCGAGGGTGCCGCCGGCAAGATCGACCCGAAGGCGCTAAGCGCCAAGATCGCCCGCTTCCCGCAGGACGCCGTGCATCATGGCCGCGCCGCGGCCGTGACCATCACCCAGGCAACGGAAATCGGCACCATCTATTCGCTCGCCGAAATCGACGCCATCGCCGCCATCAGCAAGACCAACGGGCTGCCGCTGCACATGGACGGCGCCCGCTTCGCCAATGCGCTGGTCGCGCTCGACGCCAGCCCGGCGGAGATGACCTGGAAGCGCGGCGTCGACATCCTGTCCTTCGGCGGAACGAAGAACGGCTGCTGGTGCGCCGAGGCGATCGTCTTCTTCAATCAGGAGCAGGCGAAGGAGATGCACTTCATCCGCAAGCGCGCCGCCCAGCTCTTCTCCAAATCGCGCTTCATCGCCGCCCAGTTCGACGGCTATTTCCAGGACGGCCTCTGGCTCGACCTCGCCCGCCACTCCAACCGTATGGCCGACCGCCTGCGCGCCGGCATCGAGCGGGCTTCCGCCGCACACCTTGCCTGGCCGACTGCCTCGAACGAAGTCTTCGCCATCATCTCGAAATCGGCCGCCAGGACCGCCGAGGACAGAGGGGCGAAATTCTACGAATGGCCGATTCCTGAATCGCAGCCGGATCTGGTGAACGAGAACGAGACCCTGATCCGCCTCGTCACCAGCTTTGCCACGACCGAGGACGACGTCGCCGGCTTCCTCGCCTGCCTCGTTTGACAATAGAAAAAGAGCGCCGGTATTGCTCCTGGAGCAGCCGGCGCTCAGTGCTTCATCAGAAGGTCAGTTCTGATTCCGATGAGTGAACATTGTGAAGTTCGATGCGCCATCGTAAGGGGGCACGGGGGCATGATGAACGATAATCGTCATTGCCATCACGCAAGCGACAAGTCCGGAAATGAAGATCGCACCATATGGCATCGGGCTGATGTCCTTGATTCAACTCGTCCACTGCGCAACACGGTAGTGGCATAAGCTGACGGGAGCCTGAACCGCATGCACTTCGGAAGCGAGACACGCGGAAAGGGAGATGGCAGCCGACGAAGGAATCTTAACAAATCCTTTACGCTTATCCACATGATCCGAAACGGCTTTCATGACCGGCTCGAAACGAGCCCAACATTTCATATCGACCGCAATCCCCTCACCTTTGCCAGAATATCCTCCGACAGGGCGCTGACCAGCAGTTGATCCGCCCCCTTGCGTGGCACCAGCACGAATTCGACATCCTCCAGGGCCGGCAGCCAGCCCGGCGCGATTTCGGCCAGTCCCGCCGGCGCCATGCTGCGCGGCTGGACGAGGACGCCCATGCCGGCCCGCGCCGCCGCCGTCAGCCCGCTGAGGCTGCCGCAGGTGCAGACGATGCGCCATGGCACCTGCTGGCGGCGCAGCGCTTCCAGCGCCACGGCGCGGGTAACGCTCGGGGCTGGAAAGGCGATCAGCGGCAGCGGCCCGGCAAGCGCCCGGATACGCTCCGGATCGCGCGCCAGCCAGACCAGAGGCTCGCGATAGACCAGCTTGCCCCTGACGTCGCCGAGACGGCGCTTGGCGAGCACGAGATCGAGATCGCCATTGTCCTGCATCTCATAGAGCGTGCCGCTGAGCGCGACCGTCAGTTCGAGATCGACGGAGGGATGCGAGCGGACGAATTCCTCCAGCACATCCGGCAACTGGCTGGTGACGAAATCCTCGGAAACGCCAAGCCGTAGGTTGCCGCGCAGGCTGTTGCCGGCAAAGAGCTGCTGCACTTCTCCCTCGATCGACAGCATCTGCCGGGCATGGCCGAGCAGCGCCTCGCCGTCGCCCGTCAACACCACCCGATGCGTGTCGCGCGCCAGCAGCCTGCGCCCAAGCGTGGTTTCCAGTCGCTGGATATGCTGGCTGACCGTGGACTGGCCAAGGCCGAGGCGCTCGGCGGCAAGCGTGAAGCTGCCCATCTGCTCGACGGCGACGAAGCTGCGCAATTGCGTGAGATCGAGCATCACTTTCATCCTGAATTACAATAACTGTTATTCCTTGCATCGTGGATCACGATAGGTCTATCTGCAAGACATAATCTTAAGGCTTGTAATTGCGATCGGGGTTGGCACGATGCGCCGCTTTCTTCCAGATACCTTCACCATGCTGCTTGTCCTGACGGTCCTGACGGCATCCTTCTTTCCCGTGCATGGGGCGGGCGCCCACTATTTCGGCATCGCCACCAACTTTGCCATCGGCCTGCTGTTCTTTCTGCATGGCGCGCGCCTGTCGCGCGATGTCGTCATCGCCGGCCTGCTGCATTGGCGGCTGCATCTGGTCATTCTGCTGACGACCTTCGGTATCTTCCCGCTGCTGGTGCTCGGCATCGGCCAGGTCGTCCCGAACAGCATTCTCCCTGTATCGCTCTATACTGGCTTGCTGTTCCTGAGCGTGCTGCCGTCGACCGTGCAGTCGTCCATCGCCTTCACGTCGATCGCCGGCGGCAACGTTCCGGCCGCCATCTGCTCGGCTTCCGCCTCCAACATCTTCGGCATGTTCCTGACACCGCTGCTCGTCGGCGTGCTGTTTTCGGTCGGCGGTCAGGGCGGCGGCTTTTCCTGGGACGTGCTGTGGCAGATCATGCTGCAGCTGCTCGCCCCCTTCATCGCCGGGCAGCTGCTGCAGCCGTGGATCGGTGACTGGATCCGCTCGAAGAAGAAGATCCTGATGCCTGTCGATCGCGGTTCGATCCTGATGGTCGTCTATTCGGCCTTCAGCGAGGCTGTCGTCGAGGGACTGTGGCATACCTTCTCGGTGCTCGATATCGCCACCGTCATTGTCGCCAACATGGTGCTTCTGGCAACGGTGCTCTGCATCACCATGTTCGGCAGCCGCGCGCTCGGCTTCTCCAAGGCCGACGAGATCACCATCACCTTCTGCGGCTCGAAGAAGTCGCTGGCAAGCGGCGTGCCGATGGCCAACGTCATCTTCGCCGGCCAGGGCATCGGCGCCATCGTCCTGCCCCTGATGCTGTTCCATCAGATCCAGCTGATGACCTGCGCCTTCCTTGCCCAGAAATATGCGGATGCGGCCAGGAAGCGGGAAACAACCAAAGCCGAAGCCGAGACGACTGGCGCCACGAACGCCGCCTGACCGTCTCCCATATCGCTCCCAAAACAAAAGCGGCGCCCCGATGGAGCGCCGCTTCTTTTTAATCCTGGGAGGATCAATGGCATGACGGTCAAAGACCGTTAGCCCAGCTTAGTTGATGTGAGCCTCGATTGCCTTCGGGGTATCGACCGGCTCGGCGGCGATGGAGATGCGGCGGGGCTTCATGGCTTCCGGAATGTTGCGCAACAGATCGATGTGCAGCAAACCATTCTTCAGCGAAGCCGCCTGGACCTCGACATGATCGGCGAGCTGGAAGCGGCGCTCGAAGGCGCGCTTGGCGATGCCGCGATAGAGATATTCGCTGGCCTCCGCCGGCTCTTCGCTCTTTTCACCCTTGACCTGGAGAACGTGGGCGTGAGCCTCGATGCTCAGTTCCTTTTCGTCGAAACCGGCAACAGCCATGGTGATGCGATAGGTGTTCTCACCGGTCCGCTCGATGTTGTAGGGCGGATAGGTCTGCGCCTGATCCGGCTGCGCAAGGCTGTCGAGCATGGTGAAGAGACGGTCGAAACCGACGGTGGAACGGTAAAGGGGAGTGAAGTCTACGTGACGCATGGTGTCCTCCTGTGAGCGACGATTGCGATTTACGGTTTGCCCCGGGACCCCGCTTTGGGCGGCCTCGGAACGGTTTTGCAGGCCCGTTTGGCACCCGCAGAATGGAGATGGTGATCGCTTTTCGGGAGTTCAAGACCCCGATGGCCTGCACCGGACTTCGCCGAAAAACCGCGTGAACCGCAGATGAACACCCGGTTCGGCGCCCGTTCAGGCGGGCGGGGCTATCAATGGGACCGTCGGATGCATCATTTGTCCGATGACTGAAGTATATCGTCCCTTCTTCTTCAGTCCCTGCTCGGCCGGCTCAGCGGATCTCTCTATCTCCGCAAGCCGGCCTTTTTTTGCGCTGTGGTGGCAATAGCAATCAAGCCTACCTCAGAAGCTTCAGCGATCCCGTCAGCGATTTCACCCATTTCGATGGACCGACCAATCCCAGGCCGTCGATCATCTCTTCCGACAGATCCCGGCCGGGGAACGTCGCCTCGTAGTCCGCATAGGCGTGCAGCGACCGCGCGAAGGCCGGAAAGGGGACGATTGCCCGCTCGCCCGGCTGCGGCAGGGCCTTCAGCATCAGCGTCCGGATCGTATCCGCATCCGCCTGCAGGATAGGAACCGGCAGGTTGGAGCTGATGTCGATGGCCCGATCGTCGCGGTCGGCAAGCTGCCGCGCGGCAAGGCCCGGAAATCTGGCGCCGAGACCAATCGCGATCGCGCCCACCGTGTTGGCGATCAGGCCAAGCGGCAGCTCAGGGTTTATGATGACAGCAAGGCGAATATCCGGGAGCATGGGAACCTGCGGCAGATGATGAAACTGCGCCACAGAATATATCCCGTCATGGGAATTATCTTACCTTTTGTTTTCAACAATTCGCCAATTATGGCAGGATCTACCCTCCATGATCCAATAGAAGGTGAAGTATGCCCTTTCCGCTCGAACCCGTCGATACACGCATCCTGGGCGCCCTCCAGAAGGACGGCCGCCTGACGAATCAGGCGCTCTCATCCGAGGTCGGGCTTTCGACCTCGCCCTGCTGGCGGCGGGTCCGGCAACTGGAGGAGAGCGGCGTCATCCAGAACTATACGGCAGTTCTGGACCGGCGGCAGATCGGCCTCGGCGTTCTCGCCTTCATCAGGGTCAAGATCGACAGCCACAGCGAGGCGGAAGCGGAAGAATTCTCCCAGGACGTCCTGAAACTGAGCGAGGTCGTCGCCTGCTACAGCATCGCCGGAGACGCCGATTTCCTGTTGCAGGTCGTGGCGGCGGATCTCGACAGCTACGCCGACTTCGCCATGACCATCGTGCGCCGCCTGCCCCGGATCAAGGAGATGCAGACGACATTCGTTCTCAAGGAGATCAAACCGTTTCGCGGCTTTCCGCTGGATGTCGCGAGCCGTTAGAGCAGGATCGCGCAGTCTCCGCTTCGTCGGCATTTGGGGCTACCTCCCCACCCGACCGGGAACTGCAACGCCGGCCGCCTACACGGCGCGCCCCTCAACAAACCAGTTGCAATTCCCCCCGCCTGCGCTATCCCCTTCGGAAGACCCCCCCCGTTAGCGAGGCGCGACATCGTCATGGATTCGATCCTCTATTCAACGCCAGACAATCCGGTGCCGGAAAACCGCATCGAAGGGTTTTTCGAAAGCTTTGACGGGCGCAAGCTGCGCTATGTCGTCTTCCGCAGCGAGCAGCGGGTCGCCAAGGGAACCGTGGTGATCTTGCAGGGCCGCAATGAGTTCATCGAAAAATATCTGGAGACGATCCGCGATCTGACCGCCAAGGGCCTGTGGGTGGCGACCTTCGACCTGCGCAGCCAGGGCGGTTCCGAGCGGCTCTTGAAGGATCCTCGGCGCGGATACGTCCGCCGTTTTTCCGATTACGAGCGCGACCTGACCGCTTTCCTCGACAAGATCGTGCTGCCGGACACGCGCCTGCCCTTCTTCCTTCTCGCGCATTCAACCGGCGCGCTGATCGCGCTGTCCGCCGCGCCCCGGCTGGCGAGCCGGATCGAGCGTATGGCGCTGCTCGCGCCCTTCGTCGGCCTCACCGGCCAGGGAGCCTCGCCCGGCATCGTGCGCACTATCTCGAGCGCGGTCAGCGCAGTCGGTCTTGGCCGTGTCCAATTCAGCAAAAAGAACAGGGAAACACCCTTCCCCGAAAACCCGCTGACCGGCGACGAGCGGCGCTACCGGCGCAACACCGCGATCGGCACCGCCTATCCGCAACTTGTGCTCGGCCCGCCGACAGCGCGCTGGCTGTCGGAATCGTTTCGTGCCATCGATCGCGTCACCAGGCCAGAGCATCTGTTCTCGATCACCATCCCGACCATACTGATCGCGCCGACCCGCGATGGCATCGTGCCCTATGCCGATCAGGAGCGGCTGGCGCGCTACTTCCGCGCGGCGCAACTCGTGCCCATTCACGGGTCCAAGCATGAGCTCCTGCAGGAGCGGGATATTTACCGGAACGCGGCGCTCGCCGCCATCAACGCCTTCATTCCCGGCAGCGACGCCGAAGGGGATACGCAGACCATGGAAGTCGAAAGCTAGCGCGACAGAATGGCCCGCGCCTGGTCATAGACCGCGCGGCTGCCGGCGGCGATGATGGAGCCGCCCATTTCGGGCCGGCCGCCGTCCCAGGTGGTGATAATGCCGCCCGCCTGTTCGATGACGGGGATGATGCCGCCGACATCATAGGGCTTCAGCGAATTTTCAACGACGAGATCGATGTGACCGGCGGCGAGCAACGCATAGGCATAGCAATCCGTGCCGTAGCGGAAAAGCCGCACCTGGCTCTCGATCTCGCGATATTTCACCATCTCCTCGCCGACGAAGAGATGCGGCGAAGTGGTGAAGAGAATAGCCTTCGACAGGCTGCCGCAATCGCGAACTTGCAACTTCTTTTCACCATCCGGACCGGAATAGGTCGAGCCGCTGCCATCGGCGAAATAACGCTCGCCGGTAAACGGCTGGTCGATCAGCCCCATGATGGCGCGGCCGTTCTTCTGCAGGCCGATCAACGTTCCCCAGACGGGTACGCCGGAGATGAAAGCACGCGTGCCGTCGATCGGGTCGATCACCCAGACATGCTCGCGGTCGAGGCCGACATTGCCGTGCTCTTCGCCGAGAATGCCGTGATCGGGAAACTCCGCCTCGATCAGCGTCCGGATCGCCACTTCGGCGGCCCGGTCACCCTCGGTCACCGGGTCGAACCCTTGAGCTTCCTTGTTGACCACATCGATGCCGGCGCGAAAGCGCGGCAGGGTCTCGGCCTTGGCCGCTTCGGCCAGACGATAGAAGAACGAGCGATCAGGAAGCATGGTCGATCCGAATAAATGACGGGACGGGCGAAGTCATAGCGCATAAAGATCCGGAAGCAAACCGAATGCCGATGCGAGAGGCGGAATGCTTGCGGATCAAGCAGAAATTCGGACATTGCCTAAATATCTTGCACCGCAATATTCTGCTTGACATTTGTGCAATGCAATAGCATCATCCCCCTACAGTCTTCTGACTGTAAATACCCTCCTTGGGTGTTTCCTCCCTAGACTTAGCCGCGCCACAAGCGCGGTTCTTTTTTTGTCGGGAATGATTGTTTCATTGGAATGACGCCGCAGACGCAAGAGCCGATCTCGCCCTTGGCGGGCGAGAAAGCCATTTCACTGGTTTAGGAATTGCAGCACCGGAGGCTCAGCATAGTTAAAAGTTCAGCGCAATTTCTAAGTCATTGAAATTGCCAGAGGAGAGTCCGCTTCTTGCTCAGCTTATCCGGAGATAAGGCGCCCCCTATTCCGCCGCCAGCGCCGGGTCGCCTGCGTAGGATTCCACATGTTCGGCGATGCGCTTCATGAACAGGGTGATGGCAGCGGCCACCGCGTCGAAATCCGAGCGCTTCTCCAGCGTCGTCTCGTCGACATAGAGCGAACGGTTGACCTCGATCTGGAGGGCATGCAATCCGCGGGAAGGGCGGCCGTAATGTTCGGTGATGAAGCCGCCGGCATAGGGCTTGTTGCGCACGGCGTTGAAGCCGAGCTCCTCGAGGATCTGCATGGCGGCGCGCGAAAGCTCCGCCGAGGCGCTGGTGCCGTAACGGTCGCCAAGGATGAAATCGGGCCGCATATTGCTGCCGGCGATGCGGATATTGCCCGGCATGGAATGGCAATCGACCAGGACGCCGAAGCCGAACTGGACATGCGTGCGGGCGATCAGCCGCCGCAGGGTCGCGTGATAGGGCTTGTAGATCGTATCGATACGCCTGAGCGCCTCCTCCACGGGCACGCGGCGGGCATAGATTTCCATGTTTTCCGCGACGATTCGCGGGATCGTGCCGAGACCGCCGGCGACCCGCAGCGAATTGATGTTCGCATAAGGCGGCAATGCGCCCTCGAACATACGCGGATCGAGCTCGTAGGGCTCGCGATTGACATCGATATAGGCGCGCGGAAAATTGGCGAGCAGCAGCGGCGCTCCGAGCGCACTGGCCGCCGAAAACAGCTCATCGACATAATGATCTTCCGAGCGGCGGATGGCGATGCCTTGCAAGCGGGACTGGGCGATGAAGTCGGGCGGATAGACGCGGCCGCTATGCGGCGAGCTATAGACAAAGGGAATTGTCTGGGAGACGGGCTCCAATACTTCGAAAATCTCGAAATTACGCATTTCTGCGGACATCAACGTCTTACCGTTTCAACAACTTGTCGCAATATCCATGTTGCCAGTTGCACGCCCGCAAGTCCATACTAACTTTAGCGAAATGGCCTTAATCCAAAGCTGTGAAAGCGGCAAGCCTTGAAGCCCGATCCCGGCTCCGCGCAAGGCGGCGCCCGGATACAACCCCGCAGCAGCGAATGCGGATGATTATATCCGGTCCGACCATTCACGGCTTGTTTACGGCCAGCGGCTACCTTACACGCTGGACAAGTCCAACAAGACAAAAGTTGATTAGCGAAACAGATGATGACCCAGAAGATACTTCTTGCCGAAGATGACAACGACATGCGTCGCTTCCTTGTGAAGGCACTGGAAAAGGCCGGCTACAAGGTCTTGTCCTTTGACAACGGAGCAAGCGCCTACGACCGGCTGCGCGAAGAGCCTTTTTCGCTGCTCCTGACCGATATCGTCATGCCGGAAATGGACGGCATCGAACTGGCGCGCCGCGCCACCGAGCTCGATCCCGACCTGAAAGTGATGTTCATCACCGGTTTTGCCGCCGTTGCGCTGAACCCCGATTCGAAGGCGCCGAAGGATGCGAAGGTACTTTCCAAGCCGTTCCACCTGCGCGAACTCGTCGACGAAGTGAACAAACTCCTTGCCGCATAAGGCTTGCCGCGCACGGCGTCATAAAATTGAAAAAAGCCTATTGACGGCTCCCAAGGTTTTATGATCTATGCGCCGCCATCGGATGGGCGTGTAGCTCAGCGGGAGAGCACTACGTTGACATCGTAGGGGTCACAGGTTCAATCCCTGTCACGCCCACCATCCAGATTAGCTGAAAAGCCAAGGGCTTAGCGAGAATATCGCTAAGCCCTTTCTTGTTGGCAATAATCGCGTGTTGCCAAATGTTGCCAAATTCACCGACGGAAATAAATCTGCGCGCGGTTGAATAACAACCTAGACGAAGTGAATTTTGTACTTCTATCATGGCGCTTGTTCCGCTTGATTTTAGTGCTTTGATGGAGATTACCATTTCCGCTCCCAGAACATCATTTTCACTTGAAGACATCCTCAGTGGAATGGAAGGTCGAATGCCTTGGCGCGTTGCAGCCAAAGTGCTTACCGCCCACGGAGGACCAAAAGCGCGCAGCTGGGAGCCATTCAGAGAAAAGCTCTCGGAGCAAAAATTCGACATCGACGCGGATGCGTTATCCAATGCCTTCCTGGAACATATTCTGTTTGGCGAGAAGGCTTCGCGATTTTACACAGTCGAGGACGCGACGCTAGAAAAGGCGCGCACCACCTTTGCGGCGAAGAAAGGATTTTCTCTATTTCCATTCTCAAAGCTGTCAGAAGACGTCGGGGAGCTTCCCACTTCCAAACCCAAGCTCTGCTTCATCCATGAAAGCGATGAGGGCATAACGCTAGTCTACAATTCCATTCGCGCCGTAGAGAAACGCGAGACCGTTTCGATGGCCACCATCCCTGTGGACGCGCGCTCCGTATTTGCCGAGTACAAAGAGATCATCGGCGTCAAACAAAACAAGTTTCGCGCTTACGATGTCATATGGCTGCCCCACGAAGGGTCCACAGTTGAGCTACGCGTCGATTTCCCGAACGGAGCCAATGCTGACGCTTCAGAGATTGCAATCAACCAAACCCTGGACGCGTTCAAAGCCGACAGCGCCTCCTCGATTGACGAGACGCCCGTCAATCTATTCCCCATCATTAAGCGCATCTACGAAACCGCCAACGAAGGCAGAGTAGTCGAGTTCGCTCTTCACACTTCCACGGGCTCATTCAAGCATGAGAAAATGCGTTTAGGTGATGCCTGCCTGCGAGAGGAACGCTATCATCTCGGTGGGAAAAATGCGCTACGTGGCAAGATTGAACTGTTCAAGTTGGGGGTTAGGTGGACCGTCGATTATGGCGAGGATGACTACACCAACCCTGAGCTTTTTTTAAATGGCAGCTTTAAGATGTTGCACAGTGAGGATCACCCGCTAGAAACCGCAGTGATCCGCAACTGCACAGGCGAATTGGACTACAATTTCATCAGAGCTAAGATTGACGAGTACCTGAAAGAAGATGCCGCCTGACTTGACCCAGATATGGGAAGAGATCGAGGGAAGCTACGGAAGGGACCCTCTCTTTGAACCCTTAAAGCGAATGTTTGCCTTCTTTACCGAGGCGAACGAGGGTGAATTGCGTCTTGTTACGATCAATCAAATTTCAGAGATAAGCGGCATTGGCAGAGACGATGGCCAGCTTATCCGCCTCATCTCAATACTCGCCTCGCCGTCACTGCGTTTAATCAAAATGTGCTTCATCTACTCTAATGGAGACACGGAGTATGAGATCACGGATGAGGACGTAGCGGAGGCACGCGCAACGGGCATATTCTATGATCAGGTGACTGGCCTCAAGGACGAAAATTACGAAAGAAACATATTGCCATTTTTCAGAGCGACATCCGAATTCTTGGAGGTTCGTTCGTGACTGGCAGCGGTATGTTTAGTTTACGCGACTTGGAGCTACTAGCACGCACAGAGCAAGAGAAAATTTCTCTCGGTCGCATGATGCTGCATCTGGGGCCTGAACCCTATCAGGCGTTCATCGGGTTGGTTGACCGCGCGATTACATTCGTAGTTGGCGAAATAACGTCTGACCCAAGCTCGAAACAGGACATGAGCGAAGACGAACTCACGGAATTTCTGCGACTTGGCCTAAAAAGCATGGGTTTCAATGCAACTCATGACACGAAAACCGGAGGCCACTGCGATATTGTTATCGAAGAACTGGGTGACCTCAAATGGCTCGGCGAGGCAAAAAAAGTCGATGAGACCGACAGTAATTGGTTGTTCCAGGGCTATCTCCAGCTGACAACTCGCTACACTAATGGGAGGCTCGACCACGCTCACGGCGGGATGATCATCTACAGTTACATCGAAAACACCGTGAGAATGATGGCAACCTGGCAAAAGTACCTTCTTGAAAAGCAGGCCACCGCTTCCTTGCATGAGAGCAACGCTGCCGGGACGGTCTTCACCACGAAAGATGTCGTGGCGAGTAGCAGAACTGATTACTTCGTGAAGCACATACCAGTTCAGCTATATTTCAAGCCACTCCATTGACCGACAAAACCGTGGATCAAGGGGCGTTTTTGTCCATCGCACTCACAAACTGGGGACGAAATTGGCTTGCTTGATGCGACGCGTTTATTTTTCAGCTAAATCTCGCGGATGCTGAAAGAAATCGCACCGCTTGCAGTCCTCGAAAAGGCAGATCGCGTCCGCAAGGACATGTCTGCATCAACCGAGCAACGACATAAGTCCACCTTTGGGCAGTTCATGACGCCCGCTTCCACTGCGCGGTTCATGGCTTCCCTTTTCCCGGATGCTTCTGGAGTGTGCCGTTTGCTCGACGCGGGTGCTGGCGTGGGTGGGCTCACCTGCGCATTCCTCGACAGGTGGGCTGAGGGCGGCTTTCATTTCGAAAGCGTTATAGCCGAAGCCTACGAAATTGATCCTCGTCTCAATACGCATCTGGAGCAACATCTCGCGGAATATTCTACGCGGATGGCTTTTGAACCCAAGGTTTTTGGCGACGATTTTATAGAAGCCAGCGTTCCGCGTTCTATTGCACAGCGAGCGACGTTTACCCACGCTATCCTCAATCCACCCTACAAGAAGATCAACACGGGCTCACAACACCGGATGGACCTAAGCCGGGCTGGTTTGGAAACAGTTAACCTCTACACCGGCTTCGTTGCTCTTGCACTTGATCTAATGGCCCAGGGCGGAATGCTGGTCGCTATCATCCCACGCAGCTTTTGCAACGGGCCTTACTACCGTCCTTTCCGGGATTGGGTCTTTGAACGGGCTGCAATCAAACGTATGCACCTCTTTGACAGTCGGAACTCGGCATTCAAGGATGACAAGGTGCTACAGGAAAACGTGATAATCGTCCTAGAGCGCGGTGGTCAGCAAGGGCCAGTCGAAGTATCCACCTCCACCGACGACACTTTCAGCGACCTTGTGATAACAAGGCACGATTTCATCAAGATCGTCCACCCAGGCGACCGGGAGCGGTTTATCCATATTCCGACATCGGAAGAACTAGACCCGCTTGATCTTCCTGGGCTGACACATTCGATTGCCTCGTTGGGCCTGACCGTATCCACAGGGCCAGTGGTCGATTTTCGGATGCGGGACCACACACGTAAAATGCCGGAAGACGGAACCGTTCCGTTGCTCTACCCCGCCCATCAGATTGGCTACGGTCTAAAGTGGCCAATCGAAGACATCAAGAAATTCAACGCAATTGTTGAGGATGACACTTCACGCAAATGGCTCATTCTTAATGGCTGGTATCCTGTTATTCGGCGCTTTTCATCGAAGGAAGAACGACGCCGGATTGTAGCCGGGGTGATTGATCCGGGAGAGTTGAAAGGCTTCACTCGCATCGGCCTGGAAAACCACGTCAATTACATTCACGAGAAAAAGCAGCCGCTAACTGAAGAACTGGCTAAAGGACTAGCCGTGTTCCTGAACACGTCAGCCGCCGACGCCTCGTTTCGAAGGTTCAATGGCCATACCCAGGTGAACGCGGGCGATCTGAAGAGCATGAGATACCCTTCGCGCGAGGTTCTTTGCGCCCTGGGTCAATGGGTCATAGGGCTTAACGACATTCCCGATCAGGAAATGATTGATCGTGCATTTGAAAAGGCGATTAGGTGAGCGAAGAACAGGTTGCTAAGCTGGTCAATGAGGCTGCGGTTATACTCGCCGCTCTGGGCCTTCCCAGGGAACAGCAGAATGAACGTTCCTCAATTTGCCTGCTGTCGATCCTAGACCTCCGACCGGACAGAACGTGGGCAGACGCTTCGTCGCCGCTAATGGGGATCACGCCCATTATGGATTGGGCAAAGGAACACTTCGGCAAGGAATGGAAACCAAATACGCGGGAGGGGATACGTCGCCGCACCATGCACCAATTTATGGCAGCAGGCCTTGTACTATACAATCCGGACAAACCGAACCGTCCTCCGAACTCGCCAGACGCAGCTTATCAGATCGAACCATCAGCACTTTCGTTGCTGCAATCCTTCAACACTCCCCAATGGACAAAAAACCTTAGCGATTACATGGCCCTTCGCGAAAGCCTTGCCGCGCGGTATGCAGCCGAAAGGGAACAGAACAAGGTCCCTGTTAAGCTCAGCAATGGCGGAACACTTTCGCTCAGCCCTGGCGCTCACAGCGAATTGATAAGGGACATCATAGAAGATTTTGCGGGTCGCTTTGTCCCTGGTGGCAACCTGATTTACGCAGGCGATACCGGGGATAAGGTTGGCTATTTCGATACGGAGGCACTGCGGACGCTCGGGGTGTCGTTAGACAAACACGGCAAACTCCCGGATGTGGTAATTTACTATCCTGACAAAGATTGGTTGCTCTTAATCGAGAGCGTGACTTCTCATGGTCCCGTTGACGGAAAACGTCATGATGAATTGGCGAAACTATTCGCTTCCGCAAAGCCTGGGCTAGTTTACGTGACCGCGTTCCCGACGCGGCGGCTTATGGCCAAATACCTGTCAGAAATTGCCTGGGAAACTGAAGTTTGGGTTGCAGAAGCTCCTACACATCTCATTCATTTTAACGGCGTGCGCTTCCTGGGGCCTTATGAGCCCCGGAAATAACCCAGGTTAGCCCTTTCGTGCTGCTCTTTCCGCATTGAGGTCGATCATTATGGCGCGCATGACAGAGGACCGATTGACCGGGCCAAGCACGGCGCTGCCACGTTCGGCATCAATACGCGCGTCCAGCATCCGAGCGAGTTTCACCGGAATTTGCAGGCTGATGTTCTGGATGGCGTGTTCACTCATGGCAGTGCGTCCCTATCGAATGATTGCGGGGGTGAGACGGTCCCCGGCCCAACGCCAGGAAGCTACCAAACCGGGGACCGATGCACGGGCCACCCCGTCGAAAAGCCCGCAAACGGACACTACCAAATTCCCATAAATTTTCAAGAAGCAAAAGCTAAATATATAGATATATCAGATAGTTACTGACGTAGTGATTGTTTCGTGGGGTCGTAGGTTCGATATGGTAGGGAATGCCTGGGGACGAACCGGGGAAGCGGGCGCGGGCGTGCAACAGTTGCACGGGCCTGAAATCATTGGCGGTCTAAATGTGTGGACAGCAGGACCGGGAGCGCGAAGGCCGTAGACGCGGGCGGAAAGCTGTTGCCATCGGTTGCCAAATCAGCCCTCAAACGGGGCACAAATAGGCCCCAAAAGCGGTACTTTGACACCTCCTCTAAGCCAAAATGACTTGAGACAAAAACGGACTATCTAACTGTTTTTAAGTGATATTTTTCGTTTTTGAGCACGACCACCGGAAGCAGCACGTCACCTTGACATCGTAGGGGTCACAGGTTCAATCCCTGTCACGCCCACCATCCTAATTCGCTGAAAAGCAAGGGCTTTCGGGAAACCGGAAGCCCTTTTCATTTGACGACGGCTTGCCGGAGCCAGCCCCTCCTCCAGACGAAAAGCGCCCTCTCCGAATGGTGGAAAAGGCACTTCTCGATATGACAGGGAACAGCGGGCGATCAGAGATCCAGGAAGTGCTGGAACACTGCCGACGTGGGATAGGCATGGAAGCCCCGATCCACAAAACCGTGTCTATATAAGCAATTTCTCAATGCCAGAATATACAGGGTGCTGTCCGGATCGGGTGATCCCCGACGCCAGGAATAGGCTTCCGGTTCGCAGCGGTTCAACGCCCTGTCGTATCTCTCCAGAAGCACGGGATCGCTGTCGGCACGGATACCACCGTGGTATGATTGATAATTCGACGGTGCCTCGCCTGCGGAGACGCAAGCCAAGCTCAATAAAGCTCCCAACGCTAACATCATTCTCATCTGCTTTGACCTCTCGCTCATGGCGGCTCGAATACTCGATCACGCAGCCTGAGAATAATGGCCTTTCCTTCAATATCCAATCACATGCTGATGTTCCGCGCCCGAACCCACGGCCGATGGACAGATCCGCATAATTTCCACGCGCGAATCGCTTGACTTCCGCTCGCGCTGTCACACTACTGTTATGCTAAGGCATTGATCGTACGGGAGGACGAGATGGCGATCGTAAAGAAGCAATTCTATAAAAATCACAAGCCCAACGGTGATGAGTATCTGTTCCATCTTGCCCGCGACACCGACAGCGGCGAGGTCTTCATCATCCGCCAATCCGACTATCTCGTCGATGGCGGCATCGAGAAGCAGATGACCCTCTATGAATTCCTGGCAGGCGGCGGCAACCGGCAGAACGCCCTTCTACAGTTGATCGGGACGCTTGTGCCGGAGTGACCGGCGCGCCCGCCCGCGGTCGTATCTAAGCGCTGCGGGTTGACTGCCACATTTCGATCGGCAAACCTGTCCGGGCTTTAAAGGAGCCCGTAACATGCGATTCGCAGGCCTTGCCATTGGATTGACAGTCATGATCGTTGCCACGAGTGCCGGCGCGCAGAATTTTCCAGGCTCCGGCGTGGCCGTCATCGACGGCAAGTGCTCCAAGCTCGTTGTCGGCAAGCTCGATGCATCCAAAGGCTGCACGCCCCAGATCGCCAGCGTGACGGGACCGGACGGCTCGGTGACGTTTATTTTTTCGGCCGGCGGCAAGATGCTTGGCTTCCAGGGTGACGGACGCGGGATCAAGCCCGGCGCGACGAAGGGAACGATACAATTGCCGATCGAGGTCATCTCCACCGGCGCCGGCAACAAGATCGCCGGCCGGGTCGAGGCAAAAGGCGTCTGCACCTTCGCCAACCCCTATTCCGGCAAGCCTGTCACGTTCCAATGTTCGGCGAAATCGACCGAACTGAGCTTTACCGGCAGCTTCCTGTCGAACGGCAAGCCGCCGCGCACCAAGAAATAACCGATAGCTTCGGGCCGGCTGAACGCATCCCTGTCGAGAAGGCACTCCCGGAAGAGCGCCCTCTCCGGATTTTAGTGGGACCCGCCCTTTTTCTTGCCCCCGTGATTG
The DNA here is from genome assembly GCA_036398815.1 of Rhizobium sp. GTDB lineage: Bacteria > Pseudomonadota > Alphaproteobacteria > Rhizobiales > Rhizobiaceae > Rhizobium. The sequence continues at coordinate 65,546 of DASWOH010000216.1, read as the reverse complement.
GCATCGCCCGGCGCCTCGCGCGAAAGATCCGCGCCGCTGACATGCGCCGGAACATGGACATCATCATGCGTCGCCGGCTGCAGCGTCAGATCGACATTGTGCGGCGGCAGCACTTGCGCCTGGCGCAGCGAATTCGGCCGCGCACGTTTTTGCCGCGCCGTCAGTTCCGGCCTTTGTTCCTTCGCCTTAGGATGAATGGGGTGTGGGCTCATGGGAGGTGCTCCTTGTCCGTTGCTCTCTATCCGACAATGGAATCCGCCTGAGGAATCCGCTCGACAACGGACATTGCCCTGTCCGCCTCAAGGTCAAACGCCCCCTCCCCCGGTTTGGTTCCGGAAAATCCCGCATACGCGGACCCGAAAGCGCCGACATCCAAATTCGGCTCTTGACGCGCACCGCAACTTCACTAACTAATGGTAGCATCTTCGCGCCTTCTGACATCGGCTGCGGAGTGAACTTTGGTGCCGGGCCCCTCTGGCGAGAGTTTTTACGGCGCTCTCGCGATGTCGGTACCGCCTGCAGATGAGCCGGCGGATTTCTTTCCAATGAATAGCTTGACCATGCCTCGCCCGCATGCCGTCTTCGGCATGCGGCTGCGCCCTCAATCCGAATATATGCTCCTTGCTCATGGCGAGGTGGGTCGATGACACGTCCAGCCTCCTCCAAATCCACCCTCGGCTATTTTACCTGGGCTTTCATCGTCACCATCGGCGGACTCATCCTCGGCGCCCTGCTCGGCTGGAACATGACCGGCACGCTCGGCGGCGTGGCGACGGCCTTTTTCATCTGCGCGGTGCTGGCTGTGCTGGAGATTTCGCTCTCCTTCGACAACGCCATCGTCAATGCCAACAAGCTGAAGGAGATGACGCCGGTCTGGCAGCACCGCTTCCTGACCTGGGGCATCGTCATCGCCGTCTTCGGCATGCGCATCGTCTTCCCGCTGGCGATCGTCGCCATTGCCGCCCATATCAACCCCTGGGAGGCGCTGAAGCTCGCGGCCGCCGAGCCGGAGCAATATGCGCGGATCATGCATGACGCGCATCTGCCCATCGCCGCCTTCGGCGGCACCTTCCTGATGATGGTCGGCCTCACCTACTTCTTCAATCACGAGAAGGATGTGCACTGGATCGCCTTCCTGGAAAAGGCGATGGCGCGTTTCGCCACCATCAAGGGTATCGAGATCGCCTTCGTACTGATCCTTGTGCTGATTTTTTCCTCCCTGCTTGGCGGCGAGGAAGCGACCACATTCCTCCATGCCTCCATCTACGGTCTCCTGACCTTCCTGCTGGTGGAAGTTCTTGCCGGCTTTCTCGACGCCTCGCAGAAGACGATGAGCGCCGCCGCCCAGGGTGGTTTCGGCGCCTTCCTCTATCTCGAGATTCTCGACGCCAGCTTCTCGTTCGACGGCGTCATCGGCGCCTTCGCGCTGACCCAGAATCTCTTCATCATCGCCATCGGTCTCGGCATCGGCGCCATGTACGTGCGCTCCATGACGATCATGCTGGTGGAAAAGGGTACGCTCGCCCACTATCGCTACCTGGAGCACGGCGCCTTCTACGCCATCCTGATCCTCTCTGTGATCATGTACGTCCAGACGCTCATGCATATTCCCGAGGTCATCACCGGCCTTGGCGGCGCGGCCCTGATCGGCATCTCGTTGTGGTCGTCGATCCGCTACAACAAGCGCTACGGCGCCGCGCATGAGCCCGCTCATGAAGAGCCGGGCGACCGGGCCGAGGCGTGACAGAGAATGCTTGATCGTTGTCGCCGCCCATCGCGGCAACGATCACGTCTCGCGGCAGGCGATCCGCCACACGGCTGCCGTCTTTTCATCGAAACGTCACATTTCCGATGAGAGTCTATTAGAACTTTCACACTAAGATCGATGAAGTTCCCAGTCGACGGCAGATCGCAATGGCGATAAGAGTTGTCGAAGGAGCGATATCGACAATCCCATAAGTTGCAAACCTTCGCGTAACGCTTGAATAAGTGTCTAGGAGAGAGAAAGAATGGCAGCGAAAATCGTCCCGGTGATCATGGCCGGAGGCAAGGGAACACGGTTATGGCCGCTGTCTCGCGCCTCGGCACCGAAACAGTTCATTCAGTTCATCGGCGACAGGACGCTCTTTCAGAACACGCTGGAGCGTGTTTCCGATCCCGAGCTTTATGAAGCGCCGATCGTGCTCACCAACGAGGAGTTCCGCTTCCTCGTCGCCGAACAGGCGCGCGAACTCGACCTGAAGCTGGCCGCCGTGCTGCTGGAACCGGTTGCCCGCAATACGGCCGCCGCCGTGGCCGCCGCCGCCGTGCTCGTCACCGAGCTCTTCGGCAAGGATGCGACCATGCACGTCCTTGGCTCCGACTACGAGATCGATGCCAACGCGACCTATTACGATTGCGTCCGCGTTGCCCGAGACACAGCGCTTCAGGGCAAGCTCGTCACCTTCGGCATCACGCCGACCGAACCGGCAACCGGCTATGGCTATATCGAAAGTGGCAAGGCACTGCCGACCGGCGCCCATGTCGTCAAGCGTTTCGTCGAAAAGCCGGTCCTCGAAAAGGCCAAGGAGATGATCGCCAGCGGCGGGTTCTACTGGAACTCCGGCATGTTCATGTTCTCCGCCGCCCAGCTTCTGTCCGAAATCGGCGAATATGCGCCAGAGGTCGAAAAGGCGGCCAGCAAGGCGGTCTCCAAGTCGAAGCGCGATCTCGACTTCACCCGCCTCGATGCCGAATCCTTCGCAAAGAGCCCGGATATCTCCATCGACTACGCGCTGATGGAAAAGACGGCCAATGCAGCCGTCGTCCCCTCGCCCTTCACCTGGTCGGATCTCGGAAGCTGGGATTCGGTCTGGAAGGTCGGTAAGCAGGACGACAACGGCAATGTCGCCGCCGGCAGCACGACACTGGTCAACACCAAGAACTCGCTCGTCATGACCCATGGCATCCATCTCGCCGTGCAGGGGCTTGAGGACGTCGCGGTCATCGCCAGCGAAGACGCCGTCTATGTCGGCCATCTCAAGGACAGCCAGGAAGTCGGCAAACTGGTCAAGCTGCTGGCGGGCCACAAGACGACCGCCAAGCTCACCGAGACGCATCCGACATCCTATCGTCCCTGGGGCGGCTATACCTCGGTGCTGAACGGCGAACGCTTCCAGGTAAAGCGCATCTTCGTGCTTCCGGGCAAGAAGCTGTCGCTGCAGAAGCATCACCATCGCTCCGAACATTGGATCGTCGTCAAGGGCACGGCGGAGGTGACGGTCGGCGAAAACGTGCAGATGCTGCGCGAGAACGAGTCGATCTATATCCCGCTCGGCGAGGTGCATCGCCTGTCCAACCCCGGCAAGATCCTGCTGGAGCTGATCGAGGTGCAGACAGGCTCCTATCTCGGCGAAGACGACATCATCCGTCTGGTCGATGAATTCGGCAGAAGCTAGCGCAAACCCCTTAAATCGGAATCGATTTAAGGAAAGGATTATGCGCCAATTCAAAGTGTCGCTGCGATCTTAGCGCGTCCGGTTGGACGCGCGGCGCAGTAATATCTTCGACAGCAATGATTTCAAGGCGGCGGGCAAAAGCCCGCCGTTTTATTTTTGCATCCCGTGGGATGACCCCGATTGACCGCCAAGACGCCTTGCATTCTTTCGCTGCATTGCACACACTGCTGGCGGGAACAGCAATTGCCGCACAACGATGCGGGGCTAGGCAAAGAGACATATGGCGATCAAAGCGAGCATCTATCATCTCACCCACTATAAATACGACAATCCGGTCCGCCTCGGCCCCCAAGTCATTCGCCTGAAACCCGCCTCGCATTCCAAGACCCGCGTCCTCAGCCACTCCCTGAAGGTCACGCCCTCCAATCACTTCGTCAATCTGCAGCAGGACCCCTACGGCAATTATCTCGCCCGCTTCGTTTTCCCCGATCCGGTGACCGAGCTGAAGATCGAGGTCGATCTTGTCGCAGACATGACGGTCTACAATCCCTTCGATTTCTTCGTCGAGGAAGAGGCCACCAAATGGCCCTTCGACTATCCCGAGACCCTTCGCGAAGATCTGTCGATCTACATGAAGCCGGAGGCGCCGGGACCGCGCCTCGAAGCCTTCCTCGCAACGCTCGACCGCTCCGAGCAGCCGACCGTCGACATGATCGTCGGCATCAATGCGCGGCTGCAGCAGGAGATCGGCTACGTCATCCGCCTGGAGACCGGCGTGCAAACGCCGGAGGAAACGCTGGAAAAGGTCAAGGGATCCTGTCGCGACACCAGCTGGCTGCTCGTCCAGACCCTGCGCCACCTTGGCCTGGCGACCCGCTTCGTCTCCGGCTACCTCATTCAGCTGACCCCGGACCTGAAGGCGCTCGACGGCCCCTCGGGCACGGACGTCGACTTCACCGACCTGCATGCCTGGGTGGAAGTCTATCTTCCCGGCGCCGGCTGGGTCGGCCTCGACCCGACCTCCGGGCTGCTCACCGGCGAGAGCCATATCCCGCTCGCCGCGACGCCGCATTACCGCAACGCCGCCCCGATCTCCGGCGGCTATACCGGTGAAGCCAATACCGAATTCGACTTCGCGATGAAGGTCACCCGCGTTGCCGAGCATCCACGTATCACCAAGCCTTTCTCGGACGAAAGCTGGGATGCGCTGAACGCGCTCGGCGAAGAGGTCGATCGCGTCCTGCAAAGCGAAGACGTGCGCCTGACCATGGGCGGCGAGCCGACCTTCATTTCGATCGACGACTTCGAGTCTGAAGAATGGAACACCGCCGCCGTCGGCCCGACCAAGCGCGACCGGGCCGATCGGTTGATCCGCCGCCTGCGCGACCGCTTCGCGCCCGGCGGCTTCCTGCATTACGGCCAGGGTAAATGGTATCCGGGCGAAAGCCTGCCGCGCTGGACCTTCTCGCTCTATTGGCGCAAGGACGGCAAGCCCGTCTGGCAGAATCCCGCTCTGATCGCCGAGGAGACTGCAAAGACCGGTGTGAATTCCGAGGACGCCGGAAAGCTTCTGACCGCGATCGCCAGGGAGCTGGCGATCGAGCCCGACATGGTGCAGCCGGCTTATGAAGACCCGGCCGAATGGATCATCAAGGAAGGCAGCCTGCCGGAAAACGTCGATCCGTCCAATTCGAAACTGAAGGACCCCGAGGAACGCAGCCGCATCGCCCGTGTCTTCGAACGCGGCCTCACGATCCCGACCGGCTATATCCTTCCCGTGCAGGTATGGAACGCGCGCGCCTCGGGCACGCGCTGGGTCAGCGAAAAGTGGAGCACGCGCCGCGGCAAGATTTTCCTGGTGCCGGGCGATTCACCCGTCGGCTATCGCCTGCCGCTCGGCACCCTGCCCTATGTGCCGCCGTCGCGTTACCCCTATATACACACCGTCGATCCCTCCATTCCGCGAACAGCTTTGCCGGACGTCATCGTTCCGGCGGGCCGCGCCATGCCGGAGGCCTCGTTCCAGGTCGACGAAAGCGCGCAATCGCGCGTCGAGCAGACGCTCGGCGATATCGATGGAGCCGTGCGCACGGCGATCTCGGTCGAGGCGCGCGATGGCCGGCTCTGCGTGTTCATGCCGCCGGTCGAAGGGATCGAGCACTATCTCGAACTTCTGGCCGCGGCCGAGAACGCAGCGGCGGAACTGAAACTGCCGGTGCATATCGAAGGCTATTCGCCGCCCCAGGACGAGCGCATCAACGTGATCCGCGTCGCACCCGATCCCGGCGTGATCGAAGTCAACATTCATCCGGCGACCAACTGGCAGGACTGCGTCGACATCACGACGGCGGTCTATGAAGAGGCCCGGCTGACACGTCTCGGCACCGACAAGTTCCTGATCGACGGCCGCCACACAGGCACCGGCGGCGGCAACCATGTCGTCGTCGGCGGCGCCAATCCGGGCGACAGCCCGTTCCTGCGCCGACCGGACCTGCTGAAGAGCCTCGTGCTGCATTGGCAGCGCCATCCCACGCTCTCCTACCTCTTCTCCGGCCTGTTCATCGGCCCGACCAGCCAGGCGCCGCGCATCGACGAAGCGCGCCACGACAGCCTCTACGAGCTGGAAATCGCGATGGCCCAGGTGCCAATGCCCGGCCGCGGCATCCCGCCGCTGCCCTGGCTCGTCGACCGCCTGTTCCGCAATCTCCTCACCGACTCCAGCGGCAACACCCATCGCTCGGAAATCTGCATCGACAAGCTGTTTTCGCCGGATGGGCCGACCGGCCGCCTCGGGCTGGTGGAATTCCGCGGCTTCGAAATGCCTCCGAACGCCCGCATGAGCCTTGCCCAGCAATTGCTGGTCCGCGCCCTCATCGCCCGCTTCTGGCGCAACCCGGTCGACGGTAATTTCGTCCGTTGGGGCACGGCATTGCACGACCGTTTCATGCTGCCGCATTATATCTGGCGGGATTTTCTCGACGTGCTTACGGACCTCCGGGAAAACGGCTTCGACCTTCGTCCCGAATGGTTCCAGGCCCAGCTTGAATTCCGCTTCCCCTTTTGCGGCGAAGTCGAATACGAGGGCAATAAGCTGGAATTGCGCCAGGCCCTGGAGCCCTGGCATGTCATGGGCGAAGAAGGCGCGGTCGGCGGCACCGTCCGTTATGTCGATTCGTCGGTGGAACGATTGCAGGTGCGGCTCGAAACCAACAATCCCGCCCGCTACGCGGTCGCCTGCAACGGTCGCGCCATGCCGCTGACGCCGACGGGCACCTCCGGCGTTTCCGTTGCCGGCGTCCGCTACAAGGCCTGGCATCCGGCTTCCGGCCTGCATCCGGTTCTACCGATCAATACGCCACTGACCTTCGACATTTATGATACATGGTCGAAACGTTCGATCGGCGGCTGTATCTACCATGTTGCCCATCCGGGCGGCCGGAATTATGACACCTTCCCCGTGAATGGCAACGAGGCCGAAGCACGGCGCTTGGCGCGATTCGAGCCTTGGGGGCATACGGCGGGCGGTTATGACCTGCGTGCGGAAACAGTGTCGGGGGAATTTCCGCTGACGCTTGATCTCAGGCGGCCGACGGGAGCTTGAAACAGGAATAGGCATGCGCAAGAAACCAGCGACGAAACGGCGAGATGAGGTAAGGGCTGGCATCGGCAACGATCCGGCCTTTGCCTATTCCGCCCTGCCTGGCGTCGCCGACGAGATGGTGGACAATACCGGTGCGGTGCGCCCGGTGTGGCAGAACCTGCTCGCCGCGCTGAGCCGCATGCCGGAGCAAGAGCTTCTGGAGCGGTTCGCCCGCGCCGACCGCTACCTGCGCGATGCCGGCGTCTTCTACCGCGCCTATGGCGCAAAGGGCCTCAGCGAACGCAACTGGCCGATCTCGCACATTCCGGTGCTGATCGATGAGCGCGAATGGCAGACGCTGTCGGAGGGCCTTTGCCAGCGCGCCGACCTGCTCGAAGAGGTCATCGCCGATATTTACGGCGAGAACCGGCTGGTGCAGGAAGGCCTGCTGCCGCCGGCGCTGGTCGGCGGCAATCCGGAATTCCTGCGGCCGCTTGCCGGTGTCAAGCCCGCGGGCGGCCACTACCTGCATTTCCTCGCCTTCGAGATCGGCCGCGGCCCGGACGGCAACTGGTGGGTGCTCGCCGACCGCGCCCAGGCGCCGTCGGGCGCCGGTTTCGCGCTGGAGACCCGCGTCGCCACCACCCGCGCCTTTTCCGATATCTACGCCGAAACCAAGGTGCATCGCCTCGCCTCGTTCTTCGGCGCCTTCCGCGATGCGCTTCAGGGCGCAAAGCGCGGCGCGGCCGACCGCATCGCCGTCCTGACGCCGGGGCCTGCCAACGAGACCTATTACGAACACGCCTATATCGCCCGCTATCTCGGCTTCATGCTGCTCGAAGGCGAAGATATCACCGTCGTCAACGACCAGCTCATGGTCCGCACCGTCGCGGGATTGAGGCCGATCAGCGTGCTCTGGCGCCGTCTCGACGCCTCCTACGCCGATCCGCTGGAGCTCAACCAGCAATCCCACATCGGCACGCCGGGCCTGGTCGAGGCGCTGCGGGCGCAAACCGTCACCATCGTCAACGCGCTCGGCTCCGGCATCCTCGAAACCCGCGCGCTGCTCGCCTTCATGCCCACCATTTGCCGGCATTTGCGCGGCGAAGACCTGAAGCTGCCGTCGATCGCCACCTGGTGGTGCGGCCAGAAGGCCGAACGCGCGCATGTCGCCGCGCATATCGAGAAGATGGTGATCGGCCCGGCCTATTCCTGCATGCCCTTCTTCGACGACAGCGGCCAATCGGTGCTGGGCTCGACGCTGCGTACCACCGCCAAGGAATCGATCGCCGACTGGCTGGCGAAGGACGGCCAGAAGCTGGTCGGCCAGGAGGTCGTCACCCTTTCGACGACACCCGCCTGGGTAAATGGCAAGCTGTTGCCAAGGCCGATGAGCCTGCGCGTCTTTGCCGCCCGCACCGAAAAGGGCTGGCAGATCATGCCCGGCGGCTTTGCCCGCATCGGCAGCGGCGACGATGTCGCCGCCATCGCCATGCAAGCCGGCGGCTCGGCCGCCGACGTCTGGATCGTCTCCGACAAGCCGGTCGAGCGCCATACGCTGCTGCCGGCCGAAGAGACCTTTACCCGCAACATGCCCGGCAGCCTGCCGAGCCGCGCCGCCGACAATCTCTTCTGGCTCGGCCGCTACATCGAGCGCGCCGAAGGGGCATTGCGCATCCTGCGCGCCTGGCACGCACGCTTTGCCGAATCGGCCGATCCCACCCAGCCGCTACTGGCCGATGTCAGCGCCTATCTCGGAGCCGTCGACATAGACACCGAGGAGGCCGTGCCGGAGAGCCTGCTGCGCAACATCGACAGCGCCGTCTATTCCGCCAGCAACATCCGCGACCGCTTCTCTCCGGACGGCTGGCTGGCGCTGAACGATCTCGCCAAGACCGCCCGCCGCTTCAGGCAAACGGTGAAATCCGGCGACGACGCCAGCCATGCCATGACCATCCTCCTGCGTAAGCTCGCGGGCTTTGCCGGTCTCGTGCATGAAAACATGTACCGCTTCACCGGCTGGCGCTTCCTGTCGCTCGGCCGCTATATCGAGCGCGGGCTGCACATGACGCGCCTGCTCGGCCATATGTCCGGCCCGGAAGCGCCCGACGGCGCGCTCGACATGCTGCTCGAAATCGGCGACAGCGTCATGACCCATCGCCGCCGCTACAACGTCAATACGGCGCGGCTGACGGTGACCGATCTGCTGGCGCTCGATCCGCTCAACCCGCGCTCGATTCTGTTCCAGATGAACGAGATCCACCGCGAAGTGGAGCAATTGCCGAACGCCTTCGTCAACGGCCAGATGTCGCCTTTCTACCGCGAAGCCATGCGGCTGCATTCGGGCTTGGCCGTCATGACCCCGGAAACGATGAACGATGAGGTCTATCAGCGGCTGGAACGGGAGCTGGAACGGCTCTCCGACCTTCTGGCCCAGACCTATCTCGGATGATGTGATGCTTTACGACCTGTCGCTGCACATGGGCTATATCTACGACGTGCCGGCCAGCGGCGCGCGCCATATCATGCGCTTGCTGCCGCTGTCGCTCGCCAACCGCCAACGGTTGATCGCCGGCTCGCTGAAGGTTTCACCGCATCCGGACGAGCAATCGAACTTCACCGATTTCTTCCAACATCCCACGACCTCTATCCTGGTGCGCAATCACCACGAAAAGCTGGATATCCGCATGCAGGCGCGCGTGCAGGTGGATAGCCAGCCCGTTGCTGCCGACTTCTCGCCCGTGCTTGCCAAGCTGCCGGATGAGATCAGCGACTGCTGGACGGTCGAGCCCTCTTCGCCGCATCATTTCCTCGGCACCAGCCCGCGCCTGCCGGAAACGGCCGAGATCGCCGATTATGCCCGCCAATGGGCGACGACGACCAATCTGACCGTGATGCAGATCGCCCATGCCGTCTGTACCCAGATCCACAAGGATTTCACCTATGACGCCAAGGCGACGACGGTGGAGACCACACCGAAGGAGGCGTTCCGCCTGAAACGCGGCGTCTGCCAGGATTTCGTGCATGTGATGATCATCGCGCTGCGCAGCCTCGGCATTCCCGCAGGCTATGTCAGCGGCTTCCTGCGCACCATCCCGCCGCCCGGCAAGGAGCGGCTGGAAGGAGCCGACGCCATGCATGCCTGGGTGCGCGTCTGGTGCGGCGAAACGGCCGGCTGGATCGAACTCGACCCGACCAACAATATCCCCGCCGGCACCGACCATATCGTCGTCGCCTATGGCCGCGACTATTCCGACGTCGCCCCCGTCATCGGCGTACTGAAAAGCTATGGCAGCCAGAAGACCGTCCAGGCCGTGGATGTTATCCCCCTAAAACAGTAGGGTGTAAAATACACCCAAAACGGGAATAATTGCTCTATTCGCTAAAAGTCGAGCAATCTTATAAACCGCGGGCTTAGATTTTTCGCCGATATTCGCCACCAATCTGAAGCTATTACCTCGTTGGGGCGAACGTGATGATCAACGGTTCGAATACATTTCGCAGCATTACGCAACTTCTACGAGATCGTACGGGCAATTTCGGCATTCTGACCGCGATTGCCCTTCCGGTCGTGGCAGCGACAGCCGGCGTGGCCGTCGATGTTTCCAACATGGCCGCGTCCAACAGCCAGTTGCAGCAAGCGACCGATGCAGCCGCCCTTGCCACGGCAACGGCGCTTGGCAACGGCAGCGCGACGACATCCACCGCCCAGCAATTGGCGACCCAGTTTGTAACCGGACAGATGTCGAACTATCTTTCCGACGATACGGATGCCATCGACTCGCTCAAGACCGGCACGAGCGCGACTGTGACAAAAACCACCGATTCCTCCGGCAACACCGGTTATTCCGTCGTCGTGGATGCGTCCTATTCGATGCAGGTGAATGGCATGACACGCATGCTCGGCTTCTCCTCGATGAACGTTGCCGCATCGAGCACATCGACCAACGGCAACGCCGCCAGCACCGATTCATCTTCTGGCACAGCAATAAAACCGTTTTCGATGTATCTCGTTCTCGACCGCTCCGGCTCGATGGACGAAGCGACGGACACGGTCAATGCCGAGCAGCCGACAACGACCCAGAACTGCAGCAATCGTCAGAAGTCCTGCACGAACTATTACACCAAAATGCAATCGCTGAAGATTGCCGTCAACAATATGGCAGCGGTGTTCAGCAAGGCGGACCCAAACAGCCAATATGTCCGCACCGGCGCCGACTCCTATAATTCTGTCGCCCAGACGCCGACCGCGCTCGCCTGGGGCACGAGCGGAGTCACCAAATATGTCAGCAACCTGACGGCAAGCGGAACGACGAATTCGGCACCGGCCTTCGCAGCCGCGGTGACGGCCCTGACGCAGGCATCCCCGACCCCCGGACTGACAAACGAGCAGCTTCAGCATAAGAATAAGAACGGCACTGCAGATCCGTCCACATACATCGTCTTCATGACAGACGGCAACAACAACGTGCAAAGCGCCGATGCGAATACCAAAATTCAATGCGACAAGGCGCGCGCCGCTAAAATCCATGTTTATACCATCGCCTTCATGGCGCCGGCAAATGGTGAAGCGTTGCTGAAGTATTGCGCGACGTCAAGCTCCGACAGCTTCACTCCGCAGAATGCCGCAGAGCTGTTCAGTGCCTTTACGACCATCACTGAGCAAGCATCCAATAGAGCGACACTTCTGACCAGATAATGGCAAGTGCGCGAAGCACCGGCACTGGATAAGTCAAAAACGAAAAAGCCGCCCCGGATTACTCCGGAGCGGCTTTTTCTCTTCAATCAATCCAGAGATAAGACCTGGAAAAACAACCGAAATCAAGTCTTTTCACCGCCTCTGGAACGCTGGGCCGCTATTTTCATGTCCGTCCGAATTCACCTGTTGCAACAACTTTACATCGGTGCGTAAACTGCTAGTTAGATGAGATGGCAATTTGGTTTGATCAGGCGTAACCCCCTGAATATAAATCACAAATGGCGAGAGTTGATAGTATGAATAACTTGACGAAGGCCAATCTCCCCGCTCCAGCTCCCCGCAGTTCCCGCCCCGAAATCCTCGCGGAGGAAATCATCGAGCGCTTGACCTATCGCATCGGCAAGGATGCGAAAGTCGCCAAGCCGCATGATTGGCTGACGGCGACCATCCTCGTTATTCGCGACCGCGTCATCGACCGGTGGATGCAATCGACCCGCAAGGTCTACGAGACCGGGGCCAAGCGCGTCTATTATCTCTCCCTCGAATTCCTCATCGGCCGACTGATGCGCGACGCGGTCTCCAACCTCGGCCTGATGGAGGAGATCACCAACGCGCTCTCCTCGCTCGGCGTCGACATCCGCGTCATCGCCGGCCTCGAGCCCGACGCCGCGCTCGGCAATGGCGGCCTTGGCCGTCTCGCCGCCTGTTTCATGGAATCCATGGCGACCGTCGAGGTCCCGGCCTATGGCTACGGCATTCGCTATGTCCACGGCCTCTTCCGCCAGCAGATGGCCGACGGCTGGCAGGTGGAGTTGCCGGAAACCTGGCTCGCCCACGGCAACCCCTGGGAATTCGAGCGCCAGGAAAGCGCCTATGAGATCGGTTTCGGCGGCGCCGTCGAAACCGTCAGCGGTCACGACGACCAGCCCCGCTATGTCTGGAAACCGGCCGAGCGCGTCATCGCCGCCGCCTTCGACACGCCGGTGGTCGGCTGGCGCGGCAAGCGCGTCAACACGCTGCGCCTGTGGTCGGCCCAGCCGATCGACCCGATCCTGCTCGACGCCTTCAATGCCGGCGACCATATCGGCGCGCTGCGCGAAAGCAACAAGGCCGAAAGCCTGACCCGCGTCCTCTATCCCGCCGACGCGACGCCCGCCGGCCAGGAGTTGCGCCTGCGCCAGGAATTCTTCTTCTCCTCGGCCTCGCTGCAGGACATCCTGCGCCGCCATCTGCAGCAGTATGACAACCTGGATAATCTGGCCGACAAGGTCGCGATCCAGCTCAACGATACCCATCCGGCCGTTTCCATCGCCGAAATGATGCGCCTGCTGGTCGACGTGCACGGCATGGATTTCGAGCATGCCTGGGATATCACCCGCAACACCTTCGGCTACACCAACCACACGCTTCTGCCCGAAGCGCTGGAAAGCTGGCCGGTGCCGCTGTTCGAGCGGCTGCTGCCGCGGCACATGCAGATCATCTACACGATCAATGCCAAGATCCTGCTCGAGGCCCGAAAGACCCGCAATTTCAGCGACTCGGAAATCCGTTCGATCTCGCTGATCGACGAAAACGGCGACCGCCGCGTGCGCATGGGCAACCTCGCCTTCGTCGGCTCGCACTCGATCAACGGCGTCTCGGCGCTGCACACCGACCTGATGAAGGTCACCGTGTTTGCCGACCTGCACAAGCTCTATCCGGACCGCATCAACAACAAGACCAACGGCATCACGCCGCGCCGCTGGCTGATGCAGTGCAATCCGGGCCTGACCGGCCTCATCCGCGAAACCATCGGCGACGAGTTCCTCGACGACGCCGAAAAGCTGAAGCCGCTCGACAAGTTCGCCCGCGACAGTGCCTTCCAGGAAAAGTTCGCCGCCGTCAAACGCGCCAACAAGGTGCAGCTTTCCAATCTGGTCGCCAGCCGCATGGGCATCAAGCTCGATCCCAATGCGATGTTCGACATCCAGATCAAGCGCATCCATGAATACAAGCGCCAGCTTCTGAACATCATCGAGACCGTGGCGCTCTACGACCAGATCTGCTCGCATCCGGAACTGGACTGGCAGCCGCGCGTAAAGCTGTTCGCCGGCAAGGCGGCGCCGAGCTATCACAACGCCAAGCTGATCATCAAGCTGATCAACGACGTCGCCCGCGTCATCAACAACGACCCGTCGGTGCGCGGCCTGCTGAAGATCGTCTTCGTGCCGAACTACAATGTCTCGCTCGCCGAAATCATGGTTCCGGCCGCCGACCTGTCCGAGCAGATCTCGACCGCCGGCATGGAGGCGTCCGGCACCGGCAACATGAAGTTCGGCCTCAACGGCGCGCTGACCATCGGTACGCTCGATGGTGCCAATGTCGAGATGCGCGACAATGTCGGCGAGGACAATATCGTCATTTTCGGTCTGACGGCCGATGAAGTCGCCAATCTGCGCAGCGACGGGCACGATCCCCGCGCCGTCATCGCGCGGTCGCGCGAGCTGGCGCAGGCGCTCGACGCCATCGCCTCAGGCGTTTTCTCTCCCGATGACCGCACTCGCTATGCCGGCCTGATCGACGGTATCTACGCACACGACTGGTTCATGGTCGCAGCCGATTTCGACGCCTATGCCGCGGCCCAGCGCGAGGTCGACGCCCTCTGGGCCAATCCCTCCGAATGGTACGCGAAGACGATCAACAACACCGCTCGCATGGGCTGGTTCTCCTCCGACCGGACGATCCGTCAATATGCCAAGGAAATCTGGAGAGCCGGATGAAGAAGCCGAAAAGACCCGCTGACGGCATAGCCTTGAGGGACATTTCGGCAGACGAGATCGCTGCAATTCTCGCAGGCACCCATTCCGATCCGTTCGCCGTTCTCGGCGTGCATCGAACGGACGACGGCTTTATTGCCCGTTGTTTCATTCTCGGCGCGGAAGCCGTCACGGCCATGACGCTCGACGGCACCGTCATCGGCGAACTGGATTGCCTCGACCCGGCCGGCTTCTTTGCCGGCGACGTCACGATTGCCAAGCTGCAGCCGGTGCGTTATCGCGCCCGGCGCGGCGACGCCGAATGGGCGATCACCGATCCCTACAGCTTCGGCCCCGTCCTCGGCCCGATGGACGATTATTTCGTCCGCGAAGGCACGCATCTGCGCCTGTTCGACAAGATGGGCGCGCACCCCTTGAAGCACGAAGGCGTGCAGGGTTTTCACTTCGCCGTCTGGGCGCCGAACGCGCAGCGCGTTTCCGTGGTCGGCGATTTCAACGGTTGGGATGGCCGCCGGCATGTCATGCGGTTTCGCGCGGACTCCGGCATCTGGGAGATCTTCGCGCCGGACGTCCCGGCCGGCGTCTCCTACAAGTTCGAGATCCGCGGCCATGACGGCGTGCTGCTGCCGCTGAAGGCAGATCCCTTCGCCCGCCGCAGCGAACTGCGGCCGAAGACCGCCTCTGTCACCGCCCACGAGATGAACCAGGTCTGGGAAGACACGGCCCATCGCGAGCATTGGGCGAACGTCGATCAGCGACGCCAGCCGATCTCGATCTACGAGGTGCATGCCGGCTCCTGGCAGCGCCGCGATGACGGTTCGATGCTGTCCTGGGACGAGCTTGCCTCGCGCCTCATCCCCTATTGCGTCGACATGGGCTTCACCCATATCGAGTTCATGCCGATCACCGAGCATCCCTACGATCCGTCCTGGGGCTATCAGACCACCGGCCTCTACGCGCCGACGGCCCGCTTCGGCGAGCCGGAAGGTTTCGCGCGCTTCGTCAACGGCTGTCACAAGGTCGGCATCGGCGTCATCCTCGATTGGGTACCGGCGCATTTCCCGACCGATGAACACGGCCTGCGCTGGTTCGATGGCACGGCACTTTACGAGCATGAGGACCCGCGCAAGGGCTTTCATCCCGACTGGAACACGGCGATCTACAATTTCGGCCGCACCGAAGTGCTCGCCTACCTGCAGAACAATGCGCTCTACTGGGCCGAGAAGTTCCATCTCGACGGCGTACGCGTCGATGCCGTCGCCTCGATGCTCTACCTCGACTATTCCCGCAAGCACGGCGAATGGATCCCGAACGAGTATGGCGGCAACGAGAACCTGGAGGCCGTCCGCTTCCTGCAATCGATGAACAGCAGGCTCTACGGCGCGCATCCGGGCGTCATGACCATCGCCGAGGAATCGACCTCCTGGCCGAAGGTGTCGCAGCCGGTGCACGAAGGCGGCCTCGGCTTCGGCTTCAAGTGGAACATGGGCTTCATGCACGACACGCTGAGCTATCTTGCCCGCGAGGCCGTGCACCGCAAGTATCACCACAACGAGCTGACCTTCGGCCTGATCTACGCCTTCTCGGAAAACTTCGTCCTGCCGCTCTCCCACGACGAAGTGGTGCACGGCAAGGGGTCCCTGATCGCCAAGATGGCGGGTGACGACTGGCAGAAATTCGCCAATCTGCGCGCCTACTACGCCTTCATGTGGGGTTATCCCGGCAAGAAGCTGTTGTTCATGGGCCAGGAATTCGCGCAATGGAGCGAGTGGAGCGAAGAGCGCGCGCTCGACTGGAACCTGCTGCAGTACCGCATGCATGAAGGCATGCGGCGCCTGGTGCGCGACCTCAACTTCACTTATCGCAGCAAGCCCGCCCTGCATGCCCGCGATTGCGAGGGCGAAGGTTTCGAATGGCTGATCGTCGATGATTTCGAGAATTCGGTCTTCGCCTGGCTGCGCAAGGCGCCTGGCGAAAAGCCTGTCGCGGTCATCACCAATTTCACACCGGTCTACCGCGAGAATTATACTTTGCGCCTGCCAGCCGAGGGACGGTGGCGCGAGATATTGAATACCGATGCCGACATCTATGGCGGCAGCGGCAAGGGAAATGGCGGACGGGTCCAGGCCGTCAGCGCCGGCGGAAACATATATGCAACGATAACGCTGCCACCGCTGGCAACCATCATGCTCGAACCGGAATTTTGAGACCATTACGGACAGGGAGGAATGAAATGGTAGAAAAACGTTTCCAGCCGCTGGCACGCGACGCCATGGCCTATGTTCTTGCCGGGGGGCGTGGCAGCCGCCTGAAGGAACTGACCGACCGCCGCGCCAAGCCGGCTGTCTATTTCGGCGGCAAGACCCGCATCATCGATTTTGCGCTCTCGAACGCACTCAATTCCGGTATCCGCCGCATCGGCGTCGCGACCCAGTACAAGGCGCACTCCTTGATCCGCCACATGCAGCGCGGCTGGAACTTCTTCCGACCCGAACGAAACGAAAGCTTCGATATCCTGCCGGCCTCCCAGCGCGTTTCCGAAACGCAATGGTATGAAGGCACGGCCGACGCCGTCTACCAGAACATCGACATCATCGAGCCCTACGGCCCGGAATACATGGTCATCCTCGCCGGCGACCACATCTACAAGATGGACTATGAATGGATGCTGCAGCAGCACGTCGATTCCGGTGCCGACGTCACCATCGGCTGCCTGGAAGTGCCGCGCATGGAAGCCGTCGGCTTCGGCGTCATGCATGTCGACGACAAGGACCAGGTCATCGATTTCGTCGAAAAACCGGCCGACCCGCCGGGCATTCCCGGCAATCCGGATTTCGCATTGGCGTCGATGGGCATCTATGTCTTCCACACGAAATTCCTGATCGAATGCCTGCGCCGGGATGCCGCCGACCCGAATTCCAGCCGCGATTTCGGCAAGGACATCATCCCCTACATCGTCAAGAACGGCAAAGCCGTCGCCCACCGCTTCGCACAGTCCTGCGTCCGGTCCGATTTCGAGCGGCAAGCCTATTGGCGCGACGTCGGCACGATCGACGCCTATTGGCAGGCCAATATCGATTTGACCGCCGTGGTGCCGGAACTCGATATCTACGACAAATCCTGGCCGATCTGGACCTATGCCGAAATCAGCCCACCGGCCAAGTTCGTCCATGACGACGAAAATCGCCGCGGCTCGGCCGTTTCCTCCGTCGTTGCCGGCGACTGCATCATCTCCGGCGCCAGCCTGTCGAACAGCCTGTTGTTCACGGGCGTGCGCGCCAACTCCTATTCCAAGCTGGAGGGAGCGGTGGTGCTGCCGAGCGTCAAGGTCGGACGGCACGCCCAGTTGAAGAATGTCGTCATCGACCACGGCGTCACCATTCCGGAAAGCCTGGTGGTCGGCGAGGATCCGGAACTGGATGCCAAGCGCTTCCGCCGCACGGAAAGTGGTATCTGCCTGATCACGCAGACGATGATCGACAAGCTGGATATCTGACAAATGAAAGTTCTTTCGGTTTCGTCCGAAGTCTTCCCTTTGATCAAGACAGGGGGCCTGGCCGATGTGGCCGGCGCCCTGCCTGGCGCACTCAAGCCCTTCGGCGTCGAGACGAAGACGCTCATCCCGGGCTATCCGGCGGTCATGAAGGCCATCCGCAATCCGGTGGCCCGCCTCGAATTGCCTGACCTGCTCGGCGAAAAGGCCACGGTCTTCGAAGTCGAGCACAGCGGCATTTCCTTCCTCGTGCTCGATGTGCCGGCCTATTACAACCGCACCGGCGGTCCCTATGTCGACGCCACCGGCAAGGACTATCCCGACAACTGGCGGCGCTTTGCCGCCCTGTCGCTTGCCGGCGCGGAAATCGCCGCCGGCCTGATGCCCGGCTGGCAGCCGGATCTGGTGCATGTGCACGACTGGCAATCGGCCCTGGTGCCGGTCTACATGCGCTACTCTTCGACGCCGGAACTGCCGAGCGTACTCACCATCCACAACATCGCCTTCCAAGGCCAGTTCGGTCCGAGCATCTTCCCCGGCCTGCGCCTGCCCGCGCACGCCTACTCCATGCAAGGCATCGAATATTACGGCGATATCGGCTTCCTGAAGGGTGGCCTGCAGACGGCCCATGCCCTCACCACGGTCAGCCCTTCCTATGCCGAGGAGATCCTGACGCCGGAATTCGGCATGGGTCTGGAAGGGGTCATCGCCAGCCGCGCCACGAGCCTGCACGGAATCGTGAACGGCATCGACGATGGGATCTGGAATCCCGAAACCGACCCGATGATCGCCAGGACCTACGGAGCCTCGACGCTGAAGGACCGCGCCGCCAACCGCAAGCGCGTGGCCGAGCATTTCGGCCTGGACGACGATGACGGGCCGATTTTCTGCGTCATCAGTCGCTTGACCTGGCAGAAGGGTATGGACCTGCTCGCCAGCATTTCCAGCGATATCGTCACCATGGGCGGCAAACTCGCGATCCTCGGCGCCGGCGACGCCGCCCTCGAAGGGGCGCTCTTTGCCGCCGCCGGTCGCCATCGCAACCGCGTCGGCGTTTCCGCCGGCTATAACGAAGCGATGTCGCATCTGATGCAGGCCGGCTGCGACGCGATCCTCATTCCGTCCCGCTTCGAACCCTGTGGCCTCACGCAGCTTTATGGCTTACGCTATGGCTGCCTGCCGATCGTCGCGCGCACGGGTGGCCTCAACGATACCATCATCGATGCCAACCATGCCGCGTTGCAGGCGAAGGTCGCAACCGGCATTCAGTTTTCACCCGTCACCGCCGAAGGGTTGCTGCAGGCCATCCGCCGCGCCATGTACCTTTTCCAAGATCGAAAGGTCTGGACGCAGATGCAAAAGCAGGGCATGAAATCCGACGTATCCTGGGGTAAGAGCGCAGAACGCTACGCGGCTCTCTACTCCAGCCTTGTCTCGAGAGGCGCTTAACCCGATGATTAAAACCGTTACCACCAAACCCTATGCCGATCAGAAGCCTGGTACGTCAGGCCTTCGGAAGAAGGTTCCGGTATTCCAGCAACCGAACTACGCCGAGAACTTCATCCAGTCGATCTTCGATTCGCTCGAAGGCTATCAGGGCAAGTGCCTGGTCATCGGCGGCGACGGCCGGTACTACAATCGCGAAGTCATCCAGAAGGCCATCAAAATGGCGGCCGCCAACGGCTTCGGCAAGGTGATGGTCGGCAAAGGCGGCATTCTCTCGACGCCCGCGGCCTCGAACATCATCCGCAAATACAAGGCATTCGGCGGCATCATATTGTCGGCCAGCCACAATCCCGGCGGCCCGACCGAAGACTTCGGCATCAAGTACAATATCGGCAATGGCGGCCCGGCGCCGGAAAAGATCACCGACGCGATCTACGAGCGCTCCAAGGTCATCGACAGCTACAAGATCGCCGATTTCCCCGACATCAATCTCGATCGCATCGCCCGCGAGGATGTCGGCGGCATGATCGTCGCGGTCATCGATCCGGTCGAGGACTATGCAGCTCTCATGGAAGAACTGTTCGATTTCGGCGCCATCCGCAACCTCATCAGCCTCGGATTCCGCCTCAACTTCGACGCGATGAGTGCTGTGACCGGCCCCTATGCCAAGGAAATCTTCGAAATCCGTCTCGGGGCGCCGGATGGCTCGGTGCGCAACTTCCTGCCACTGCCGGATTTCGGCGGCCATCACCCCGATCCGAACCTCGTCTACTGTAAAGAACTCTACGATGAGATGATGGGCGAGGATGCGCCCGATTTCGGCGCGGCATCGGACGGCGACGGCGACCGCAACCTGATCATCGGCAAGGGCATCTACGTCACGCCCTCGGACAGCCTGGCGATTCTCGCCGCCAACGCCAATCTCGCGCCCGGCTATTCGCACGGCATTGCCGGCATCGCCCGCTCCATGCCGACCAGCGGCGCTGCCGACCGCGTCGCCGAAAAGCGCGGCATCGGCATGTATGAAACCCCGACCGGCTGGAAATTCTTCGGCAACCTGCTCGACGCCGGCATGGCGACGATCTGTGGCGAGGAAAGCTCCGGCACCGGCTCGAACCATGTCCGCGAAAAGGACGGCCTCTGGGCCGTGCTGCTCTGGCTCAACATCCTCGCCGTGCGCGGTGAAAGCGTCATCGACATCGTCACGCAGCATTGGGCGACCTATGGCCGCAACTATTATTCGCGTCACGACTATGAAGGCGTCGACACCGATGCCGCCAACGGCCTGATCGACGCGTTGCGCGAAAAGCTGCCGACGCTGCCGGGCACTAAGTTCGGCGATCTCACCGTTTCGGCCGCCGACGACTTCGCCTATCACGATCCGGTCGACAAGTCCGTCAGCCAGCATCAGGGCATCCGCATCCTGTTCGAAGGCGGCTCCCGCGTCGTCTTCCGTCTTTCCGGCACCGGCACGACGGGCGCAACCCTGCGCGTCTATATCGAGCGCTATGAGCCCGATTCGACCCGCCACAACATCGAGACGCAGGAAGCGCTGGCCGACCTCATCGACGCCGCCCAGGCAATCGCCGACATCAAGGGCCGCACCGGCCGCGACGCGCCGACGGTGATTACCTGACAATCTGGTAGGCGCCCCCTCACCCTGCCCTCTCCCCGAGGGGAGAGGGAGACAATGCCATAAACCTTCTCCCCTCGGGGGGGAGGTGGATTTCGGTGGTTGAGCAGAGCGAAACCGCCGAAAGACGGACGAGGGGGCTTACTCGAGAGCGGCTGTGACGGCAGATTATACCGCCTTCGTCTTTCCAATGTCCGATAAGCAGAAAGCCCGCCAGACATGCAAGAGCCCGCCATCCGATCCCTCGGCGCCACGCTCACCGACAAGGGCGCGGAATTCGCAGTCTGGTCCAGACATGCCGACAGCATCGAGCTCTGCCTGTTCGACGCCAAGGGGAAAAAAGAGATTTCGCGCCTGCCGCTGACGCGTGAAGGCGAAGAACACCGCCTGTTCGTAGAGGGCGTCAAGGACAGTGCACGCTATGGTTTCCGCGCCCATGGCGACTATGATCCCGATCAGGGTCTGTGGTTCGATCCGGCGAAGCTGCTTGTCGACCCCTATGCCAAGGAGCTCGACCGGCCTTTCCAATACGATCCGCGCCTCGGCACATTCGGCGAGGATACACAGGATCTGATGCCGAAGGCGATCGTCTCGCGCAATGTCATGGTCAAGCCGGCCAAGCCGCTGTTCCAGCCAGGCGGCCTGATCTATGAAATCGCCGTCAAGCCTTTCACCATGCTGCATCCGGAGGTGCCGGTGGAGAAGCGCGGCACGCTGGCCGCCCTTGCCCACCCCGCTGTCATCGCCCACCTCAAGCGCCTGCGCATCGACGCCGTCGAACTCATGCCGATCACCGCATGGATCGACGAGCGGCACCTGCCGCCGCTCGGCCTCACCAATGGCTGGGGATACAATCCCGTCGCGTTCATGGCGCTCGACCCGCGTCTCGTGCCCGGCGGCGTCACGGAATTGCGCGAGACGGTCTCCGCCCTTCACGCCGAGGGCATCGCCGTCATCCTCGATCTGGTCTTTAACCACACCGGCGAGAGCGACCGTCAAGGCCCGACGCTTTCCTTGCGCGGCCTCGACAACCCCACCTATTTCCGTCATCAGCCGGATCGGCCGGGCACGCTGGTCAACGACACCGGCACCGGCAACACCGTCGCCTGCGACCAGTCGGCGGCCCGCCGGCTGATCGTCGACAGCCTGCGCCATTTCGTTCTTCATGCCGGCATCGATGGCTTCCGCTTCGACCTCGCCACCGTCATCGGCCGCACGCCCAAGGGTTTCGATCCGGAAAGCCTGACCCTGCGGTCCCTGTTTGCCGACGAGGTGCTTCAGGATCGCATCATGATCGCCGAACCCTGGGATATCGGCCCCGGCGGCTACCAGCTCGGCAATTTTCCGGCACCCTTCCTCGAATGGAACGACCGCGCCCGCGACGATCTGCGCTGCTTCTGGCGCGGCGACGGCGGCAAGATCGGCGACATCGCCACCATCCTTGCCGGCTCCTCATCCATCTTCGGTCGCGACGGCCGCATCCAGACGCGCAGCGTCAATTTCCTCGCCGCCCATGACGGCTTCACGCTGATGGACATCGTCTCCTATGAACACAAGCACAACGAAGCGAACGGCGAGAACAACCGCGACGGTCACAACGAGAACTTCTCGTGGAACAACGGAGTCGAGGGCAGGACGGACGATCCGGCCATCCTCAGCAAGCGCCGTACCGATATCGAAGCGATGCTCTCCACGCTCTTTGCCACGCGCGGAACGATCATGCTGACGGCCGGCGACGAAGGCGGCCGCACCCAGCGCGGCAACAACAATGCCTATTGCCAGGACAACGACATCACCTGGATGGACTGGACAGCCCTGGACGAGGAGCTGATCGGCCACACCGCCTGGCTCGCCGGCCTCCGCCGCCGCTTCTCGGCCTTCAGCGACATGGAATTTTTCAACGGTGACGGCGACGTCCTCTGGTTTTCCGCCGAAGGCACGGCAATGACGGTGTCCGATTGGGAACGGCCGGATGCCCACCTGCTCGGCATGGCGATCGAGACCGAAGATCGCGACAACGGCGGGAAGACTCGTCTCGCCGTGCTGCTCAACCGTGGACACGAGGAACAACGCTTCAAGCTCCCGGCTTCCAGCAAGGGCGGCTGGTCGCTGCTGGACCCGAACGCAGCCGCGACGGTTCAGAACGACATCACGGTCTCTCCGCGCTCCGTCAGCTTCCTCATCGAAAACTGATTTCCTTGCACTTTCCGGCCTTCTTCGCCAGAAAGGGCGAAGAAGCAGCAAAGACGGATGAGAACCCTATGCCCGGCGATATTTCGCTTGTTGAGATCATGCAGCGTGTCGGAACCGAACTCGGCATTTCCGACTGGATCACGGTCGACCAGACAATGATCGACACCTTCGCCGACGCGACGCATGACCATCAGTTCATCCATGTCGATCCCGAACGCGCCAAGGCGGAAACG
The DNA here is from genome assembly GCA_036398815.1 of Rhizobium sp. GTDB lineage: Bacteria > Pseudomonadota > Alphaproteobacteria > Rhizobiales > Rhizobiaceae > Rhizobium. The sequence continues at coordinate 42,076 of DASWOH010000216.1, read as the reverse complement.
CCCTATGGCGGCACGATCGCCCACGGTTTCCTGACGCTATCGCTGCTATCCGCCATGAACTACAGTGCGCTGCCCAAGATTCGCGAGCAGACCATGGGCATCAATTACGGCTTCGAAAAGATTCGCTTCATGTCGCCGGTCAAATGCGGCGCCCGCGTGCGCGGCCGCTTCGTGCTTGCCGAAACGCGGCTGCGCGGCGCCAACATGATGATGCTGACCTACGAGGTCGGCGTCGAGATAGAGAATGAGCGCAAGCCCGCCCTGACCGCGACCTGGACGACCATCTCGCAATTCGATCCGAAAGATCGGCCGGAAGAGGGCTAGAGCCACTTTTCTGCCTTCTCCCCGGCGGGGAGAAGGACGCGCGTAGCGCAGGTTGAGGGGGCGTTGCACCGTAAGGATGCCTTTCGCTGCCGCTCAAGGCCCGCTTCGCGGCCCCCTCATCGCCCTGTCAGGCACCTTCTCCCCGAAGGGAGACGGTATTTCCAGCATCCTCCGCCGCTTCGGCGAGCAGGCCGAAGGCGTAGTCGGAGAAAGACCGCCAGACCTCGACGCGGAACGTCTCCTCGTCGAGCCGCAGCAGCACGACTTCCACCTTGCCGAACAGCGTGCGCGAGCAGGCGCCGACGGGGAAAGCGACAAGCGACAGATCCTGCGGGCATCCGCCGGCAAGCGTTGCTTCCGCCCCTGGGCCGGAAACGACGATCGCGGTGTTGCGATGGGAGACATCGGTTGCCGAATGCAGCACGCTTGCGGACGCCGCAAGGCCGACAAGCTCGGCACCGCTCTCGTCGATCACGAGCCATTCGTCCGGGCCAAGCCAGAGGGCATAACGTCCATCGGCGCGGGCCGAGGTCTTCGATTTTCGCGGCAGTTCCAGCCCGAGTGCCCTGGAGAGACCGGAGGTCGAATCGGCGGGCGCGCGCAGCGAAATGCGGCTGGCGGGCGCAGCCGGGGTCAGACGGACGGTGGCAGAGCCGCCATGGCAGCCTGCGAGCGGCAGTTTACGGGTTGCGAGATCAGCCATTGATCCGGCCTCCTTCCTTGTCAAAGAACACCAGATCCGTCACCTCGACGGCAATCGTCTTGTCGAGCATCGGCACGTAAAGCGTCTTGCCCATGCGCTCGCGGCCACCGGCGACCAGAGCGAAGGCGATGGATCGGCCGAGATTTTCCGACCAGTAGGCGGACGTGACATGACCGAGCATGGTCATCGGCTTCTGCTCGTTCGGATCGGCGACGATCTGCGCGCCTTCCTCCAGCACGACTTTCGGGTCGCGGGTGACGAGGCCGACGAGTTGCTTGCGACCTTCCTTGACGAGATCGGGCCGCTTCAGGCCGCGAATGCCGACGAAGTCCGTCTTCTTCTTCGAGACGGCCCAGGAAAGACCGGCATCGTCAGGCGTCACCGTGCCGTCCGTATCCTGGCCGACGATGATATAGCCCTTTTCGGCACGAAGGATGTGCATCGTCTCGGTGCCGTAGGCGCAGGCGCCCAGCGGCTCGGCCCGCGCCCAGACGGCTTCGAGAACCGACTGGCCGTAATCGGCCGGCACGTTGATTTCATAGCCGACTTCGCCGGTAAAGGAGACGCGGAACAGCCGGGCCGGCACGCCGCAGACCTTGCACTCGGCAACGCTCATATGCGGGAAGGCTTCGTTGGAAATGTCCAGCCCCTCTACCAGCGGCTCGATGATCTCGCGCGCCTTCGGACCCTGCACGGCAATGACGGCCCATTGCTCGGTGGTGGAGGTCAGCCACACCTTCAGATGCGGGAATTCGGTCTGCAGATAGTCTTCCATATGATGCAGTACGCGCGGCGCACCGCCGGTCGTGGTGGTCACATGGAAACGGTCGTCGGCCAGACGCCCGACCACGCCGTCGTCATAAACGAAACCATCCTCGCGCAGCATGATGCCGTAGCGGCAACGGCCAGGTTTCAGCGTATCCCAGGCATTGGTATAGATCAGGTTCAGGAACTGAGCCGCATCCGGCCCGACCACTTCGATCTTACCGAGCGTCGAGGCATCGAACACGCCGGCCACTTCGCGCGCCGTGCGGCATTCGCGGTCGACAGCCTGATGCATGGTCTCGCCGGCGCGCGGATAGAACCAGGCGCGCTTCCAGTTGCCGACATCCTCGAAGATGGCGCCATGCGCCTCTTCCCAGGCATGCATCGGCGTCTTGCGCGCCGGATCGAAGAAGGCTCCGCGCGAATGGCTGATCAGCGTGCCGTAGGTGACGGGCGTATAGGGCGCGCGGAAGGTGGTGAGACCGACCTGCGGAATATCCTTGCCGAGCATTTCGGCGGCAATCGCCAGACCATGCATGTTGGAAAGCTTGCCCTGGTCGGAGGCCATGCCATTGGTGGTGAAACGCTTGATATGCTCGATCGAATGCATGCCCTCGCGCACGGCAAGGCGGATATCCTTGGCGCAGACATCGTGCTGGAAGTCGACGAAAGCCTTGGCGTTGGTGTCCGGCCCCGCCCCTTCGGCAGCGCCGATCATGCCGCCGGTCCATTCGAAGGCCTGTTCGGCCTGGAGCGATATCTTGCCCTCGCCATCGGCCCCGGCAGCCCGCGCCATCAGTTCGCCGGCGGCGAGCGATTCCTCGATCGCCGCCTGCAAGCCGTCGGTGCCGTTGCAGGCGCCGACCGAGAGACAATCCTGAACATAGATGCCCGGCAGGAAACGCTGCTTCTCGGCATCGAATTTCAGCTTGCCGCGCGATTGCGAGAACAGGTGCACGGAAGGCGTCCAGCCGGAGGAGACGAGCAGCGCGTCGATGGCGATCTTGCGCGAGCCCGAGCCGCCGTTGCGCGCCACGGTCATCGAGGAGACCCGGAGCTTGCCGGCCGTGTCGATGACGGCATAGTCGGTCAATACTTCGATGCCGAGCCGCTTGGCCTCGGCGGCAACCGCTTCGCCCGGCCGCACGCGGCTATCGACGATGACGGCGATGGAGACACCGGCGCGCTTCAGGTCGAAGGCGGCTTCATAGGCAGAGTCATGCGCGGTGTAAACGCCGATCTTCGCCCCGACCGCGACGCCATAATGGTTGAGATAGGTGCGGGCGGCCGATGCCAGCATGATGCCCGGACGGTCGTTGTTCGGGAACACCATATGACGTTCGATCGCGCCGGTCGCCAGGATGACGCGCTTGGCGCGCACCTGCCACAGACGCTCGCGCGGCAAATCGCTGCCAGGCTTGGCGAGGTGATCGGTGACGCGCTCGGCAAGGCCGACGAAATTGTGGTTGTAGTAGCCGAAGGCCGTCGTGCGGGTCAGCACCTCGACATTGCCCATCGACTTGAGCTTGGCGATGACGCCCTGCGCCCAGGCATAGCCCTCGACACCGTCGATCTTGACGCTGGCGTCGAAGCGCAGTGCGCCACCGGCTTCGGCCTGCTCGTCGCAGAGGATGACCTTGGCACCGGCTTCGGCTGCGGCGAGCGCCGCTGAAAGACCGGCGACACCGGCGCCGACCACCAGCACGTCGCAATGGGCGTAACGGCTGACGTAATGATCCGGATCCTCTTCCGTCGGCGCAACGCCAAGACCGGCGGCACGGCGGATGAGCGGCTCGTAAATATGCTTCCAGGCCGCTTTCGGCCACATGAAGGTCTTGTAGTAGAAACCGGCGGCGAAGAAGGCCGACAGTAGATTGTTGACGCCGCCGACATCGAAGGCAAGCGACGGCCAGCGGTTCTGCGACTGCGCTTTCATGCCATCGAAGACCTCCTGCACGCTGGCGCGCACATTGGGCTGCCGCCGCGCCGAATCGCGGGAAATATCGAGCAACGCGTTCGGCTCTTCGGCACCGGCCGAGAGGATGCCGCGCGGACGGTGATATTTGAACGAGCGGCCGACGAGATGAACGCCGTTGGCAAGCAGCGCCGAGGCGACGGTATCGCCCTCCAGCGCCGTGTAGCTTTTTCCGTCAAAGGTGAAGCGGGCGGTTCTGGCCGGCGTCAGACGGCCCTTGCCCGCAATACGATTGGCGCCGCTCATTCTGCAGTTCCCTCTTCCTGTGCCGTCTGTTCCTGTGCGTTTTTATCCTGCGCCACCGGCTCATGGGCCGCCGGCAGCAATGTCGAAAGATCCGGCTTCGGCTCGCCGGCCTTGTAGGTGAGATAGAAGCGGTCGCTGACCGTATCACGCGCCGCATTGAAGAAGCGGCCGCAGCCGTGGATATGCCGCCAACGCTCGAAGATCAGGCCCTTCGGATTGTCGCGCAGGAAAAAATATTGCTCGAATTCCTCATCGGAAATCCCGGCAATGTTTTCCGGTCGCACGATATGCGCATCGCCGGCATTGCGGAATTCCAGTTCCGAACGCTCTTCCTCGCAATAAGGGCAATAAATCAGCAGCATCGTTTTCTACCTAAATGTTAAAGCTCGGAACCGGAGACCGGTGCCTGAAGGCCGTGTGCAACGCCAAAGCCGGCATCAATGCGCGACGGCGGCAGCCGCCGCTTCGTCGATCAGGCGGCCGGTGCGGAAGCGATCCAGCGTCAGCCCGGCGTTGAACTTGTGCGGTTCGTCGCGGGCGATCAGGTGCGCAAACAGATTGGCCGAGCCCGGCGTCGACTTGAAGCCGCCCGTGCCCCAGCCGCAATTGACGTAGAGCCCCGGCACCGGCGTCTTCGACTGGATGGCCGAGCGGTCCGGCGTATTGTCGACGATGCCGCCCCAGGAACGCATCATCTTGACGCGCCGGAACATCGGGAACAGCTCGCAGATCGCATCCAGCGTATGCGTGATGATCTGCAAGCCGCCGGTTTGGCTGTAGGAATTATACTGGTCCGTGCCGGCGCCGATGACGAGCTCGCCCTTGTCGGACTGCGAGATATAGGCATGCACCGTGTTCGACATGACGACGCAGGGGAAGATCGGCTTCAGCGGTTCGGAGACCAGCGCCTGCAGCGGGGTCGATTGCAGCGGCACGCGAACGCCGGCCATCTGCATGACGACCGTGGTATGGCCCGCCGCCGAAACGCCGATTTTCTTGGCGCCGATAAAGCCGCGCGTCGTGTCGACGCCGGTCACGCGGCCGTCCGGTCCGCGCTGGATGCCGGTTACTTCGCAATTCTGGATGATGTGCACGCCGCGATCCGACGCCCCGCGGGCAAAGCCCCAGGCGACCGCATCGTGACGCGCCGTGCCGCCACGGCGCTGGAGGGTGGCTCCGTTGATCGGGTAACGCGCGGTGCTGGAAATATCGAGCGGCGGACAATAAGCTTTCGCCTGCTCCGGCGTCAGCCATTCATTGTCGATACCGTAGAGCCGGTTGGCATGGATATGCCGTTTGAAGGACTGTTGGTCATGCACATTATGCGACAGCATCATCACGCCGCGCGGCGAATACATGACGTTGTAATTGAGATCCTGAGACAGCCCCTCCCAGAGCTTCATCGAATGCTCATAGATGTGCATGCTCTCTTCATAGAGATAGTTCGAGCGGATGATGGTGGTGTTGCGGCCGGTATTGCCGCCGCCGAGCCAGCCCTTTTCGATCACCGCGACATTGGTGATGCCGTGCTCCTTGGCGAGGTAATAGGCAGCACCCAGACCATGGCCGCCACCGCCGATGATGATGACGTCATACTCCTTGCGCGGCTCCGGCGAGGTCCATTGGGCCTCCCAGCCCTTGTGAGCCCGCATCGCTTCCCGTGCCACGGCAAAAACCGAGTATTTACGCATTCGCCCTCAACTCCTTCAGGCAACAGGCCCGTTTGATCGGCCATACAAATCGCAAATCGAAAACCGACACAACGGCTCTTTTGCGACGCATTCAGCACCGGCTTTCGACACGGTTAAAAAGAATAGTCAAACGACACGGGCCGACCGCAGCCAATAGCGCGGATTGGCTCGATCGAAATCACGTCCGTTGAGGAAGAAACCACATCGTTGCGTCACGCGTAAAAAGAAGACACGCAGCAAGCAAATACAACGGGGCCGTCACAATTAAGAAAAAGAATTCCAAAGCCGTGGACTCGGTATCGCCTTTCATGCCGAAACTGAGACCGATGATAAACAGCATGATGAATTGCGTGCAAAGCGTCATCCAGCGCGCCCAGTTCACCCGTTTATAAAAAACCAGCCAAACCCAGAAGATTTGAACGCAAAGCATTGCGATTTGTAAAATCGTGAAAGCGACCGGCGCTTCAGCAAACTGACTGGTCGATTTATCCCAGTTCACCAATTGACGGATAAAAATGAGCGCCATCGCAGCGTATGTGAACCGCTCTGAATATCGAACGCTGGCCGGCATGGTCTGATCACTCACAGTTTTCCCCTATCCCTACTTGCGCTGCAAATGGCAAATCTTCACCCGGCCACCATGGCCGTCTTTGCGCCAGACGCATCCTTCCTTCTGCGGCTTATGGTTGTAAAGATAGATTCTTGCCCGATGCTTGCTATCAAACCTCTGGTTTGAAAAATCGTGGCCGCCGACGCGGACATTCTTGCCGAAACGGACTTCGCCGGCGGTGACTGGTGCAAGCGTTGCGGCCAGAATGGCGCAGATAAGCGCCAGCGTCGCAGACAGTCTTCCGGCAGGAAAAACGTTCGTGAATATCATGCTGCGATTCTCCTTTGACGCACGCCGGAACTACCGGGATCGGACAACCGCGGCAGCATATGGTAACAATGTGAAGCAGGATCTTCGCACAGGCGTGTCAGTCTCGCAAAATATGACGAGACATTCCTTATTCGATAGCCGCAGCAACGCGATTAAGGTATAGCGAGCCTGTCTCGCTTGGGGCAAATTGCTTTTTCCCCTGCTAATGCACGATCCGGCTAGACTTTGACAAAGCGATCTGATATCTCGCCTAACCAATCGCAAGGCTGCGGCTGCGCGAACGTTATATTTTTGCCTCTTGGCGCTGCAGTCGCCGCTGGCATCAACCAAACCAAAGGAACGTGATTCTCGTGCAGGTACTTGTCCGCGATAACAATGTCGACCAGGCTCTCCGCGCTCTCAAGAAGAAGATGCAGCGCGAAGGCATTTTCCGCGAAATGAAGATGCGCGACTACTACGAAAAGCCGTCGCAGAAGCGTGCTCGCGAAAAGGCAGAAGCCGTTCGCCGCGTTCGCAAGCTGGCACGCAAGCGTGCTCAGCGTGAAGGTCTGGTCGCACGGTAATCGTCGTTTTTTCGACGTTTTCAGATGCATGTCTGGCGGGGGCGAATCGTTCGCCGCCGCCTTTTTGATTTATTCCCCGTGCAAATCGGATTAAATCAGAACAGCCTGATATGACGCATGGGGAAAGCGAACCCGATAATGGCAATTACGACGTCCGAACAGTTCCGCACTTCGAACCTCACCTCTCTTGTTTCGAAGCGCGTTGCTGCCTTGCCAGCTTTGGCGCTTCTCGCTGCGATCGGCCTTTCCGGCTGCCAGACCGCCTCCACCGATACGGTCATCCGTATCGACAAGGCGCAGGGCTCCTCGGAAAACATCGCATCGCTGACCTCGGTCATCAGCGCCAATCCGCAGGACCCGGAAGGCTATAATGTTCGCGGCACCGCCTATGGCCGCGGCGGCGACTTCAGCCGCGCCCTTGCGGACTTCAACCAGGCGATCCAGCTCAATCCGAAGTTCTATCAGGCCTACGCCAACCGCGCGCTTATCTACCGCAACATGGGCAAGCTGCCGGAAGCGGTCGCGGACTACAATGCGTCGCTGCAAATCAATGCCAATTATGACGTCGCCTATATCGGCCGTGGCAACCTCTATCGCCAGTCCGGCCGCGACAATGATGCCTTCAACGACTATTCCAAGGCGATCGGCCTCGGCACGACGGACGGCCGCGCCTATAATGGCCGCGGCGTGATCTATCAGAAGCGCAACCAGCAGGACAAGGCGATCGACGACTTCTCGAAGGCCATCTCGCTGTCGCCGAATTCGCCCGAGCCCTATAACAGCCGCGGCATCTCCTATCTCGCGCAGAACGACGAAGACAACGCTTTCGCCGATTTCAACCACGCGATCGACCTCGACAACAAGGTTGCCGAATCCTGGGCCAACCAGGCTTTCGTCTATGAGCGTCGCGGCGACAAGGCCAAGGCCCGCCGTTCCTACCAGCACGCCGTCAACCTCGACCCGACCTACCAGCCGGCCAGGGACGGCCTGGCGCGCGTCGGCGCGGGCGCATAGGATCGCTCAATCATCGAAACAATGGCCGCCAGGGATCATCCGCCCGGCGGCTTTTCTTTGCGCTGTCAAGCGCATAGTCTCGCAATAGAGCAACCCGCTTTCAGATGAACGCGCGGCGTGCTCCCCCAATCGAACGAGACACACGACATGCCCTCTTCGCGGAAAATCATCGTGGTCGGCGCCGGCATCATCGGCGCATCCGTCGCCTGGCATCTGGCGCGCAAGGGCGCGGACGTCACCGTGATTGCCAAGAAGGCCGGCGGCGAGGCGACACCGAATTCCTTTGCCTGGATCAATGCGAGCTGGGGCAACCCTGAATTCTATTACCTCTTCCGCCGTCGTTCGATGGCGGAATGGTCGCGGCTGGCGACCGACATTCCCGGCCTGCCGCTCTCCTGGTGCGGTGGGCTCCGCTGGGACATGCCGGAGGCTGAGCTGGAGGCCTATCTCGCGCAGCATCACGGTTGGGGTTATGACATACAGCCGGTCAACCGCACGACGAGCGCCGCCATCGAGCCTCATCTTGCCGATCCGCCCGCTTTCGCTGTGCATGTCGCCGAGGAAGGCGCCGTCGAACCCGTTGCTGCCGCCAATCTTCTTTTGGAAGATGCCGCCCGTCATGGTGCTACGCTGTCATACGGCACGGAGGTGACGCGGCTTTTGCTGGAGAACGGCAGGATTACCGGCGTCGAAACGACGGACGGCACGCTGCTTGCCGACCATGTTGTCCTTGCCGCCGGCGCCGGTATCCTTCCACTCGCCGCCGCCATCGGCATCGAGGTTCCGATCGAAACGCCACCGGGAGTGATCGCGCATTCCCGCCCTCACCCTCAGCTGCTGAATGGCCTCGTCATGGCGCCGGAACTGCATATGCGCCAGACGCAGGAAGGCCGGATCATCGCCGGCAGCGATTTCGGCGGCGGCGATCCCGGCGACGATCCGCGCAAGGCCGCCGAGGAGATTCTTGCCAAGGTCGGAGTCATGCTGCGTGGCGGCGATCAGCTCGAACTCGATTTTCACACGGTCGGCTATCGCCCGACCCCGAAGGACGGCTTCCCGATCATCGGCGGTATCGACGCCGCGCCTGGCCTCTATCTCGCCGTCCTGCATTCCGGCGTGACGCTGGCGCCGCTCGTCGGACTGCTTGCGGCGGAGGAGATCCTCGGCGGACATCCCAACGCGCAGCTCGCTCCATTCCATCTGTCGCGATTTGCGAAGGCTGGCGAATGAACGGCGCCATGCTCAACGTCAAATCCATGCCCCGCGCGCCCAAAGCGTCCGGCGTCACTTACGATTTAACGGCGGTGACTTTTCATATGTTGCAACGCCATTTACCGGGCCCTAACATGATGCCTTCGAGAACATGCTGCTCGGACAAAAGCATGGGGGCGCTCGGCATGATGACTGAAACCATTATTTCCGCTTTCGCAGACGCGCTCGAACCCTATGGTCGTCCGATCGGTTGATCGCGTTATGAAAAAGCTGCATTTCCCGAGGGCTTCGATTGGAGCCTATCTGATCGCCATAGCACTGGCGATTGCCTTGCCAATTCTGGCCTTCGTGGCACTGCTGCTGTTCCAGCTCGAAAACAACGAGCGCGACGTCCTGAAGCGCGATGCGGTTCAGGACGCGCAGGCGCTGGCGCGCACCATCGACCGGCAATTGCAGGACATGGCGACAACCCTTCGGCTGCTCTCCTCCTCGCCGGAATTGGAACACGACGATATCGCCACCTTCTTCTACCGGACAGAGACGGTGCTGCGGACCGATTCGCTGTTCGTCCTGCTCCTCGACAAGGACGGCCAGATGCGGCTGAATACGCGATGGCCGCTCAGCAGGCCGCTCGGCAAGACCGGCAATATGGCGGCCCTGCAATCGGCGCTCGACTCGGGGCGCATCGAAGCTTCGGACGTCTTCGTCGGCTCCAACGTTCGCCGCTGGGTCTATAATGTCACTCTGCCGCTCGACCATTCGCCGGCCGGCGCCGCCTTGGCCATAACGCAGGATGCCGACGAACTCGCCAAGCTCGTCACGACGGATGCCCTCGCCCCTGGCTGGTCAGCCGCCGTCATCGACAATTCCGGCCATATCGTCGCCGCCAGCGGCCCCGCCAATCACTCTCCCGGCGATCCGTTCAACAAGGACATCCTGCCGAAACTGATCGCCTCGAGCGGCGTCTATCAGGACGAGAAGATCCTGCCGCACTCTTTGCTCGGTTATGCGCGAATTCCCGGCTGGTCCTGGAAAGCCGTCGTATGGGGGCCTATCGCCTCCGCGCAGGCTTCTCTGATGAGCACCTGGCGCTTCCTGATCTATGGCGGAGTCACCCTGCTGCTGGTTGCGCTGATTGCCGTCTATGCGCTGGCCCGCCAGGTGCGCACCACCATACAGAGCATCGCCGACATGGCCGACCGCATGGGCCGCGGCGAGATCGTTTCGCCCGTCGAGACCAGCGTCATTGAAGCCAATCAGGTGGCCGTCGCACTGTCCAACGCCTCCTTCGATCGCAGCGAGACGGAAGACCGGCTGCATTTCGTCATGCACGAACTCGTCCACCGCACCAAGAACCTGCTGGCGCTCGCCCAGGCGATGACCCGTCAGCTCGCCCGGCAGACCGACAGTGTCGACACCTTTCAACGCGCCGTCGCCGACCGGCTGGAAGGGCTCGCGCGCTCGATCGAGGTCCTGACCAGCGAACAATGGTCGGGCGTCTCCCTGCGGCGGGTGATCGACATTCATCTCGCCACCTTCCTGCAAGCGCCGCAGCAACTCGATATCGAGGGGCAGGATTTCCTGCTGAAGCCGGAAGCCGTGCAAAATCTTGGCCTGATCCTGCACGAGCTGGCGACGAATTCGGTAAAATACGGTGCGCTCTCCGCGCCGGAGGGCAAGATCGCCATCAAGTGGAAGGATGTCGAGGGCGAGATCGGGCCAGTGGTCCAGCTCACCTGGACGGAAAGCGGCGGCCCACGCGTCAAGCCGCCAAACGTCACCGGTTTCGGCACCACCGTCACCAAGGCCCATGCGGCGTCGGCCTTCGGCGGCAATGTCGAGATCGACTTCCGGCCAGCCGGCCTTGTCTGGGTGCTGAACGGCCTGCGCAGCACCATGGAGCGCGAACGCGAGCGGGCATGAGGCTTGGTGCGGTCCGGAAGACTCAGGTTTAAATCCCCAGTCCGATCATTTCATCCTCACATCTCCCTCACAAGGAAGGTGTGAGGCTCAGTCACTCGTTCATCGCCTTGACGATATCCTCCGTCACCTTCTTGGCGTCGCCGAGCAGCATCATCGTGCCGTCCTTGTAGAACAGCGTATTGTCGATGCCGGCGTAACCGGAGCCAAGCGAGCGTTTGACGAAGAGGCAGGTCTTGGCCTTGTCGACGTCGAGGATCGGCATGCCGTAGATCGGCGAGGTCTTGTCGTCGCGGGCAGCCGGATTGGTGACATCGTTGGCGCCGATGACATAGGCGACATCGGCCTGAGCAAATTCCGAGTTGATATCCTCAAGCTCGAACACCTCGTCATAGGGAACATTGGCTTCGGCGAGCAGCACGTTCATATGGCCGGGCATGCGGCCAGCGACAGGATGGATGGCATATTTCACGTCGACGCCGTGTGCCTTCAGCCGATCGGCCATCTCGCGCAGCGCATGCTGGGCCTGCGCCACCGCCATGCCGTAACCAGGCACGATGATGACCTTCGAGGCGTTCGCCATCAGATAGGCCGCATCCTCGGCGGAACCGAGCTTCACCGTCTTGTCGCTGTTGTCAGTGCCGCCGGCAGAAGCTTCGCCGCCGAAGCCGCCGAGGATCACGGAGACGAAGGAGCGGTTCATGCCCTTGCACATGATATAGGACAGGATCGCGCCCGAGGAGCCGACCAGCGCACCGGTGATGATCAGGGCGAGATTGCCGAGCGTGAAGCCGATGCCCGCTGCCGCCCAACCGGAATAGGAGTTCAGCATCGACACGACGACCGGCATGTCGGCGCCGCCGATCGGCACGATCAGAAGCACGCCGAGAGCCAGAGCCAGAACGACGACTGCCCAGAAATCGAGATGGCTTTCGCTGATCGCCAGGCCAACCATGAAGAACAGAATCAAAGCCAGCAGGGCCGCATTGATGAGATGACGATACGGCAGCAGGATCGGCTTGCCGGACATGCGGCCATCGAGTTTCAGGAAGGCGATGATCGAACCGGTGAAGGTCAGCGCGCCGATCGCCACGCCGATCGCCATTTCGATGCGCGCCTCGGTATGGATCGAGCCGATATTGCCGATGCCGAAGGACGACGGTGTGTAGAGTGCGGAAGCAGCGACCAGCACGGCGGCGAGGCCGACCAGCGAATGGAAGCCGGCGACGAGCTGCGGCATCGAGGTCATCGGAATGACGCGGGCAATATAGGCCCCCGCTCCGCCGCCGATGGCAAGGCCGAGGACGATCAGCACCAGACCGCCGAAGGACGGTGTCGCCAGCACCAGCGTCGTGGCGATGGCGATGCCCATGCCGACCATGCCGTAGAGATTTCCGCGCCGGCTGGTGGCCGGATGCGACAGGCCGCGCAGCGCCAGGATGAACAGCACGCCGGAAACGAGATAGAGGAAGGCCGCGATATTGCTCAGCATGCCGCCCTCACTTGTCTTTCTTCTTGTACATCGCCAGCATGCGCTGGGTAACAAGGAAGCCGCCGACGATATTGACCGAAACGAGCACCAGCGCCACGAAGCCGAAGCCCGTCGCAAGCCCGCTGGCGGAAATGCCGACCGCCAGGAGCGCGCCGACGACGATGACCGAGGAGATGGCGTTCGTCACCGCCATCAGCGGCGTATGCAAGGCCGGCGTTACCGACCAGACGACATAGTAGCCGACGAAGATTGCCAGCACGAAGATCGCAAGCTGGAAGACGAAAGGATCGATCACGCTGCCGGATGCGGCACTGACGGTCTCCGGGGCTTGCGCGGCGGCGGTCATGACCGCGGTAACGGCGTCGTCCAGTTGCCGGAGCGCCTGATCCATTGCTTGGCTGGCCATTTAGACATCTCCCTTGTTGACGGTCGGCTGATCCGGGTCGACGAAATTCGGATGCACGACCTCGCCGCCATCGGTCAGCATCGTCGCCTTGATCAGTTCGTCGGCGCGGTTGAGCCCGAGACTCTTGGTATCCTTGTCCACCATCGTCTCCAGAAAGGTGACGAGGTTCTTGGCGTAAAGAGCCGATGCGCTTGCGGCAACGCGGCCGGCCATATTGGCATAGCCGACCACTTTAACGCCTTCGACATCGGCCACTTCACCGAATTCGACGCCTTCGATATTGCCTCCCCGCTCGACGGCAAGGTCGACGGCAACGGCGCCGGGGCGCATCGTCTTCAGCATCTCGCGGCTGACGAGCTGCGGCGCCGGCCGGCCGGGGATCAGGGCCGTCGTGATGACGATATCCTGCTTGGAAATATGCTCGGCGACGAGAGCGGCCTGCCTGGCCTGATAATCCCGCGACATTTCCTTGGCGTAGCCGCCGGCCGTTTCCGCCGCCTTGAACTCCTCGTCCTCGACCGCAATGAATTTCGCGCCGAGGGAGGCGACCTGCTCCTTGGCGGCCGGACGAACATCCGTCGCCGACACCTGCGCGCCGAGCCGTCGCGCCGTCGCAATCGCCTGCAGGCCGGCTACGCCCGCTCCCATGACGAAGACCCTTGCCGCCGGCACCGTCCCCGCCGCCGTCATCATCATCGGCAGTGCCCTGTCATAAACGGCAGCCGCCTCGATCACCGCCTGATAGCCCGCGAGATTGGCCTGCGACGACAGGACGTCCATCGACTGCGCGCGGGTGATGCGCGGCATTAGCTCCATCGCAAAGCTCGTCAGCCCGGCCCTCGCCATCTCGACGAGCGCGGCTTCATTGCCATAGGGATCCATGATGGCGATGACGATGGCGCCGCTCTTGTAACCGCCGATCTCCTTGCGCGTCGGCCGCCGCACCTTCAGGATGACATCGGCGCGCTTGGCATCCTTCACCGCGCCGATGCGCGCCCCAATGGCCTCGTATTCACGATCCGGAATGCGCGACAAGACACCGGCGCCGGCTTCCACCACGACATCGAAGCCGAGGCTTTTCATTTTCTTCACCGTTTCGACGGATGCCGCGACACGCGTCTCATCCCCCACGGTCTCCTTGGCGACAAAAACCAGATTGCCCAACGACACCACCTCGCATCAAACGACAGCCCTGCTGGAGACAGCAGCGCAACAGCCTGTGAAATCAGGCCAAGATCTCAGGGAAGGCGCGGGCCGCACGGCCCGGCGTCGTTCAGCGCGCGAGAAAGGCGCCAACGATTGAAAGAACCACGAAAATAAGAAACCCGCCGAACAGGCCGGCGTGACCGAAGAAACCCGCTGTCATTGCGATCAGCAGCGCGGCGATGATCGCCGATCCGACCCTGGCGACCAAAAGGAAGCCATTATAGGTTTTCTCATGCTCCTTGTAATCCATCGGAGCACCGGTTTCGATCGGTCCGGTATGATGTTCGGCCATGTAAAAGTCTCCCCTCAATCCGCTCCCCGACAGACCTTGCAATCGCTGCCGGCTGGAGTTCGTCCTCGAAAGCTGCGGCATCTCCCAATGGGGCACCACAGCCAGATTTCCTCTACCGAGGCGTTACACAAAGCGAGAAAAAATGCAATGCACGAGAACGTCGCAGAGGTTCAATCTCCTTGTCCGACTACCCTTTGGGCAAGCGAAAACCGGTCGAAGAGCTCCCGGCCGCCTCAGGCTGGGATATCCTGGCGCAGGGCCGGCCGATTGCGATCGAGGCTGTCTATCAGCTCGCCAATCCGCGCCGGCGACAACGGCATCGAAAACACATAGCCCTGGATCACGTCGGCCAGGCCGCGCTCATTAATGAGTGCCAATTGCTCCGGTGTCTCGACGCCTTCTACGACGACTTTCAGACCCAGAGCCCGGGAGAGATCGGCAATGCCGCACAGGAGCTTGAAACGGCGGCTGTCGCCGGTGATTTCGTGCACGAAGGAGCGATCGATCTTGACGATATCCACCGGCAATGAATCGAGATAGCTGAGACTGGAAAAACCGGTTCCGAAATCGTCGATGGCAATGGTGATGCCCTTGGCCCTGAGATCGGCGAGAATGGAGCGCACGTTGGCAATCTCATCCATCAGGCAGCTTTCGGTCACTTCCAGGTGCAGGCGTGACGGCTCCAGCCCCGATGCCTCCAGCGCTTCCGTGACGACAGCGACAATGTCATTGCCGCGCAGATCCTGCGCCGAGAGATTGACCGAGACCGAAAGAGACCGGGGCCAACCGGCACAATCCCGGCAGGCCCGGTTGAGCATGAAGCGGGTGATGCCGGAAACGATCCCCATCTCCTCGGCAATCTGCACGAAGATGTTGGGCGGGATCGGCCCTTTTTCCGGATGAACCCAACGCGCCAGCGCTTCGCAGCAATCGATGCGGCGGCCATCCGGCGTGAACATCGGCTGATAGACCGCATGCAGCTTGCCGGCCTCGATTGCCTCGCGCAGATCGGTCTTCAGCTTTTGGCGCTCGATGTAGCGAGCGTCCATCTCCTCTTCGAAGGCGGAGCAGCCGCCCTTCGTCCGCAACTTGGTGTCGAAGAGTGCCAGATCGGCCTTGATCTGCCATTCTTCCGGACGGAACTCGCAGCTCGACATGGTCACGTAGCCGCCGCTGAAGGAGATGCGGAGGCTATGATCATCCACCCCATAAGTGCCCGCCATCGCCGCATGCAGCGCGGCTATCCGGCCATCCAGATCCCGGACGCCGTCATCGTTCGGGAAGAACAGCACGAACTGGTCCCCGACCAGGCGCGCGCAAAGCGCTCTATCACCCGCCGTCTCCCTTAGTCGTGCCGCAATGGCGACCAGCAACCGGTCGCCGGTCACATGTCCTTTGAAATCATTGACGTGCTTGAAATCGTCGACATCGAGAACCAGAAAGCCGATCCGGCCGTCGCCAACATGCGCGGCCAGCTTCTCCTTCGTCAATTCGGCGAAGTATTCGCGGTTCGGCAGGCCGGTCAGCGGATCGAAGCGCACCATATGCAGGATCTTGCGCTCGGCCCGGATACGCGCTGTGACGTCCTCGAAAATCAGGATGACGATGCCATCGGCGCGACGGCTCGCCGAAAACTCCAGAAACAGGTCTTCGCCGAACTCAATCAGCGTGCGCGACAGCGAGCCGTCGACAAGCTGCACCATCCACTGTTGGATCAGGCCCGGAAGAGAACCGTCGATGGAGGCATGGCGCACGCCATAGCGCAACACGACATTGAAATCGCAATCCCTGAGCTGCTCGGGATGCGTCAGGTTCAGGAGTTCGCAAGCCTTTCGATTGACCACCAGGATGCGGTTGTCTGCATTCAGCATGAACAGGCCATGCGTCATGTTGTTGAGCGCCGTGTCGAACCGATCCGCGATCAGCGATATCTCGCGCGACGCAATGATGTTCTTGTAGAAAAACTCCCGCAGGCTGTTGGCCATCGAACGCGTCGTCAGCCCGAAGGGCACCAGCATGATGGAAACGATTGCCATGTAAAGCTGCCCCGACATCAGGCAGGCGACCATGATCGGAAGGCAGCACGCCACGGTCTGCAGGTCGATCACCTTCCGCGAACCGTAGTTGCGGCCGAGGATCGATACCATCGACGCCATGGTCACCGCGATGCAGATGAATTCCGCCAGCGGATTCTGGACGATCAGGATGGCATAGCCGCTGCCGACGCCGAGGATCAGCGCCGAGGCCGTCGCACCAAGCGCATAGCGCGTTTCCCAGCGCGCGATATCGGCGCGCGAAAGGGTGCTTTTATCGACCACGTCGAATTGGCGGAACGAATGGATGCGGAAAGCGAAGACGATGGCAAGGGCGAGGCAGAAACCAAGATAGATGCCGGCGCCCGTGCTCAGGAAAACGATGACATAGGCGAGGATATGAACGAATACCCCCGTAAACAATGTGCTGCGGTTTCCGAAAAGCGAACTGACGAACGACAGATAAATATCCGTCGGCACGGTGTTCGGGTCTTGAGGCTTCATTCAGAGTTCCCCTGATGCGGCGCGAACTCTAGTTGGAACGTTTTAAAATTTGATTGCCTAAATAGTGCACATCTGGATAGATTTTCTAAACATGTCGATAATTTACATCGATTTCGAGTTATATTTTGCACCGTATTCGTGCAATCGATGAAAGCATGCTCTACTTTGATTATAGTTTCTCGGTCATGAAACGCTAAAATAGAAAATAATAATCAGTAAGCATCCCCGGTCAAAGCTTGCCCGCCCGCTGCTGAATCATCATGAACGTATCGAAGGTGTACTCGGAAAGCTGCATCCAGAGATAGGCATCCTTCTTGTAGGCAACCTGATCGTCATAGATCCGTTTGAAATAATCATTCGACTTCGAAAGGTCGGCATAAATGCCGGTCGCCGCCTGGAAGCAGGCTTCGAGAATTTCCTGGCTGAAGGGGCGCAGCGTCACGCCCTGCTGCACGATATCCTTCAGGGCTTGCGGATTCTTCACATCATATTTCGCCAGCATATTGGTGTTGGCGAAGGCGCAGGCATCCGCGAGAATAGCCTGGTAGTTCTTCGGCAGCGCGTTCCACTTTTCCAGGTTGAAGAAGGCATGCACGACGGCGCCGCCCTCCCACCAGCCTGGATAATAGTAATATTTGGCGATCTTCTGGAACCCGAGCTTCAGGTCGTCATAGGGGCCGACCCACTCGACGGCATCGACCGTGCCCTTATCGAGCGCGGCATAGACGTCGCTGACGGGGATATCCTGCTGCGGCACGATGCCGATCTTCTCGATCACCTTGCCGGCAAGGCCGGCAATGCGCATCTTCAGACCCTTGAGGTCATCCAGCGTATTGATTTCCTTGCGGAACCAGCCGCCCATCTGCACGCCGGTATTGCCCGCGGGCAGGCCGAGAATGCCTTGTGTGGCGTAAAACTCGTTCATCAGCTTGTTGCCGTCGCCCTGGTAGAACCAGGCGTTGGTGAGCCGGGCATTGAGGCCGAAGGGCAACGCCGTGCCGATGGCGTAGGTCGGGTCCTTGTTCCAGAAATAATAGGAGCAGGTATGCGCCGCCTCGACCGTGCCGGCGCTCACCGCATCGGCCGCCTGCGCACCGGGGACGATCGCGCCGGCTTCATAGGTCTGGATGACGAAATTGCCGTTGGTCGCATCCGAAACATGGGCGGCGATATCCTCCGCGCCGCCATAGATCGTATCCAGGCTCTTCGGGAAGGACGACGTCATCCGCCAAGTGATCTTCGGATATTCCTGGGCGATGGCGGGACTGGCAAGCGCCGAGGCGGCTGCGCCCGCGCCGACTGCTCCGGCCCGTCTGATGAACGAACGGCGATCCATTATAACCTCTCACACGGATGGCGTTGCGGGAAATACATTCTCCCGATCATGGCGCAAGCGACGGAGCTTAACCATGCCGCGGATTGTCTTTCAAGTTTGCTTTTGCACTGCATTATGGCGATTCCTGTACATCCTCATGACGAAGGGAAACAAAGCCTTGTTGCGGCCGTCCCGCGTTGCCGAACGGCTGCTCTTCGCGTAGGTTTGTCCGCAAGGCGGCCGGTCCCGATATTGACACGATAGTCAGTCCGGGGCTCGACCGTGCCCGACAGTTTCGCATGTTTCCGGAGCCTCGCATGTCCAGACCGATCATCGCCATTCCCGCCGATATCCGCGAATTCGACGGCGCGACCTGGCATGCGGTGCAGCAGCAATATGTCCGCGCCGCCGTCAAGGCCGCGGGCCTCATGGCGCTGATCGTCCCGGCACTGGAAGACGGCAACGATATCGACGCCATCCTCGACCGCGTCGACGGGCTGTTGGTGTCCGGCTCGGCCACCAACGTGCATCCTTCGCTCTATGGCAAACAAGTACTCGACAGCGACGGCCCCTTCGATCCGGCCCGCGACGCCACATCCTTGCCGCTCATCCGCCGCGCCATCGATCGCGCCATTCCCATGCTCGCCATCTGCCGCGGCATCCAGGAGCTGAACGTTGCGCTCGGCGGCACGCTCGCCAGCGAAATCCAGGAGCAGCCGGGCGTCTGGGATCACCGCAAGCCGCAGAATGTCGACCGCGACACGATGTATTCGATCCGCCAGAGCGTTTTCGTCAAGGAAGGCTCCTGCATCGCCCGCGTCGTCGGTCCGGGCGAGGTGCGTGTCAACTCGCTGCACCGCCAGGCAATTGCCGATACGGCGCCCCGGCTGCAGGTGGAAGCCATCGCCGAAGACGGCACGATCGAAGCCGTTTCCGTCATCGATGCCAAGGCCTTCGCCGTCGGCGTGCAGTGGCATCCAGAATATTGGGCCGAAACGGACTCTCCGTCACGCAAGCTGTTTGTCGCCTTTGGCGATGCCGTGCGCGATTACGCGGCAAGCAAGGAGCAGCCGATGACGGCCGTCCGCCGCCAATCGGCCATCTGATCAGCCTTTTGCTTTGACCGGTGTTTCCGGCACCGGCGTCAGCGCCACACCCTTGCCGAACCACTCGATGATGTTGTCCACAACGAGATCGGCCATGGCATTGCGCGTCGGCACCGAGGCGGACGCCACATGCGGCAGCAGCGAAACGTTCGGCAGGGAAAGATAGCCCGCCGGGACGTTCGGCTCGTCATAGAAGACATCGAGGCCGGCTGCCCCGAGCGTGCCGTTTCCAAGGGCAGCGATCAGTGCATCGTCATCCACCGACCAGCCGCGCCCGACATTGACGAACACGCCCTGCGGCCCGAGCGCAGACAGAATCTCGGCATTGATCACCTTATGCGTCTCCGGTGTCTTCGGCACGATGCTGATCAGCGTATCCACCGCCTCCGCCATCGCCTTCAGCGACGGATAATAATCATAAGCCAGTTCCTTGCGCGGCGAGCGGGTGTGATAGCCGATCTTGACCTTGAAGGGCTCCAGACGCTTGGCGATTTCCTGACCGATGCGGCCGAGGCCATAAATGCCGACACGCCGTCCCTTCAACGAAAAAGGCGAAAGCGGAAAAGGCCCTTCGCTTGCCCAGCGCCCCTCCCGCAACCAGGTTTCCGCCTGCGGAAATTGTCGTAGCGTGTTCAAGAGCAGCGCGATCGCCGTATCGGCCACTTCGTCGTTCAGCACATCGGGCGTATTGGTGACGACGATGCCCTTGGCAGCCGCGTGCTTTACATCGATGCCGTCATAGCCGACGCCGAAACTGGCGATGACCTCGATATTCGGGAAAGCGTCGATCCAGGCCGCATTGAGACTGCCGGCCACCGCAATACCACGCACGCGCGCCGCAGTCCCGGCATCGACCTGTGGGCTGTCGCTGCGATCGGCGGCGATGACATCGAAATGCCCGCCGAGCCTTTCGAGGACACGCGGAGCTATCTTCCCCGGAATGAGGACGGCGATGCGGTTATCGGACATGGATCTTTCCTCTTGAAGATGCAGCGCGGCGCTATTGGCGGGCCTGATAGGGAGATGTCGACTGGCGAATGCGCATTTCCGGCTTGATAAGATGAATACCATCCGGCTCATGGCTGCCTGCCAGCCTATCCAAAAGTGCGCGCGCCGCAAGCCTTCCAACCTCCGCCTGACCGTTCCACACCGTCGTCAGCGCCGGCGTCGCGATCGCCGCCTCTTCCAGATCGTCATAGCCGGTGACCGAAATATCCTTGCCGGGCACGAGGCCGGCGCGGGAAATGCCGTTCATCAGGCCGATGGCCACCAGATCGTTCCAGCAGACGGCGGCCGTCGGCTTCTGCGGCAGCGACAGGAAATGCACCGCCGCCTCGAAGCCGCCTTGCTTGGAACGGGCGCCGGGGATGCGCAGGTCCGGATCGACCTCGATGCCCGCCTTGCGCAGGGCATTCACATAGCCCTGATAGCGATCGCGTCCGGTCGAGGTCTGGTCCGTGCCGCCGATCATCGCGATGGTGCGATGGCCAAGACTGATCAGATGATTGGTGGCAAGCGAAATGCCGTAGCTGTCGTCGCCGCGATAGGTCGGCAGATCCAGCCCCTCCATCGAACGTGCCACGAGGATGGCCGGCATGCCGTTTTCTTCCGCCAGGCCAAAATCCTCCGCCGGCGTGCCGATCGCCGGCGACATGATGACGCCGTCGCCGCCGAGCTGCAGCAGGGTTTCGATGAAGGTCCGCTGCTTCTCGACCGAATCATAATGGTTGGAAAGAATGAAGGTGTGGCGACTGCGATCGAGTTCGCTCTCGATCGCCTTGAGGATTTCGCCGTAGAAAGGGTTCATGATGTCGTGGACGACGACGCCGATGATGCCGGATCGCGACGTCCTGAGGCTGGCCGCGCGTCGATTGTAGATATAGCCCAGCGCGCGCGCCTGATCCTTGATCTTCTCGCGCGTGCTGACCGCCACCAGCGGACTGTCGCGTAAGGCAAGGGAAACGGTTGCCGTTGAAATGCCCAGCGTTTCCGCAATGGTAGACAGTTTTATCTTTTGCGCCATGCGCTCCCTCCCCGTGAAACGCAGCCGAATATACCATTCCGTCGTTTTACGATTCCGGAATTTAAAAACTTTAATTAAAAGCTTTAATCGCGCCGCGCAACCCGAATCCTCGGGGATTCTTAAAATTCCCCATCATCCTCGTCGGGCTCGCCGGTCTGAAGGTTGCCCTCGATCGCCTTCAGCAGGCGCACCAGCGAACGGACGTCCTTTTCCGAAAAACCGCGCGTGGCGAGTTCGTCGCAAGCCGCCGCCGAACTTTCGATTTCGCTGACGCTGTTGCGGCCCGCCTCGGTGAGATAGACCTTGGTCAACCGCGCATCCTCGGCATCCGGCCGGCGCTCGACGAAGCCCTGCGCCTCCATGCGCCCGATCGTGCGCGTCATGGTCGGCGCCTTGACGCCGAGCTTCTGCGCCAGCGTGCCCGCCGGCAGGCCGTCGCTGGCCGCAAGCGCGAGGATGACGCCATCCTGACCCGCATAGAGGCCGCTGGCCGTCAGGTTGCGCGTCAAGACCGTGCGCATGGACCGCGCCGCCTGCGTCAACGCCGGCGACAGATCGGCGAGCGTGTATTCGCTGTGGTCCTTCTTTTTACCCGACTTACTTTTCTTGCCGTCCTTGTTCTTCTTACCCATCGTGATTCCGTTGCTCTTTCCGCCGCTGCATCATCACGTTATGACATTGCCTAGCTTATTGACATAAACAAGAGGCACACCCACAGATGGCACAGCCTTTGCCACGTTTCGATGACAATGATAGGACGCTGGCGCCCACGGACAGGACAAACTGGATCGCCGTCCTGCCACTTGGCGCCCATGAGCAACACGGCCCGCACCTGCCGTTCGACACCGATACGCTGATCGCCGAAGGCATCGTTTCGCGCTTGAAGACCGCCCTGCCCGCCGATTTGCCCGTCACCTTCCTGGCCGTCGAACCGGTCGGCTATTCCGTCGAGCACATGGATGTCGCCGGCACGAAGACGCTCGGCTTCAACGAGGCCGTCAACCGCTGGCTTGGCATTGCCGAAAACATGCATCGCCTCGGCATCCGCAAATTCGTCATGCTGAACGCCCATGGCGGCAACTCGCCGCTGACGACCATCGTCGCGACCGAGGCGCGCGTCCGCTTCAACATGCTGGCGGTGGCAACCAGCTGGACGCGCTTCGGCGTGCCGGACGGCCTGATTGCCCCGGAGGCCAAGGCCATCGACATCCACGGCGGCGACATCGAGACCTCGGCGATGCTGGCGCTCCATCCGGAAAAGGTCGACATGGCCAAGGCTGCGGACTTCCCTTCGCGGCAATCCGACTTCATGCAGCGCTTCAAGCACTTGCGGGCTTATGGGCCGCATGCCTTCGGCTGGAAGATGTCGGATCTAAGCGCTGAAGGCGTGACGGGTAATGCAGGCGAAGCAACGGCGGAAAAAGGCGAGCGGCTGATCGCACATGCGGTAAAGGGGCTGGTGGAGCTTTTGCAGGATGTCGATCAGTTTGATGTGGAGGCGTTGCGGTAAAGCCCGATCGATCCGCAAGTCCCCAACCTAATGTGATCTTATAACATACAAAAGCCTTTGAACTGACGCCTTCAACTCCTTATATGGAACCCGACCATTTTCCGCCCTCCGGGGAAAATCCCATATTTCGAGGCTCCCATGACCGAAACAGCCACGCAAAAGCCCATTCCCGTCACCGTTCTCACCGGCTATCTCGGCGCCGGCAAGACGACGCTGCTGAACCGTATCCTCTCCGAAAACCACGGCAAGAAATATGCCGTCATCGTCAATGAATTCGGCGAGATCGGCATCGACAACGACCTGATCGTCGAGTCGGACGAAGAAATCTACGAGATGAACAATGGCTGCGTCTGCTGCACCGTGCGCGGCGACCTGATTCGCGTCGTTGAGGGCCTGATGCGCCGTCCCGGCCGTTTCGACGGCATCATCGTCGAGACCACCGGCCTTGCCGATCCGGTCCCCGTCGCCCAGACCTTCTTCATGGACGACGATGTCCGCGCCAAGACCGAACTCGATGCCGTTGTCGCGCTCGTCGATGCCAAGCACCTGCCGTTGCGCCTGAAGGACAGCCGCGAGGCCGAAGACCAGATCGCCTTTGCCGACGTGGTCGTCATCAACAAGTCCGATCTCGTTTCGCCGGAGGAACTGGCGCAGATCGAGGACATCGTCCGCGCCATCAACCCGGCCGCCCGCGTCTACAAGACCACTCGCTCCGGCGTCGATCTTGCCCGCGTCCTGAACCAGGGCGCCTTCAACCTGGAGCGCGCGCTGGAAAACGATCCGCATTTCCTCGAGCACGGCCATGACGATCATGTCTGCGGCCCGGATTGCGATCATGACCATCACGACCATGATCACCACCATCACGACCACGATCATCATCACCATGATCACGATCATGGCCACCATCACCACGGCCCGTCGCCCATCCATGACGTGACCGTGCAGTCGGTCTCGCTGCGCGGCGGCGAGATGAATCCGGACCGCTTCTTCCCGTGGATCCAGAAGGTCACGCAGACCGACGGCCCGAACATTCTCCGCCTCAAGGGCATCATCGCCTTCAAGGGCGACGCCGAGCGTTATGTCGTGCAGGGCGTGCACATGATCATCGAAGGCGACCACCAGCGCCCCTGGAAAGACGGCGAAAAGCATGAGAGCCGCCTGGTCTTCATCGGCCGCGAGCTCGACCGCGAGAAGCTGGAAAAGAGCTTCAAGGCATGCGAGGCGGCCGCCTGATGCCGACTGTCGCTCCGCTTGATATCGACGGCCACGTTCTGGCCGTCGAATTTTTAGGGGATACCCCCGTCTTCGCCAGCGCCGCCGGCGCGATCCATCGGCTGGAAGGCGGGGAAAAGGTGACGGAAGCCCATCAGGGCATGCTCACCTGCATCCGCGATCCTCATAGCGACAGTCTGATCTCCGGCGGCGAGGACGGCAAGGTTCTGCGGATCGCAGCCGATGGCGGCGTGACCGTGCTTGCCGAAGCGCCGCGCAAATGGATCACCCAGCTTGCCGCCGGCCCGCAAGGCGCGGTCGCCTATGCCTACGGGAAAAGCAGCTTCGTGCGGCTCGCCGACGGCTCGACCAAGGAGTTCACCGAGGATCGCACCGTCGAGGGCCTTGCCTTCGCGCCCAAGGGCCTGCGCATCGCAGCCGCCCGCTATAACGGCGTGTCGCTGCATTGGGTCGGCATGAGCGCGCAGCCCGTCAATCTGGAGTGGAAGGGCGCCCATACCGGTGTCACCTTCTCGCCGGACGGCCAGTTCGTCGTCACCACCATGCAGGAAAACGCCCTGCATGGCTGGAAGCTGGACACCAAGCCCGGTGCCGAGGCGCGGCATATGCGCATGACCGGCTATCCCGCCAAGGTGAAATCGCTTTCCTGGTCCAACAAGGGCAAGTGGCTTGCCTCCTCCGGCGCTCCGGCGGCAATCGTCTGGCCTTTCCAGGGCAAGGACGGCCCGATGGGCAAGGCGCCGCTGGAACTCGGCACCCGCGCCAACATCATGGCGACCTGCGTCAAGTTCCATCCGGTGGAAGACATTCTGGCGATCGGCTTCATCGACGGCATGATCCTGGCGGTGCGCATCGGCGACGCCAAGGAAGCGCTCTTGCGCCGCCCGGGCAAAGGTGCGATCACCTCGATGAGCTGGAGCAAATCCGGCAAGCTGCTCGCCTTTGCCTCCGAGGCCGGCGATTGCGGCGTTGTTGATATTTCCGCCTGACAAGAAAGATAGGACCATGTCCCATACAGGTACGGCAATTGCCGGACATTCCACTGCCGCACCAGGCAGCGTCTGGGACGTGATCCGCCATGAGGCCCTCGATCTCGCCGGCCGCGAGCCGACGCTGAAGCCGCTGCTCGCAACGCAGATCGTTGCCACGCGGTCGGATGCCGAAAGCCTCGCCAACGTCCTCGTCGCCAGACTTTCCGTCGCCAGTATCGAAACCGGCGATCTCTTCGCACTGTTTCATGACGTGCTGACGCGCCACGCCGAGATCCTGCCGGCGACGGAGGCCGACCTCGTTGCCGTCCGCACCCGCGATCCCGCCTGCACGACCTATCTGCATGCGCTGCTGAACCTCAAGGGCTTCCACGCCCTGCAGACGCACCGCATCGCCCATGCGCTCTGGACGGAGGGCCGGCCGGAGATCGCCAGTTGGCTGTCCAACCTGGCCTCGCTCGTCTTCGGCCCGGATATCCATCCGGCGGCACAGATCGGCTCGTCCATCATGCTCGACCACGGCTCCGGCATCGTCATCGGCGAAACCGCCGTCATCGAGGATGAAGTCTCGATCCTGCAGAACGTCACCCTCGGGGGCACCGGCAAGGAAACCGGCGACCGGCATCCGAAGATCCGCCATGGCGTCATGATCGGCGCCGGCGCAAAGATCCTCGGCAATATCGAAGTCGGTGCTTTCAGCAAGGTAGCGGCGGGCAGCGTCGTCGTGAAGCCGGTCCCGCCCCACTGCACCGTCGCCGGCGTCCCGGCCACGGTCGTCCGCATCCACCGCGCCGACGAAATTCCGGCCGAGACGATGGATCAAAATATCTAGGGCGGACGACAGCGGCCACCTCGTCCTTCAAAGCTCCGCCCTATGGGCTGCGCACCTCAGGATGAGGCGAAGTGAGTTCAGCGCCACCACAAAATAAAAATCGGCAGCCGATGATCTCGCCCTTGGAAATAGCCAATGCCGAGCGCTCTTCGGCAACACTATCCCCAACGATCAGGACATGACGATCGCCCAGGTGGGCTTTGCGCTCGCCCGCTATCGGATCGAGGATCCGTCCTTCCATCCCTATTCGAGCAAATACGACTACTGTCCGCGCGGCAAGGCGATGCTCTCCGACGCCGAGATCGCCAATGTCGTGGCGTTCTGAAGACGCCGACGGCTGGATATGATCCGGTAAAGGATGGGATGAAGGCCGCGAAGTGAATCAGCCCTCGCCCCGTCAGGGCGAAGGCACAGTGGCCTCAGGCGGCCTTGGCGACCGGCGGCTGAGCCAATTTGCAGCCGCTCGCGACGATCATGCCGGCAGCGCCGGCGAGCCAGCCTTCCTTCAGCTCGAGCGCCAGGAAACGGTCGCGCTGGAACGGGCCCGGCATGACGAGATGCTGGGTCTTCTCGGCGAAGAAGCCGAAACGCTCGTAGTAGGGCGCATCGCCGACGAGCAGGATGGCGCCATGGCCGCGCTTCTTGGCTTCGAGAATGGCGGCACGCATCAGCGCGGAGCCGATGCCCTTACCTTCATGAGCAGCGTCGACGGCCAGCGGGCCGAGCAGCAATGCTTCGACCGGACGAGTTTCGCGATCGACGCCGGCTTCGACGTTCCAGAGGCGAACCGTGCCGATAACATGACCGGTGCGATCACGGGCGACCAGCGCCAGGCCCTCGGCCGGAACACGGCCGCGACGGATCTTTTCGGACGACTTTTTGCGGCGGTCAGTGCCCATGGCCTGATCGAGCAGATTTTCGCGAGCGACGACATCCCCTGCATTTTCCAGGTCGAGCGTGAAGGTAGACGGCGCAAAGAATGCGCGTACAGAATCAAGAACAGCGGCCATGTCGGCCTCCCGTTGCCCAATACCGTTATCAGCGGTGGTGACAAATTATTGTGAGGGTGCCGCCCCGGCTGGTTACGGGGTCGGCGAAGTCGGACCTTAGATGATGTAGGACTTCAGCGGGTCGAACCCGTTGAAAGCAACAGCCGAATAGGTCGTCGTGTAGGCGCCGGTGCCTTCGATCAGGACCTCGTCGCCGATGGTGAGCGTCACCGGCAGCGGATAGAGGTTCTTTTCATAAAGCACGTCGGCCGAATCGCAGGTCGGGCCGGCGATGATGCAGGGTTCCATCTCGTCGCCGTCGCGCTCCGTGCGGATCGGATAGCGGATCGCCTCGTCCATGGTTTCAGCGAGACCGCCGAACTTGCCGATGTCGAGGAAAACCCAGCGAGCATCGTCATTGTCCGACTTCTTGGAAATCAGGACGACTTCAGCCTTGATCACGCCGGCATTGCCGACCATGCCGCGGCCCGGCTCGATGATCGTGTGCGGGATCTGGTTGCCGAAATGGGCGCGCAGAGACGCAAAGATCGCCTTGCCATAGGCTTCAGCCGACGGAACGTCGCGCAGGTACTTGGTCGGGAAGCCGCCGCCCATGTTGACCATCTGCAGGTGGATGCCCTGCTTGGCCAGAGAGACGAAGACGCGCTTGGCATCGGCAAGAGCAGCGTCCCAGGCATCGACCTTGGTCATCTGCGAGCCGACGTGGAAAGACACGCCGTAGGATTCCAGGCCCAGCTGATGGGCGTAGACGAGAACGTCGACAGCCATCTGCGGAACGCAGCCGAACTTGCGCGACAGCGGCCATTCGGCGCCTTCGCCATCCGTCAGCACGCGGCAGAACACGCGAGCGCCGGGAGCGGCACGGGAAATCTTCTCGACTTCCTCGTGGCTGTCGACGGCGAAGAGGCTGATGCCGAGTGCATGCGCACGGGCGACATCGCGTTCCTTCTTGATCGTGTTGCCGAAGGAGATACGAGCAGCAGTCGCACCGGCATCGAGCGCCATTTCGATTTCAGCGACGGACGCGCAATCGAAGTTGGAGCCGAGGCTTGCGAGCAGGCGCAGCACTTCCGGAGCCGGGTTGGCCTTGACGGCATAGTAGATGGCGCTGTCCGGCATGGCATGACGGAAGGCACGAAAATTGTCGCGGACGACTTCGAGATCGACCACCAGGCAGGGACCGTCCGGACGTCGGGTAGCGAGAAAGTCGCGAATACGTTGCGTGGTCATGTCAATTCCCTTTTCAATTCCAAAAGCTCCGGGAAAGACCCAGAGGACAAAGGGCAACGCTCATTCGCTCAGGTACCAGCCGGTGGAGACCCCGGAACCGTGCAAACGCGCGTCGCGCAGATGATGAACCAGTGCCGCAAGCGGCGCTAATTCGGCTTTGTCTGCCATGGATTGGAGGGAATATCCCAACCGCACTTCCGGCAATGAAGGTGTGCCTCTTCAGTAACCCCGGCTGATGGAAAGCCGGGAGAGAACAAAAAGGCCCGCACCGTCGTTGCTTCAGATGTCCTCGCATTTTCCGGTTGGCCGGAATAGCGACTGGAGGGGTTAATTCCAGGTACCTTACCGATTTTCTCACCACATCGAGGATCGGCGGACACCCACGGGCACGTGCGACTTTGGGCTGACCGGGAAATAGGAATATTCGCCGTCATAATCAAGAATTTTTTTCGTTGGCGGCCCAAAAAAATAATTGAACAAACCGGCGCATTTTGTTCAACATCTTGCAACAGTTAACGGAAGGCTTCGCCATGGACACCTTGACCCGGATTCGCGCCTTCATCGACGTGGTGGAAGCGGAAGGGTTTTCGGCCGCCGCCCGCAAGACCGGCCGCTCCAAGGCGCTGCTGTCCAAATATGTCCGGGAACTGGAAGACGATCTCGGCGCGCTGCTGCTCAACCGCACCACCCGGCAATTCTCGATGACCGAGGCGGGCCACACCTATTATCGCACGGCGTCCGATATATTGAAGGAAATCGACAACCTCGCCGATCTCGTGCGCGAGAACAACCAGCAGCTCAAGGGCCGCCTGCGCATCTCCGTGCCGCGTACCTTCGTCGACGCCGATGTCGGGCAGTCGCTGATCGACTTCGCCAAGGAAAATCCCAATCTCTCGCTGGAAATCGCCGCCGACGACCGGTTCGTCGATCTGATCGAAGAGGGCTTCGACGTCGCGGTGCGTGTTACCAGGCTCGAGGATTCCGGCATGATCGCCCGCAAGATATCGGATTTCCGCCTCCATCTCTGCGCAACCCGGGAATTTCTCGACCGCTATCCGGCGCTGGAGCATCCGAACGATCTGGCGCGCGTGCCTTTCATCATCGACACCAACACCCGCTCGCAAGGCACTATTCGCTTCGTCGATGCCGACAGCACCAGCTTCAATGTCGCGATCAGCGGCACGCTCGAAGTCAACAGCCCGCATGCGACGCTGCGTGCAGCACTTGCCGGCCTCGGCATCGCCGTCGTTCCGGATTTCATCGGCCGCAAGGCGATCGAGAGCGGACAATTATTGACTCTGTTCAACGATTATCTTCCGACCGACCGCGGCATCTATGCCGTTTATCCGCACCGCCGCTATCTCCCGGCCAAGGTGCGCATCTTTGTCGACTATCTCCATAACTGGTTCCGCAAGCACGGTTGACCACTCCAGTTCCGCCGAGCGGTCCCAATTCCGTCTCATTTCCTGACCAGAAGTCGAAGTGAATCAATGCTCACGAAGCACATCGGACGCATGAGAAAATCCACCCTCGCCAAAGCCACCCTCCTGTCCGGAGGCCTGTTGCTCGCGCCCGTCGCGGCGTCGGCACATCCGCATATTTTCGTCGAGGCGCGCCTGGAAGTGCTGGCAGGCAAGGACGGCACGGTGGAGGAGCTGCGCAACGTCTGGCGCTTCGACGCTGTCTTCTCCTCTTCGGTGCTGATGGATTTCGACAAGAACACCAATCTGAAGCTCGACCCGGACGAGCTCAAGGAAGTCGGCAAGACGGTGCGCGATTCGCTGGCCGACTACGACTACTACACAAACATGACGCTCAACGGCAAAGCCATCAAGGTCGACAAGCCCGACGTCATCAATGTCGACTATCAGGAAGGACAGCTCCTGATGTTCTTCGCCGTCAAGCCGTCCGAACCGATGCCGCTGAAGGGCAACAAGCTCAGTTTCGGCATCTACGATCCGACGCTCTACACCTCGATCGACTTCCCCACCGACAATGAACTGATGACCGAGGGCGACGCCTTCAAGGACTGCAAGCAGCAGGTCGTGCGCCCCAATCCGGACGAAGTCATCGCCGAGAACAAGACGACCTTGACGGACGCCTTCTTCAAAGATCCGACGGGAACGACGATGTCGAAACTCTTTGCAACGCGGATAGACGTTCAATGCTGATATCGCGGATATGGAGGCTGGCTCCGGCTGCGTTGCTCGCCTTTCTGGCGGCGGCGAACCTTGCCCATGCCACCGGATCCCCGCTCGGCATCGGCACGGCGGAGCCGAGCTTCCAGCCGAT
This sequence comes from Rhizobium sp., assembly GCA_036398815.1. Taxonomy (GTDB): domain Bacteria; phylum Pseudomonadota; class Alphaproteobacteria; order Rhizobiales; family Rhizobiaceae; genus Rhizobium. The sequence goes on along the minus strand of DASWOH010000216.1, from coordinate 11,307 downwards.
CGGCGGACCGCTGGCGCCGATCTTCCTCTATGTGAACTACGAGCAGCAGGCCTTCTACCGGGCACTCACCAAGTCGATCGAGGCCATGCGCCAGGACCCCTGGCAGCTCTGGACGCTGATCGGCCTCTCCTTCGCCTACGGCATCTTTCACGCCGCCGGCCCCGGCCATGGCAAGGCGGTCATCTCCTCCTACATGGTCGCCAACGAGATCGAACTGAAGCGCGGCATCGCCATTTCCTTCATCTCGGCCCTCATCCAGGGCCTGGTTGCCGTCCTCGTCGTCGCAGCAGCCTATTTCGTCCTGCGTGGCTCGGGCATCACCATGACGATGGCCACCAACGCCATGGAGATCACCAGCTTCGTCATGGTGATCCTGTTCGGCGGCTGGCTGCTGTTTCGCAAGCTGCGCTCGATGATCCAAAGCCGCCCGCAGCGCCAGGAAGTGCAGCTCGCGACAATGGCAGGCCCGATCAGCACGTCGCTCTTCGCGGACGAACCGGCACCAGCGAAAAAGCTCTCCCGTCTCAGCGCCGCGCCGCAAACGGCCAGTCAGTATCAATGCTACGATCCCGCGCACAATCTGGACAACGGCATGGTCTGCGAAACCTGCGGCCATTCGCACCTGCCCGATCCGAAAATGCTGTCGAACGAGAAGTTCAGCGTCCGCGAGGCCTGGTCGGCAATCATCACCGTCGGCCTTCGCCCCTGCTCCGGCGCACTGCTGGTCATGACCTTCTCGATGCTGAACGGGCTTTATCTCGGCGGCCTTTTGTCAGTCCTTGCCATGTCGATCGGCACGGCGCTGACCGTCTCGCTGCTCGCCATCATCGCCGTCTTCGCCAAGGGCGCCGCCGTGCATTTTACCGGTCGCGGCTCGAAGCTCTCCGCATGGGTCGGCAACGGCATAGAGATTTGCGGTGCGCTGCTGGTGATCTGCACCGGCGTCGTGCTGCTCGGCGCCTCGCTACAGACCTGATCGATTACAGGTCCCTGCGCCGCTGGTAACGAGCTCTCAGCCAGAAGACGAGAAAAAAGGCGAGGATGACGAGGACACCGAAGCCGGTGCCGAGCCAGGGCGAGACATCGCCGAGCCGAACGATGACATCCGGCATGAAGTACAGAAGCGCCATGGCAACCAGCAGGATGATGGCGGCGGCGATGGCCGTCGAGCGGGTTTCGCTTTTCTTATCCGTCAAGATGACCAATTCCTCGCGCATCGCCATTTATTGTCGGGCGAAGGCTTAGGCCAGCCGCCCGCGAAAGGCAACCGGCCCTGTTTCGTGCCAACGATCAGACCTTGGCGCTCGAGACCGTCGCCTCGATATGATCGACCAGCGCATCGGGGAGACCGAGCCTGCCGGCGAGAAGATCGAGATAGCCACGCTCGGCGCGCGAATCCGGCTCGATCGCCAGGCGCGATGCGGCATAGACCTGCACGCGCTGCTCCTCGGTTTCAGCCGAGGCGACGATGGCGTCGAGATCGACGGGATTTGCAAGCTCGCGCTCGAAAAAGGCTTCCGCCTCCGCGCCGACACCTGCTTGCTGCACCTTGCCGAGAATATGCTGCCGCTCCGCATCGTCGATATGCCCATCGGCGCGGGCCGCCGCGATCATGGCGCGGACGAGGGAAAGGGCAAAATCATTGCTGGTGACTGCTGGTGCGGTGCTGAAACCGGAATTCGACGGCGGCGGCAGGAATTGCGGCTCCGCCTGCTGGGCGGGCTGCGGCGCCGGCTCCGGCGCATTGCCGGCCTGATAGTTCTTGTAGGCCTGATAGCCGAGCCCGGCGATGGCGGCGAGCCCGCCCAGCACCAGCGTATTGCTGGCAACCTGACGCCCGGTTTTCGTTCCGAGCAGCACGCCGGCGATGGCGCTGGTCGCCATCGGATTGTCCCTGGCGAGATTGATGGCCTGCGTCGCCTTGTCTTTCACGCTTCCTTGCAGTCCCGGAACCTGCGACCCCAGAAATTGGTCCAGAAGCTTGCGGGCATCGATCATATGGGTGGTCCTCCGTCATTGTGATGGCCAGAGTGAGATAGGAAGTGCGACCGCAAATACAAATCCATAGAGTGCAAAAAGGGCGCGCATGGAACCCATGCACGCCCTTCGATCGGTCTTTTTTGGAGCTCAGCCCTTCAGCGCGGCCGCCTCGGCAGCGAGCTTGGTGATCCCGGCCCAATCGCCGGCGGCGACCAGCTCCTTCGGCGCGACCCAGGAGCCGCCGACGCAGATGACGTTCGGCAGCGACAGGTAATCAAGGGCGTTCTTCAGCGATATGCCGCCGGTCGGGCAGAACAGCGTGCCGGCGAGCGGCGAGGACAACGCCTTGAGATAGGCGGCGCCACCGGCCTGCTCGGCCGGGAAGAACTTCAGGACCTTGTAGCCCTCTTCCCGCAGCGCCATGACCTCGCTCGCGGTTGCCGCACCCGGCAGCAGCGGCACGTCGGAGGTGCGGGCAATGTCCAGCAGCTCCTGCGTCGTGCCGGGGCTGACGATGAACTTGGAACCGGCCTCGACGGCGGCATCCCACTGCGCGACGTTGAGGATCGTGCCGGCACCGACCTCGGCGCCTTCGACTTCCTCGGCGACAGCGCGGATGGCATCGAGCGCGCCCGCAGTGCGCAGCGTGATCTCGATAGCCTTCAGGCCGCCGGCGACAAGCGCGCGGGCGAGCGGCACCGCCGATTTCGCATCCTCGACGACGAGGACGGGAACGACGGGCTGCAGTTTCAGGATGGAAAGAAGCTTTTCGGTTTTCTCGCCCATGGTCGGCGCGCTCCCTTAAAACGATTGAAATCCGGTCCTCGAATAGCCCTCCCGAGGGTCCTTGTCGAGACAAAAGCTGAGTTTGAATGCGATGGGTAGGAAATCCCGAAAACTTCCGTTAGTCTATTCAGATATGACGCTGACGGAGCATGTCCAGCACATGGCAAAAGAGATCGAGCGAAAGTTTCTGGTCCGCGGCGATCATTGGCGCGAGCTTGCTTCCGAGAAACTCATCCTGCGGCAGGCCTATGTCGCCGTCATGGACGATCGCTCGGTGCGCGTACGGCTGACGAACGGCATCATCGCGACCTTGACGATGAAGATCGGCAAGGCGATGACGCGTGACGAGTTCGAATATGAGATTCCTGTCGCCGATGCCGAGGAACTGCTCGGCAACGCCATCGGGCTCGCCATCGACAAGATCCGCTACAAGGTGCCCTACAAGGGTTTCGTCTGGGAAGTCGACGTCTTTCGCGGCGCGCATAGCGGCCTGGTGGTCGCTGAGGTCGAACTGGAGAACGAAAGCGACGATCCGGAACTGCCGGATTGGGTCGGCCGCGAGGTGACCGGCGAATATCGCTACTCCAACCAGGCGCTCGCAACGCAGCTCGAACAGGAATACGATGAGTTATCGCATACGGCCTGACAAGGCCCTCGATGACGAAGTCCATGCCGCCGCCGCGCAACAACTCGGCAAGGCGATCGCGACCCTGACCGATCGGCCGGAGGGATTGCATGAGGCGGTGCATCGGGCGCGCAAGCATATCAAGCGCGTGCGCGCGCTCTACCGGCTCGTTACCCGGCGCGCACCGGAATTCCAGCGGCAGGAAAACGACAGGTTGCGGGAGATGGCCGGGGCGTTATCTGGCGTTCGCGATGCCACCGCCCTCATAGAGGCCAGCCGCTATCTGTACGAAACGGCGACATCGAAGGACGAGGCCAAAGCGCTTGCCCGCATCACGAACGTGCTCACGGCCCGGCGCGACCGCTTGCCCACGGCAAAAACCGATCTGGAGGACAAGGCGAAGGAGGCCATCGCCACCTGCCGCGATGCGCTGGAGGCGCTAAAGGCCGTTTCCTTCGAGAGCGGCCGGCGCGAAACCGCCCGCCTCTTTCAAAAGAGCTGGCGCAGGACCGGCCGCAAGGCGAAGGAGGCGCTTTCCAAATGCCACACAGAGGGCCATGCCGACCAGTTCCATGACCTGCGCAAGCGCAGCCAGGATTGCTGGATGCATCATGCGCTGCTGCGTGACATCTGGCCGGCGGCCATGCATGCGAAGGAACTCGAAGCCAAGGCCCTAGTCGACGTGCTCGGCCGTTACCTCGACCTGTCGATGCTTTCGGAAGTCACAGACCGCGAGCCGCATCTCTTCGACGGCAGCGACGACCGCGCCCGCCTGCTGGAAGCGATCATCTCCCGCCAGCAAACCGCCCGGCAGGAAGCGCTTGCCAAAGCCCGCTGGGTCTTCGCCGACGAGCCGGAGCGCGAGGCGCGGACGATCAAACGGCTTTGGCTGGAGGCGGGAGATTGAGGCGTGGCACGGTGTTGGGGCCTTCACCCGTCCCCGTGCTTCGAGACGGCCCTGCGGGCCTCCTCAGCATGAGGGCGGATCTTTTGCGCCAATCGCTCTCTTGACGTCCATCCGGTGCGGGGAAAATCGTTACCGCGATGACGATGGCAACTCCGCCTCATCCTGAGGTGCGCAGCCGAAGGCGGAGCCTCGAAGGACGAGGCGGCCCCAGCGCTGCTACGTCAAAATACGAATCCCAATTGCCTGTCGGCGCGCAAAATTGTATTTCCGCGACATGACGGACATCTTTTCGACCTCACAGCATAAGGCAGGCGGCGCGTTTCTGGTTGCCGCCCTTTATCATTTCGTTTCCATCCCCCGCTTTGAAAGCCTGCGGGAGCCGCTGCTTGCGCTCTGCGAGGCAAACGGCGTCAAGGGGACGCTGCTGCTCGCCCATGAAGGCATCAACGGCACCATCGCCGGCACGGATGCGGGCATCGGCGCGGTGCTTTCCTTCCTGCGTGCCCAGCCGGAATTTGCCGGCCTGGAGCATAAGGAAAGCCGGGCATCGAAAATGCCGTTCGTGCGCATGAAGGTGAAGCTGAAGAAAGAGATCGTCACCATGGGCGTCGAGAATATCGACCCCACCAAGGTCGTCGGCACCTATGTCGCGCCCAAGGACTGGAATGCACTGATCTCCGACCCCGATACCATCGTCATCGACACGCGCAACGACTACGAGACGGCGATCGGCCTGTTCAAGGGCGCGGTCGATCCGAAGACCAAGACCTTCCGCGAGTTTCCGGAATGGGTGCGCCAGAACGAAGGCCTGCACAACAAGCCGAAGATCGCCATGTATTGCACCGGCGGCATCCGCTGCGAGAAGGCGACCGCCTTCATGAAGGAACAGGGTTTCGACGAGGTCTTTCATCTGAAGGGCGGCATCCTCAAATATCTCGAGGAAGTGCCGGCCGAGGAAAGCCTGTGGGAAGGCGCCTGCTTCGTCTTCGACGAGCGCGTCTCCGTCGAACATGGCCTGAAGGAAGGCAATCACAAGCTCTGCCATGCCTGCCGCCAGCCGATCACCGCGGAAGAAATCACGTCGCCCTTCTATGAAGCCGGCGTCTCCTGCAGCCATTGCTATCACGAGCGCACTGAAGAAGACCGCGAACGCTACCGCGAGCGGCAGCGCCAGATCGCCCTTGCCCGCAAGCGCGGCCACGAGCATATCGGCGGCTGATTTCCGAGCAGTGCCGTGAAAAGTGCGAAGCGACTTTCCGTTCGGAACGCGAAAAATAAAACGACGGAGCAATTCCGCGAAAAGCTGAGGCGTTCTAGGCGGCGGCGTCGCGTTCGTCGTCCGGAATCCGGGCCATTTGCGCTGTCAACCGCCTGCTGATTTCGGCTTCCGGCATCGGCTTGCCGAAGAAATAGCCCTGCAGCTCATCGCAGCCGAAGAGCTTCAACGCCGTCCCCTGCTCTTCCGTCTCGATGCCTTCCGCCGTCACCGGCAGGTCGAGCGATCGCGCCAGCGCCACCGTCGCCTGCAACATGTCGCGGGCGCGACTGTCCGTCAGCACATCCATGGTCAGCGACCGGTCGATCTTGATGCGGTCGAAACCGAATTGGCGGAGATAGCCGATCGAGGAGAAACCGGAGCCGAAGTCATCCAGCGCCACCTTGACCCCGAGCCTCTTCAACCGCTCGATCGACTGGCGGGTGCGCTCGGGATTCTGGATCATGTAGCCCTCGGTGATTTCCAGCGTGACACGTTCGGCTTCGATCTCGGCATCCTTGAGGACGTGTCGCACATAGTCGGCGAAGGCGGGGTTGCGGAATTGCCCCGGCGAGACATTGACGGCGATCCGCAGATCCGGCCATTGCCGCGCCGCCGCGCAGGCCTTGCGCAGAACGAGCAGCCCCAGCGCCTCGATCAGGCCGCTGGTTTCGGCAATGGGAATGAAAGCGTCCGGCGAAACCGGCCCGTGACCCGGCCTGTTCCAGCGAACCAGCGCCTCGACGCCGGTGATCTCATGGCTCACCGCATCGACCAGCGGCTGATAGGCAACCGTCAGCTCTTGCCCGTCGATGGCATTGCGCAGATCGAGCTCCAGCGCATTGCGCTCCTCGCGATCGGCATCCATGGCCGTCTCGTAGCAGATCATGCGGGCGCGGCCGGCCTCCTTGGCCTTGTACATGGCGAGGTCGGCGCGGCGCACCAGTTCCTCGCGGTCGATCCGGCCCTCCGGCGAGCTGGCAATACCGATGCTGGCGCCAACCACGATGACGCGACGGCCGATCTCCAGAGGTTCGGAAAAGAAATCCAGCACCTGTTCGGCAAGCTGCAACGCCGGTGCGTGGTTCAGCTCCTTGGATGGAAAGGCGACGGCGAATTCATCGCCGCCGAGCCGCGCCAGTATCGCGTTCGGCGGGATCAGCACGCTGAGCCCGGCAGCGACGGAGCGGATCAGCTGGTCGCCCGTGCCGTGGCCGTAGGCATCGTTGATTTCCTTGAAGCCGTCGAGGTCGAGATAGAGCAGAAGGACATTGCTGCCGTCGGCGCGGGCGCTTTCCACCAGCCGATCGACATCGAGGCGCAGCCCTTCGCGATTGAGAAGGCCGCTCAGACGGTCGCACAGGGAGCCCTGTCGCGCCATCGCCTCCTCCGCCCGCAGCCGGCGGCCCGCCAGCGATCCGAGGATCAGCAGCACCAGGAAGAACATGCCGACGAGACCGAGAGCGCCGAGCACCAGCGGACGGGCTTGCTGGTAGCTCATATCGCCGGGTCCGCGCGAGTTCCAGACCAGCCGTCCGAGCGGCTTGCCGAGCGGATCGACGATCGAAACGGCGTAGCGCGCGCGGGTGTCCGGCGGCACCAGCCTCAGCCCGCTGATGATATAGGTATTGGAGAGCATCTTGAGCTTGGCGGCATCGAGATGCCGGGCGAAGATCAGGTAGCGGCGCTTACCTTCCGGCACGGGGATGCGGCCGGATGTCTCGCGGATCGTCGCCACGCCAACGGCGGCGATGCCCCTGGCGGTCGTCACATAGCCGCTCGCCTCCGGCTCGCTGGTTACCCGCGTCTTGCGCACCTGATCGACGAGAGCCCAGATCGAGGCATCGAAGAAATCCCCCGCCGCCTCAGCCATCGGCTTGCCGTCCCGATAGGCAATGATCGGCAAGTTGTCGTCGTCAACCACCAGCGCCGTATCGAACAGGGTGCCATCGGCGGTCATTTCGCCATAATTATCGACGATCCATTCCCGGCCGTCATCCGCATAGGCATGTTCGGCGGCAGCGTCCCGCGCCGCATAGTCATGCAGCGTCGCGTCGAGCTGGCCTTCGAAGGTCTTCAATGCTCCCGCTGTGGTTTCCCACGAGCGTTCGTCGTCCAATTTATTGGAATAATCCGCGACCCGGCCGATCGCCGTCAGCACCATCAGCGTCACCACGGTGACGACCAAGGCGAACGAAAACAAAACGGCCGTCACGATGGAATGACGACCGAGCTGCGTATTTCGCCGGAATGACCTGAAAACTGCTCCCAATGCGCTTCTCCTTGAGCGGCGAAGTCTGCCGTCAGGTCTTCAAGAAACGGTTAAAGCGAGCCTATGATTCTTACAGGAAAAGGTTGTATTTTTATCGCCATGGTGGTCGGTCAAGCAGCCGCAAGGATCGCCTGCGCAAAACGATCGAGAGCAGCCCTCAGCGCGCCGCTTTCTTGCGCCTCCGTAAGCATCACCGCCTGCGCCTCATCGCTCTTGCCGGCGAGCGGCACGCGCAAAAAACCTTCCGGCACGATGCGGAGCGACATGGTTTGCAGCACATCTGTCAGCTGCGCCAGCACGAGATCGCCGCGATGCGAGGCATGCGCGAACATCAGCGGCTTGAACGGCACCTCATCGCGCGACACCAGCCAATCCAGGGCATTCTTGAACCCGCCAGGAATGCCATGGGCATATTCCGGGCAGGAGACAATCAGCCCGTCGGCATCGCGGATCTTCTCCGCAAAAGCTGCGACAATGGCAGGTGTCCTGTCGCCCTCGTCATCCGGATTGAAGATCGGCAATTTGCCGATCAAATCGCAAATCTCGACGGAAACGCCATCGGGCGACGCCGCACGCAAAGCCTCTAGCAGACTGCGGCTGGTCGAGGTCTGCCGTAAGCTGCCGCAGAGGGCATAGATGGAGAACGGTTTGGCCATAAGGATCTTTAATCCGAAGCGCCGATTCGGGCGATAACCACCCTCTCCTTGATGGGGAGGTGATGTGGCATCAATCCGCCTTGTGGTTCCCTTTCGGGAACTGAGCGGCAAGTTCGCTATACCACTTGCCACTCTTCTTCACCGTACGTACCTGCGTCTCGTAATCGACATGCACGAGGCCGAAGCGCATGCGATAGCCTTCCGCCCATTCGAAATTGTCCATCAGGCTCCAGGCGAAATAGCCGCGCATCGGATAGCCGTCCTTGATGAGATCGGCGACGACACCGAGATGCTCGACATAGTAGTCGAGGCGCGGCTGGTCATCGATCTCGCCGTTGACGATCCCCATATTGTAGCAGGCACCGTTCTCGGTGATGTAGCACTCCGGCAGTTCGTAGCGCTTGTTAAGATCCTCGACGACGTGCTTCAGGCCCGGCGCATAGATTTCCCAGCCGATATCGGTCTTCACGTCGCTGACAGGCGGCGCTTCCTTCGTCCAGGGAAAATCGCCGCTCTTGGAAGCGTCATCGGAGACGCGCATCGGCATATAATAGTTCAGGCCCCACCAATCGAGTTTCTGGTTGATGGTCTTGAGATCGCCATCCTTGACCTTGGGCATACGATCGCCAAGCGCCTCGACGAACTCCTTCGGGTACTCTCCCTTGAAAATCGGATCGAAGAAGGCGCCGTTGTGGAATTGATGGGCGCGCTCGACGGCGGCCTTGTCCTCGACACTATCGGAGCCCGGAAGGATCGAGGCGGCGTTGAGGACGATGCCGACCGGCACCTTCGGCGCTTCGGCACGGATCGCCTCGACGGCAAGACCGTGCGCGAGGTTCATGTAGTGCATGGCGTAAAGCGCCGCCTGCATGTTGCGTTCGCCCGGCGCATGGATGCCGTAGAGATGGCTCAGCCAGACGATGCACCAGGGTTCGTTGAAGGTGGCGACGGAATCGAGACGGTCGCCAAGGCGCGCCATGACGGTCTTCGCATAACGCTGAAAGGCATGGGCCGTCGAGCGCGCCGTCCAGCCGCCGTCGCCGGCGAGCGTCAGCGGCAGATCCCAGTGATAGAGCGTCGCGAAGGTCTTGATGCCGCGCGCCTTGCAGCCATCGACGAGACGATCATAGAAATCGAGGCCGGCTTCGTTCACCGGGCCTGTGCCGTCGGGAATGATACGCGGCCAAGCGATCGAGAAGCGATAGGCCTCGACGCCCATATCCTTGATCAGGTCGAGATCCTGCTCGAGCCGATTGTAGTGATCGCAAGCGACATCGCCGTTGTCGCGGTGATAGACGCGGCCCGGCATGTTGGCAAAGGCATCCCAGATCGACGGCTTGCGGCCATCCGCCTTGGTGGCGCCTTCGATCTGGAAGGCGGCGGTGGCAACGCCGAAGGTGAAATCGCCGGGAAAGCGGCCTGCAAGAAGCTTCGGATCGATCATGGTGAAAATCCCGTCTGTTGTGGCTTCGTTGACGGCGGTTTAGCCAAGCCGAATGGCAAAGTACAGGCTTGGCCAGAGAAAAACTGCAACGTTGCAGACGTTGAAATTGAGCCGGCTACAAGCTTCCGGTACCCGCAGCAAGCGATAGCTGCCTGAGCAAAAACCGGCTCCGAGGCGGCGGCCCGCGCCGCCTCGGAATGTCTCGGTCTCAGACCTTGACCCAGGCACCGTTGCGCTTCGAAGACGCCACACAGGCCTCGACGAAAGCGACACCCTTCACGCCGTCATCGACGGTCGGATAGATCACGGCCGGATCGACCGCCACGCCCTTCTTGGCGGCGTTGATGGCGCGTGCGGCTTCGGTATAGATCGTCGCAAACGCTTCGAGATAGCCTTCCGGATGGCCGGACGGGATGCGCGAGACACGGGCGGCGGCGGCACCCGAACCAGCGCCATTGCGGGTGATCAGCCGCTTCTGTTCACCGAACGGTGTGTACCAGAGATAGTTCGGATCGGCCTGCGTCCATTCGATGCCGCCCTTGGTGCCATAGACCCTGAGCTTCAGTCCGTTCTCATGACCCGGCGCCACCTGGCTGCACCAGAGCATGCCCTTGGCCGGCTTTTCCGAGCCCTTCGCCTTGAAGCGCAACAGCACATGGGCGTTGTCGTCGAGACGGCGGCCTTCGACGAAGCTGTCGAGATCGGCGGCGAGGCTGTCAAGCTCCAGTCCGGTGACAAAGGAGGCGAGATTATAGGCATGCGTGCCGATATCTCCGGTGGAACCGCCCGCACCGGATTGCGACGGGTCGGTGCGCCAGGCCGCCTGCTTCTGGCCCGACTGCTCGATATTCTCCGTCAGCCAGTCCTGTGGATATTCCGCCTGCACGATGCGGATATCGCCGAGCTCGCCATTGGCGATCATCTCGCGCGCCTGCCGGATCATCGGATAGCCGGTGTAGTTGTGCGTCAGGATAAAGAGAGCGCCGCTCTCGTCCGCCACCTTTTTCAGCTTCCTGGCGTCGGCGAGATTGGAGGTCAGCGGCTTGTCGCAGATGACATGGATGCCGCGCTTCAGGAATTCCTTGGCGGCGTCATAGTGCACATGGTTCGGCGTGACGATCGATACCGCCTCGATGCCGTTCTTCAGCTTGGCCTCGCGGATCGCCATGTCGCGATAGCTGGCATAGGTACGGGACGGATCGAGACCGAGATCGCGGCCGGAGGCGGCTGCCTTTTCCGGCGAGGACGACAGCGCGCCGGCGACAAGATCGAACTGGTCGTCAATGCGCGCAGCGATGCGCTGCACCGCGCCGACAAAGGCACCCGCGCCTCCGCCCACCATGCCGAGCCGAATGCGCGGCTCGCGCGTCTGTTCCGATGAT
>DASWOH010000215.1:0-6223 GCA_036398815.1 Rhizobium sp. | reverse complement strand
GCCATCCACAGCGGCATCAGGCAGCGCAGAAAGTTCGAGATCGGGCTCATTGGCAACATTACGATACAGGCTGAGCTTTTGGCCATCAGAGACCGCAATCACGGTGCCTTGAGGTAGCATCATAGATATTTCCTTTTTCGGTGTGGAATGCACGGTCTCGCCAGGGCCCGCGAACAGTAAGAAGCGATCGGCCTTATCCAGACCTCTTGAGCGCCATGACCGGGCGTTTGTTCTCAGTTGCGAAGAACCACCGTTTTGTCGCTTCGGATGCAAGCAAATAAAGCACCGTGATGACAAGAACGCCCGCCATGACGAAGGGCGGCAAGGCGATAAAATTGAACCATCCGGCGAATGGAAGGTACGGAATTGCGACAGCCAATAGGAAAGTGGCAAGGCTGAGCCACGCAAGCAGGATCCCTGGCCTGCTGCGCCAGAATTCCTTGCGTGTTCGGATGACGAAGACGATGGCGAGTTCGGTAATCAGCGATTCCACGAACCACCCTGTCTGGAAAGCTTCCTCGGTTGCATGGGCGACATAGAGAAGAAAGCCGAAGGTGAGGAAATCGAAGACCGTGCTGACGAGCCCGAAGGTGATCATGAAGCGGCGGATATAGCCGATGTCCCAGTGCTTCGGCGCCTGCGTCTGATCCTCATCGACATTGTCGGAGGCAATTGCCAGCGACGGAAGGTCAGAAAGAAAGTTGTTCAGCAGGATCTGCTTGGCCAGCAACGGCAGGAAGGGCAGGAACAGCGAGGCAAAGGCCATGCTGATCATATTGCCGAAACTGGCGCTGGTGGTGATGGAGATATATTTCATCGTGTTGGCGAAGGTCTTTCGGCTATCATCGATACCGGTCAGCAACACTGCGAGATCCTGCTTGAGCAAGATCATGTCGGCGGCCTCGCGTGCCACATCGACCGCGCTGTCGACCGATATGCCGATATCCGCCGTGTGAAGAGCCGGCGCATCGTTGATGCCGTCGCCGAGATAGCCCACTGCATGTCCCCGCTGACGCAAGGCGGCGATGATCCGCTCCTTCTGGTTCGGATCGATCTCGACAAAGAGATCGGTTTTGGCAGCAATGCCGAACAGTGCTTCCTTGGTCATGTGCGACAGGTCTTCGCCGGTGACCATGCCCCGGGGCTTCAACCCGACGGCCGAGGCGAGGTGCTGGGCAACGTAACGGTTGTCGCCGGTGATCACCTTGATGCCGACGCCGCGCCCGGCAAGCGCCGTCAGGGTTTCGGCTATACCGGCTTTTGGCGGATCAAGAAAAAGCAGGAACCCGGCAAAGGCAAGACCCACCTCGTCGGACCGACCATAGGAAGATTGCCTGTCAAAACGACGAATGGCCAGAGCCAGGACGCGGTACCCTTGTGAACTCCATGCCTGGAATCTGTCATCTATTTTCTGGCGAGCGGCATCATCGAGTGGCTGCTTTCCCGATGCTGACCACACAGTGGAACACGCGGCGATGACGTTCTGAACCGCCCCTTTGCAGATCATCAGGTCCTGCTGATCCGAACCAGTGCTTCGGACGATGACCGTCAGCGATTTACGCACGAAGTCGTAGGGAATCTCGTCGATCTTCGAATAGCCGGAGAGATCACCGCTATCCGTCTTCGCCGCTGCGATAGCCTCATCGAGCGGATTCTTCAGGCCAGTCTGCAGTACGGCATTCAGGCGTGCCCACAAGAGCACGTCGGTCGACTGCGCGCCTTCGACATCAAAGCAACCGTCAAGATGAATGACGCCTTCCGTCAGCGTGCCGGTCTTGTCGGTGCACAGAATATCCATGCTACCGAGATTCTCGATGGCGTCGAGACGCCTGACGATCACGCCGTTTGCCGCGAGCGTCCGGGCGCCGCGCGACAGCGTCACACTGATAATCGCAGGCAAAAGCTCCGGCGTTAGACCCACAGCCAATGCCAGCGAGAAAAGCAGCGAGTCGATCAAAGGTCGGTGCAGCAGTAGATTGGCAACGAATACCAGCACGACGATCACCAGCATGATCTGCGTCATCAGATAACCGAAACGGCGGATGCCCGCGGCGAACTCGGTTTCCGGTGTCTTGCGCTGGATGGCGGCGGCGATGCCCGCGAACTCCGTCTGGCTGCCTGTCTTGACGACAAGAACGGTTGCCGTGCCGCTGCGCACCGACGTGCCGGTGAAGACGGCGTTGGTCCGCTGCGAAAGGCCAGCATTCGCATCCACCACGCCTGCGGATTTGACGACGGGAAAGGTTTCGCCGGTCAGGGTCGCTTCGCTGACATTGAAGTCACGCGCGTCGACAATGACACCGTCGGCAGGCACCAGGCTGCCGGCCGAAAGCTTGACGATATCACCCGGTACGATCTCAGCGGTTGCAACGCTGACCTCAGCACCATTGCGCAAGACCGTTGCCTTGCTGGTGATCCGCTTCTTCAGCGTCTCCATAGCTTTCGAGGCGCTGAATTCCTGGCTGAAACTCAAGCTGCAGCTGGCAAGCACGATCACGCCGATGATGATCGCCTCGTGCCCTTCGCCGACGATCGCCGACACCACGGCTGCGAATACCAGGATAAGCACCAGCGGGCTGCGAAACTGGCCGAGGAACAGCTTCAGCGGTGTAGTCGTACCCTGCGCACTCAACGTATTTCCACCAGCGTTCAGAAGCCGTGTGCTCGCTTCCTGCGCCGAAAGGCCTTTTTCAGTGGAATGCAGTTCGTTGATAAGCGCGGACGATGACCGCGACCAGTAGGCCGCATCAATGGAGCCAGGCGTGTCCGGTCGGACATTCATCACGTTTCATCCTGAATGAGGTCGCGCCTGATTGCGCAACCTCTTCTACGACATCAGCGCGTATCGGTGCACTGCCCCTTAACATTCCGAATAGCATATGGGACATCGTGCCGCTGACGTGCTTATTTTGTCCGGTGCAGTTCGAGCCTGGCGACGCCCGCGGCGATATTCAGTCCCGTGCCGGCTTCAGCGCTCAGCGGCTGAAGGCCAAAATTCTTCGAATTGCCGCCGACGAGAGCATTGGCGCCCAATCCAAGCCCCACCGAGGCACCTGCGGTAGCGCCGACATAGCTGCCGGCAAGAGCGCCCTCGCCCGTCCGGTTGGCCGCAACGCTATAGACGATCCATCGCAGATAGGACTTGTTGGTGATACCGATGTCGATACCGAGCTTGCCGATCGAACCTCTGTAGTGTTCCGGTCTGCCGGAACTGCGGATAAACTCGCAATCGACTGCCTTGCTGGAGCCGATCAGCATTCCGACGCCCCCGGCAACGTCGCAGGACAAAGTACCCAGCCGTTCTTTCTTGGCGAGGGCCGCCTCGTGCTGCTGCGGACGTTTCTTGGGATGCGGCGACGTTTCGGCGTGTGCACTGGTGGCAATGGCGAGAGCGCAGGCAGCAGCGATAAGAATGACGGTCTTCATGACATTTCCTTTGGGGGTGAGACCGGTCTTTGATCTGGCCGATCCAGAAAGATTGGGATCCGGCTTACCCGGGTTAGATCGCTTCGGCGAATATCAGGTCATCAACCAGCCGCTTCCGTTGGCATGCCCGCTCGCGAATGATCAGATTGCTGACGACCCGTTTGGAGGCAAAGCTTGCCGCAATGTCGACTGCGGCAACACCTGCCTTTCGCGAGGGTACGAACCCCTCCAGAACGATGGCGCCGCCATCGGCCACAACGTCGATCTCGCTGCCATCCAGTCCGTCAGCATAGGCCAGCAGACAGCGGATCGCGGCGCAGGTGGCAGCGACGGCGGATGGGTCCTCAAAGCTCGTCGGGTGGAAAGAAAAGACCATCATGCGTCGTCTGACGCATGTACCGGGCCGACGCGGTCAAGATGTCGCATCGCACGTTTTCGAGACAGGTCAGCGTCCCGGTAGGCATGCAGTTTCTGCCGATCGAGATAACCGGCATCCCACATCCCCGCTTGTGCGCTTTCGGGCGGATGGGGGTTGGTTGCGCCATGGTGCCCGTCAACGCATGCTTTGGCGCCGGCCTTATAGCATTCGGTAGTCGCTGACATCTTCGTCACAGTATTTCTCCGTTACCACTGGCCTGCGAAGGCCCTTATCGCCTGTTCTCTGAACGCTACCCTCCGTTGATCAGGGCAAAACAGGAACAGGCCGGCAACTCCGATCGGCCGGCGGAATTATCGGAAATCCGCCAGCTTCAGAATGATCGGGTTCTTTCGCCTGGAGGTGTAGACGCGCTTTGCCACGTCGAGGATTTTTGTTCGAAGCCGGTCAAACGCGTCCAGATAGTCGCTTTCCGACGCTCGGGACGGCGACGACCCGTTTGCCAGCACGTCGATATCGAGCAGAAACCGAATCTCGAACATGCCATCGTGGCCGAGGAAACGGACGCGTTGCGCCGCTTCGTCGTAGCTTCTGGCGCTGTTTGGGAATGCAATTGCCATATCGGAAAATCTCGTCTGGTTTGCCGGAATCTACCGGAGGGGTCATGAGGCAATCTTTGTCTCTGACCGCCTGCGTCCCTGGACAGCCGGCCCTTGGGCCATTGGGCCAAAGGCTGCGTTCGACCCTTCGGGCCGAGGATCACACCCTGCCGAAATCCAGTCCGCCAATCCCGCCCATGAGCCAAAGGACAACAATGACGATCAGCAGAATACCCAGCACCCCGCCAAGCCCCCGGCCTCCGTAGCGATTGTAGCCGTAATAGCTACCGCCTCCGCCGAATACCAGAAGCAGAACTACGATCAGCAATATCATTCCCATATGCCTGGCCTTTTGTTGCTTGCCTCACGGCCTGAATTTCAATCAAGACAACTGTAACCGATTTGAGGCTGGAGCAGCAGGTTCGGAAACTACTCAGCGCCAGTCATCGATGAATGAACTAGCTGATCTCGTGGAGGGCGTGGCCTGTGTCCTCGAAGGCGGAAATGTTCTCCATCGTCGTTTGAGCGATCGCCGCCAGCGCCTCCGTCGTGAAAAAACCCTGATGGCCGGTGACGAGCACATTGGGGAATGTCAGCAGGCGCTCGAAGACATCATCGCGGATCACCTGATCGGACATGTCTTCAAAGAACAGATCGCCTTCCTCTTCGTATACGTCGAGGCCGAGATGCCCGATCGAACCCGCTTTTAGGCCGTCTATGACAGCCTGCGTATCAATGATGCCGCCGCGGCTCGTATTGATCAGCATTGCCCCCCGCTTCATGCGGCTGATCGCGGCAGCGCCGATGAGATGATGGGTGGACGGTGTAAGAGCACAGTGCAGCGTCACAACGTCGGACGCGGCGAGCAGATTATCCAACGGCGTGTAAACAATCCCCAGCCCTTCGCATTCGGGATCGGGCTTGAGATCGTAGGCCAAGACCTTGCAGCCGAAGCCCAGCATGATCTTGGCAACACCAACCCGATACGGCCTGTCTCGACGATCCCGACGGGATCAGCAACATGATCCATCCGAGCCAAGACCTCCGCCGCATAATTGAATACGGCATAAGAGGGTCGTACTGCCAGGCGCGACCAGGGACTCGCGGAAAGCTCTTCCGGAATTCAGTTAAGCGTCAGCAGCCTCGCTCGGCACGGCCGCCAGCGCCAGCCTGGCCAAAGCCGGAAGCGATCTGGTACCGGTTTTCTTCATGATCGCCGCCCGATGGTTCTCCACGGTTCGTTGGCTTAACCCCAGGTCCGCGGCAATGTTCTTGCTGGGATGTCCGGCGAGGACGAGATCCATGATCTGACGCTGGCGCGTGGTGAGCGATGCAACATGATCCGTTGCGCTGCTGCGCCATGCCGCCAACTTGGTTGCGTCCCGGGATTGATCGAGGGCGCGCTCCACACTGGCGAGCAACTCGCCGCGATCGACGGGCTTTTCGACGAAGTCGGATGCCCCGGACTTCATGGCGTTTACCGCCATCGATATGTCACTAGCCCCAGTGATCATGATGGAGAGCATGCCGGACTTCCGTTGGCGAAGCCATTGCAGCAATTCGACGCCGCTCATGCCCGGAATGTTGGCATCGATCAGCAGGCAGCCCTCACGATCGGGACGGTAGGCTTCGATAAAGGCCTCGCACGTCGCGAAGGTCTCGACGACCCGCCCATCTGCCTCGAGCAAGCTGCGCAGCCCATCGCGGACGTGGCTGTCGTCATCGACCACGAAGATGATGGGCGATACCGCAGCCTGAACTTCTGGCTCTGCGCGGTGGGGTAATCGGGGCAGTATGGGATCGGCTGTCCGGAGAAGCCGAC
>DASWOH010000214.1:0-2829 GCA_036398815.1 Rhizobium sp. | reverse complement strand
CGCCACGTTGATCGTGATGATCATCAGCTCGAAATATTCGGGAATATAGAAATCGCCACAGACATAGACGCGCCCGAGCGGGAAATTGAACTCTTCGCCGCCGACGCCGTTCGCGCCGTTCGGGCTTGGAAGATCGAAGAGCGCGCGATAGACGTCGGCCCAATCCTTGGGGATCAGCCAGCTCAAGAAGTCGAAGAGGTGCGGCAGGCGGTCGAAGAAGTGGCCGGCATTGCTCTCGTCGGCGAAGCGGACGGAGCTGACGAAGGCGAAGATGAGGATCGCGAGGCCGAGCCCGGTATAAAGGCGGCGGCGGGCTACCATCCTGCTCCAGGCGTCGCCGATCTCCTTGGCGCTCTGGGGAACGCTCTGCATCTGTGGCTGGGCATCGGCAATCGTCATGAAAAATACCGCCTTGAAAAATAGCAAAGAGGCGGCCGTTGCCGGCCGCCCCGCAATCGGGCTGAAGATCAGCCGCCGATGGCAGCCTTACGAACGTCGATAACGGCGTTGTAGAAATCCGGGGTGACCTTGACGTAGCCCTTGAAGTCGCCGCCTTCGAGCGCTGCGAAGCACTTGGGGTCGGCGCTCGGGAGCTTCAGGAAGAAGTCGCTGAGCTTGGTCTGCCATTCGGCGCCGAGTGCGTTGCGAACGACGAGCGGGCCGTTCGGGATCAGCGGCGAACGCCAGACTTCGACGAGCTTGTTCGGATCGACAGCGCCCTTGTCGACTTCCTTGCGGAAGGTGCCGGAGGTGTAGCCGTCCTTGAAATCGCCGAGGCCGGAGGAATCGTCCACGGCAACGTCGACCTTGCCGTCATAGGCGGCGAGCAGGTTGTTCTCGTGGCCGCCGTTGAACTGGGTCGAGGCGAAGAACTTGTCGTTCGGCATGCCCGTGTCCTTCGGGATCTGCGTCAGCGGAACGAGATAACCCGAGGTGGAGTCCGGATCGGCGTAGCCGAGCTTCTTGCCCTTGGCATCCTTGATGGTCTTGATGCCGGAGGATTTCAGGGCGAGACCGATCGAGTAATAGCCGGTCGAACCGTCTTCCTGCTGCGTGGTCAGGATCGGGGTGACGGCCTTCGGGTCCTTGATGGCGACGGCTGCATAGCCGGAAGCGCCGAGTTCGGCGAAGTCGAGCGTGCCGCCGAGCAGGCCCTGGATAACGCCGTCATAGTCGGCAGCCGGGAACAGCGATACCTTCTCGAAGCCGAATTCCTTTTTCAGGTGGTCGGAGAGGCAGGCATAGTTGCGCAGGCGGTCGGCTTCGTTTTCGCCACCGAGAATACCGACGCGGAATTCCTTGAGGTCCTGAGCGGCAGCGCCGCCAGCAAGCGCGAGAAGCGCCGTGGCTGCGAGAAGGGTCTTCTTCAACATGGGTTCGTCTCCTGGTTAACCGGTGTGTCCCCGGATATTTTCAGTCTGGAAGAAATGCGCCCTTGACGCGGGCCCTCGATCGCGGCCGGCTCCCTCTCAGAGACCGGCCAGTGCCAGCGGTTGCGGGCCGGCGGATGCGTTTGCCGCGGCTTGCGCGGCAGAGTCGGGAAGATTGATGGCGGTCGACGTCATGGTCTCGTCGACACCGGCGCCATCCCTGTCGGTGCCGTAGATTTCCTTGACGGCCGCGGCCGTCAGGTCGGACGGCTTCCCGTCGAAGACGACGCGGCCGGCGGCCATGCCGACGATGCGTTCGCAATAGTTGCGCGCTGTATCCAGCGTGTGCAGATTGGTGATGACGGTGATGCCCTCACGCTCGTTGATGTCGCGCAGCGCGTCCATGACAATCTTGGCATTCAACGGATCGAGCGAGGCGATCGGCTCGTCGGCGAGCATCATCTTCGGCTGCTGCATCAGGGCACGGGCAATGGCGACGCGCTGCTGCTGGCCGCCCGACAGCGTGCCGGCCATCTGCAACGCGGTCTGTTCGATGCCGAGGCGCTCCAGCGCCGCGATGGCCTCGATGCGCTCCTCGCGGGAGAAGACGGAAAGCAGGCTCAGCACGGTCGAGCGCTGGTTCAGGCGGCCGAGCATGACATTGGTCAGGACGTCGAGGCGCGGGACCAGGTTGAACTGCTGGAAGATCATGGCGCAATCGCGCTGCCAATTGCGCAGCGCCCGGCCGTTCAGCTTGGAAACTTCGGTGCCGGCGAAATGGATCGAGCCGGAACTCGGGTCGGCAAGGCGGTTGATCATGCGCAAAAGCGTGGACTTGCCGGCGCCCGAGCGGCCGATGACGCCGACCATCTGTCCTTGCGGAATGTCCAACGTCACGGAATCGACAGCGAGCTTGTTTCCGAACCGGCGCGAGACATTCTTGAGCTCGAACATGAAGCTTTCCCTTTCGCCGCCACCTGGGGTCGTAGCAAGCATTGACGTCGCGTCGCTAACTATGGATAGGCACAAGTGCCTTGCCTCGAAACGGAATTTCGAGCGGCTATGCGCCAAGTATAAGCAACGCATTATCGCTGCTTCATGAAGCTCCGATGTCAGATTTGTGTAAGTGTTGTTACAATCCCCCGCCATTGGTGCGGGATGATTCGATTGAGACGCGCTAGTTGCTTTCGGCGTCAAATAAACCTGTCGGCAGGCCGTCCATGCTGCGGACGTTCTTTTCCCGCCGATATTCCTCGATGCCATCGGGCCCCTTGGCCTTCGCCCACTGATCGAGGCTCGGTCTTTCGCCCTTGTAGGCGAAGAACGGCACGCCGAAGCCGCAGGAGGTCTGGACGAGGTCGATATCCAGCCGGACGATCTGGCGCGCGCCGAGCGGTTCGTCGCCGGCGTAGTGAGCTTGCAGCAACTCGCCGTATTCCGGCGACGCCCTGTGCACGAT
>DASWOH010000213.1:0-27953 GCA_036398815.1 Rhizobium sp. | reverse complement strand
CATCGAACACCTCCAGCGGAAGGCCGCCCGGATTGGCCTCGGTCCTGAGCATGAGCGGGGGCACCGCGCCGATCAGCACCGCCTTGGCGACGCGGCCATGGCCGCCATATTGGGCCACGTAGCGAGCAACCTCGCCGCCGCCGGTCGAATGGCCGACATGAATGGCGCCCTTCAGGTCGAGATGCTCGGCCAGCGCCGCCACGTCGGCGGCATAGGTATCCATCTCATTGCCGGTCGCCGTCTGGCTCGGACGGCCGTGGCCACGGCGATCATGGGCAATGACGCGGAAGCCCTTATCGAGGAAAAACAGCATCTGCGCGTCCCAGTCGTCGGCGCTCAGCGGCCAGCCGTGATGGAAAACGATCGGCTGGCCTGTTCCCCAGTCCTTGTAGAAGATCCGGGTTCCGTCCTTGGTCGTAATCGTGCTGCTGCTCATGGTGGTATCCTTACCTTTCGAAGACTGCTTTTTTGCAGAGGCTTGTGCGGATTGAGCGAAGGGCATGACAGCCGCCGTGGCGGCCAGACCTAATCCGGCCGTCATGACGCCCCGGCGGGTAGCTTGATTGATCGAGTTGCTCATTTCAATCTCCAATTATTTATTTATCGCACGATTAATTATTGCGACATCAATCTATGTAAAGCCAATTCGAATTGCTGTCCATAAAAAACTTATCGCGATATCATATTTCGTGATAAATAGCGGAACCATCAACTGGAAGACAACCATGCCCCTGCCTTTGGACAACCAGCTTTGCTTCTCGCTCTATGCGACGAGCATCGCCATCAACCGCACCTACAAGCCAATGCTGGACTCGATGGGCATCACCTATCCGCAGTATCTCGTTCTATGCGCCCTCGGCGAAAAGGATGGGCTGACGATCGGCGCGATCGCCGAACGCCTCGCCTTGGAATCCAGCACCATCACGCCGCCGGTGAAGCGCCTGGAGCAAGCCGGTCTCCTCGAACGCAAACGCAGCACGATCGACGAGCGTCAGGTCCATGTCCGGCTCACGGGCGCCGGCCGAAGCCTGCTTGCCCGAAGCAGTTGCCTTGGCGAAACCCTGATGCAACGTTCCGGCATGACGCCTGAGCGGCTGGAAGCGCTGAACCATCAGGTCCAAGTCCTACGCGATGCGCTCACTCTGGAGGACATGCCTGGCTGATTGTATCGGGTGACAACGGCTATTGCGCAGGCTTGTCCGCGAAATGCGCGATGGCGAATTCGGCCGCCCTTCCGTTCGACTTCTTCGCATCGTCAATCCAGAACGGGAAGACCTGCCATTGGTGGATCATGCCCGGCCAGACTTCGGCCGTGACATCGACCCCTGCCTGACGCGCATGGTCTTCCAGGCGCAATGTATCGTCCAGCAGCGTCTCACGCGAACCGACCTGCATCAGCAGTGGCGGAAAGCCGGCCATATCGGCGTAAAGAGGCGACTTGTCCGGATCAACCGGGGATTTGTCGCCGATATAGCTTTTGCTGATGAGGTCCAATTCCGCCTTGCCCATGAAAGGATCGTTTTCTGCATTCGCGGTGATGGAGGCTCCTGTCACCGCGAAGTCGGTAACCGGGCTCATCGCAACCACGGCCGCCGGCAATGGCCCCTTGAGTCGAAGCTGCCTGAGAGTAACCTCGATCGCCAGGGTTCCGCCCACGGATTCGCCTGCGATCACGATATTCTCCGCTCGATATCCCGAGGCGAGAAGCCAGCGGTATGCGGCCAGCGCATCATCGACCTGGGCGGGAAAACCATGCTCCGGCGTGAGACGGTAGTCGATCAACAGCACATCGGCGGACGCTGCCTTCGCAAGGGAGCCGGCAATATTCCGGTGCGTCCTCAAGGAGCCGCTATAGAAGCCGCCGCCATGGAGATAGAGCATCGCCCGCCGGCCGATCGGGTGGTGCAGCCGCGCCGGCCAGATCAGATCGGCCTCAACCCCGTTGACATCGACATGGCGGATCTGAACACGCGTCGGATCCGGCGTGGAAGCCATCAGCCTCTCGAAAGCGGCGCGCCGCTGGCGGAGATCCTGTGCGCCATCATAGGTCCGACGCAGGGTTGCGATCAATGTCTCGATCTGGTCGTTCGAGGCTTTCGTTGGCGGCGCGGAATCGAGTGCCTGAGCGGGTGACCCCGGCAGCGTCAGCGGGAAGGTCACCGCCAACGTTGCCATCAACCTCGTCAAGAAAGGGATCATGAAGAGAAATGATCGATGCCCATTCACACGATTAGCCTTTCTGCTGAGGAAACTGCCGGCAATATTGCTCTGTTCGGTTGCAACTGCCAACAGCTTCGTCTGTCTTCAGCCCCGGATATCACCTAACGGAATACTATTCGCTCCTCAGTTCAATTGGTGGCGCTGGCTTCCGGGTCAAATACCGGGAGGCCAGACCTGCTCGCGCAATGCTTAGCCAGCTGACGTTCGGTCGGAGTTCAGGCGGGCAAGGATGGCTTCTCGCGCCGCTCTCGAGCCGGAAAGACGCCGCTTCGCCTCGGCAAGCACCTCGGCTGTGGCCTCTTGCGGCGTACCCGAATGGAACGGCGGCGCCGGCGCATATTCCAGCGAGAGCTGTATCGTCTCCGCTTCCTCCTGGCCGCATAGAGCTGCGACAACGGCCAGCCCGAAGTCGATACCGGCCGTCACCCCGCCTGCCGTGATCAGATTGCCATCCTGAACGATGCGGCCCCCAGTCGGGATAGCGCCGAATCGAGCGAGAAAGTCATGCGCATTCCAATGCGTCGTCGCCTTCTTGCCCTTGAGGAGGCCGGCCGCGCCGAGGACGAGGGAGCCCGTGCAGACGGAGGTGACGAAACGTGCTTGCGCCGCCTGCGCGCGAACGAAGGACAAAACAGCCTCGTCTTCGAGCAACGCGTTGACGCCGCCGCCGCCCGGTACGCAAATGACGTCGAGCCCAGGGCAATCCTCGAAAGTCGCCGTCGGCTGCAGCAGCAGTTTCGTTGACGCAACTATCGGCGTGGTCTCCTTCCAGATCAGGTGGACCTCCGCGCCTTCCGTCGAGGCGAATATCTCATAAGGGCCTGTGAGATCGAGTTGTTGAACGCCGGGAAAGGTGAGCAGGCCGAAGCGGATGGTCATATTCATCTCCAAAGGTTGACGCCGACGAACTTATGCGATCACTATTTGGCGAATTCGCCAAAGTACCCTCATTTTGAGCCAATCATGCGCCGCATCGAAATTCTCGCTTTCGACAATGCCCAGCTGCTCGACATAACCGGGCCGCTGCAGGTCTTCACCAGCGCCAATGAGGCAGCCCTCGCAGCTGGTCAGCCGAGGCCCTACGATGCGATCACTATTGCAACGAGCCGACAGACCGGGACGACCTCAGGCTTGACGCTTGCGACCACGCCGCTACCTGAGGATGACGTCGAGATCGATACCTTGATCGTCGCAGGCGGCTGGGGCGTCAACAAGGCATGCGAGGATGCTGCTCTTGTCGACTGGATCCGCCGGCGTTCGGCAAGAGCCCGGCGGACTGCATCGGTCTGCAGCGGCGCCTTTCTTCTCGCCGAGGCGAGACTGCTGGAGGGCAAACGCGCGGTGACGCATTGGCATCGCTGCGGCGAGTTCTCCAAACGCTTTCCGAACGTGAAACTGGAGCCGGATCCGATCTTCATCCAGGACGGAGAGATATGGACCTCGGCGGGCGTGACAGCAGGCATCGATCTGACGCTGGCGCTGGTCGAGGCGGATCTCGGCCGAAGATTGGCTCTCGCCGTGGCCCGTGAACTCGTCGTCTTCCTGAAGCGGCCAGGCGGCCAGGCGCAGTTCAGCACCATGCTGACGCTGCAGGAAAGCGGCGAACGCTTCGATCGCCTGCACGGATGGATCATGGACAATCTGCGCGCGGATCTCTCACTGCCGGCGCTTGCCGATCAGGCCAATATGAGCGCGCGCAGCTTCTCGCGGCACTATCGCCAGGCGACAGGACGCACGCCTGCCAGGGCCGTCGAGGATATTCGCGTGGAGGCGGTGCGCCGCCTTCTGGAGCAGGGCCTTTCCGTCCGTCAGGCGCGTATCCGCTGTGGTTTCGGTTCGGAGGAGACCTTGCGGCGGAGTTTCCTCAAAACCTTCGGCACGACGCCGCAGGCCTTTCGTGATCATTTCGGGTAGATCGACCGCTCAAGAAGCCTGATGCCAAAGCCAGAACGCGAACTCTGGACGACCCCGGCACGCTCTGCGGGAGCACTCCGGCGGGAGAGCGATTTTTGTCGCTTCCTGACGCATCGCCCAGATCAACGTGATTGGACATCAGGCCCCATTGGAGCCAACATCAAGCGGGGCAGACACGACATCGAAGGGGACCAACTATCGTTTAAATAGGAGGCCGAGATGAAGCAACATGCACGCGATGACCTGCATAGAATTGCAAAAGTTGATCAGGGTTTCCTTGATCGCCAGATGTCACGGAGCCAACGGCTCGAACGTTGGATAGATCTTCTCGAGCAAAACCCCCGGCAGCTTCTTTACACCCTGCGCGAAACCGAATTTCAATCGAGCAAGAAGCGGGCGGCCATGCGGGTGGATAATTCACCGATGTCCGTTGCCTTTGCCGATCCGGTCCTTCGCGCCGCCGGTCTGGAGAATGACAGCTATGGCGCCGCCAAGCGTTTCTTCGACCTCACGGATCGAGAATTGCACGGAATTGTCTGCTATTGCCATTTCGGCGAGACGGTCAACGCTACCGCGGTGGCGCGCTCCATTCGTCCTCTACTGGCAGAAAAATCACCAAGCCTCTTCACACGCTTGCGCAAGCTGTTGTCGGCTTAGGTGCCTTTGGAGGCCGGAATCTGCGGCAACCTCACGGCCGGCAAGGTCCGCTTGCGACACGCCGGCCTTCCCCTTCCCGGCGGGACGGAATTCGCCCGGATGATGGCGCCGCCAGCTTAATACCCTGCAGCCTCAGGCTCGTCGCCTACCAAGGCTTCGCGATCGCCGCCCAGTCGGCATTTATAAGATTTTTATATCTTTCCCCTTTCCGCCGTCTCGAACCTTAATGCGGTTTGGCCGCATATTAACGTCAGAGATATCGTCAAGATGATCTCCCCGCCGACAAGAAACGAAAGGTGTCTTCTTCGAAGGCGCCTTCGGTCCATTTCGGTGTTCAACAAGAACAGTCAAGGATCAACGATCGATGATGGACTTTCTTCTTATCGGGATCGGTGCGTTATTTTTCATTCTGTGCATCGCTTATACCAAAGCCTGCGACAGCCTCTAGTCGGAGAGACACCAATGCTCCTGGATTATATTCTCGGCGGCGGGGTGACACTCTTTCTCACCGCTTACCTGATCTACGCCCTCATTCGCCCTGAGCGCTTCTAATTTCATAGCGCCAGATAGGGAAAGTTACCCCCATGACCTTCAATGGATGGCTTCAGATCCTGATCTATATCGGGATCCTCCTTCTGCTCGTCAAACCGCTTGGCGGTTACATGACGCGTGTCTTCACGGGCGAGCGCACACTTCTCTCCTACGTCCTCGGTCCGCTGGAACGGGGGCTTTATCGCATTGCGGGAACGGATGAGCGCGAGGAGCAGCACTGGACGACCTATTCGATCTCCATGCTGCTGTTCAGCCTTGCCGGCTTTTTCATGCTCTATATGTTGCAGCGGTTCCAGGCGAGCCTGCCTTACAACCCGGCAGGCATGACCTCGATCGGCCCTGAGCTTTCGTTCAACAACGCCGCCAGCTTCGTGACCAATACCAACTGGCAGAACTACGGCGGCGAAAGCACGATGTCCTATCTCGTGCAGATGGCCGGCTTTGCCGTCCAGAACTTCGCCTCCGCCGCGACCGGCATCGCGCTCGCCATTGCGCTGATCCGCGCCTTTTCGCGCGCCTCCGGCAAAGCGATCGGCAATTTCTGGGTCGATCTGACCCGGGCGACGCTCTATGTCCTGTTGCCTGCCTGCATCGTCATGACGCTGGTCTTCGTCTATCTCGGCGTGCCGCAGACACTCGGCCCCTATGTCAATGCCACGACGCTCGAAGGCGCGCAGCAGACGATTGCCGTCGGCCCGGTTGCCTCGCAGCTTGCGATCAAGATGCTCGGCACCAATGGCGGTGGCTTCTTCAACGCCAACTCCTCTCATCCCTTCGAAAATCCGGACGCGATCTCCAACATGATCCAGATGCTGGCGATCTTCGCCATCGGCGCGGCGCTCACCAACGTCTTCGGACGCATGGTCGGTAACCAGCGTCAGGGTTGGGCAATCCTCGGCGCGATGGGCACGCTGTTCATCGCCGGCGTCATCGTCACCTATTGGGCCGAAGCTGCCGGCAATCCGCTGGTCCATGCGCTCGGCATCCAGGGCGGCAACATGGAAGGCAAGGAAGTCCGTTTCGGCATCACCATGTCGTCGCTCTTCGCGGTCATCACCACGGCGGCATCCTGCGGCGCGGTCAACGGCATGCTCGGCAGCTTCACCGCTCTCGGCGGCATGATCCCGTTGATCAACCTGCAACTCGGCGAAGTGATCGTCGGTGGCGTCGGCGCCGGTTTCTACGGCATCCTGATGTTCGTCATCATCGCCATCTTCGTCGCCGGCCTGATGGTTGGACGCACGCCGGAATATCTCGGCAAGAAGATCGAGGCCAAGGAAGTGAAGATGGCGATGCTCGCAGTGCTTTGCCTGCCTGCCGGCATGCTGATCTTCACCGCCATCGCCTCGGTGTTGCCGGCGGCCGTCGCATCCATCGGCAACCCCGGTCCGCACGGCTTCTCGGAAATCCTCTACGCCTACTCATCGGCAGCGGCGAATAACGGCTCGGCCTTCGCCGGTCTCTCCGGCAACACGCCCTGGTACAACATTACCCTCGGCGTCGTCATGCTGATCGGCCGCTTCCTGGTCATCGTTCCGGCGCTCGCCATTGCCGGCTCGCTGATCGCCAAGAAGACGGTTCCCGTTTCGGCCGGCACCTTCCCGACGGATGGCCCGCTGTTCGTCGGCCTGCTGGTCGGCACAATCCTGATCGTCGGTGGCCTGACCTTCTTCCCGGCGCTCGCCCTCGGCCCCATCGTCGAGCATCTGTCGATGATCGCCGGCCAGGCCTTCTGAGGAATACCGCAATGACCCAGCTACTCTTGCCCAGGCTTAGAAAGCTCATCGATCCACGCCCCTCAGACAGGGGGCGTGGCCCGGCCCGAGCGGCCTGTGCTTCCGATGCCATCCTGGTGGCGATGGTCACGCTGTTCCTCGGCCTCGTCGTCTTCGGTTTCTTAACTGGCTGACCGGGCAATCCCGGTCTGCCGTTTCCCTCATCACGCTGGAGTCTCTTATGAGCCAGTTAAAATCCGCGAGTATTTTGGATTCTCGCATCCTCCTTCCGGCCGTGGGCGCCGCTTTCCAGAAGCTGAACCCGCGGACGCTTGCCAAGAACCCCGTCATGTTCGTGGTTGCCGTCGTCTCGGCGCTGACCACCGTGCTCTTCCTGCGCGATCTTCTGACCGGCGGCGGCAATCTCGGCTTCTCCCTCCAGATCAATATCTGGCTCTGGTTCACCGTGTTGTTCGCCAACTTCGCCGAAGCTGTCGCAGAAGGCCGCGGCAAGGCGCAGGCCGAGTCGCTGCGCAAGTCGCGCACCGAGACCCAGGCCAAGCTTCTCTCCGGCAACAGCCGCACCGACTACAAGATGGTGCCCGGCACCAGCCTGAAGGTCGGCGATGTCGTGCTGGTCGAGGCCGGCGACATCATCCCCTCCGATGGCGAAGTCATCGAAGGCGTGGCCTCGGTCAACGAAGCGGCGATCACCGGTGAATCGGCGCCCGTCATCCGCGAATCCGGCGGCGACCGCTCGGCCGTCACCGGCGGCACGCAGGTTCTCTCCGACGAGATCCGCGTTCGCATCACGGCCGCCGCTGGCTCGACCTTCATCGACCGCATGATCGCACTCGTCGAAGGTGCCGAACGTCAGAAGACCCCGAACGAGATCGCGCTCAACATCCTGCTTGCCGGCATGACGCTGATCTTCGTGCTCGCCACGGTGACGATCCCGAGCTTTGCCGCCTATGCCGGCGGCTCGATCCCCACCGTCGTTCTCGTCGCTCTGTTCGTAACGCTGATCCCGACCACCATCGGCGCGTTGCTGTCGGCCATCGGCATTGCCGGCATGGACCGTCTGGTCCGCTTCAACGTGCTTGCCATGTCCGGTCGCGCTGTCGAAGCCGCCGGCGACGTCGACACGCTGCTGCTCGACAAGACCGGCACGATCACCCTCGGCAATCGCCAGGCCACCTCCTTCCGCCCGGTCAAGGGCGTGACGGAGCAGGATCTGGCCGATGCGGCACAGCTCGCCTCGCTTGCCGACGAAACACCAGAGGGCCGCTCCATCGTCGTGCTCGCCAAGGAAAAGTACGCAATCCGTGGCCGCGACATGACCAGCCTGAAGGCCACCTTCGTGCCCTTCACTGCCCAGACTCGCATGAGCGGCGTCGATGTCGAAGGCTCGTCCATCCGCAAGGGCGCGGTGGACGCCGTGCTGGCCTATGTCAACGGCAGTGCTGCCACTGCCTCCGGCGCAGGCGCGACTGTGATCTCGCGCACCAGCAGCGAAACCGTCCGCGAATTGCAGGCGATTTCGGACGAAATCTCCAAGGCCGGCGGCACGCCGCTTGCGGTTGCCCGCGATGGTCGTTTGCTCGGCGTCATCCAGCTCAAGGATATCGTCAAGGGCGGCATCCGCGAGCGCTTCGCCGAACTTCGCCGCATGGGCATCCGCACGGTGATGATCACCGGCGACAACCCGCTGACGGCCGCAGCCATCGCCGCGGAAGCCGGCGTAGACGACTTCCTCGCCCAGGCAACGCCCGAAATGAAGCTGGCGCTGATGCGCGAGGAGCAGGCGAAGGGCAAGCTCGTCGCCATGTGCGGCGACGGCACCAACGATGCCCCGGCGCTTGCCCAGGCCGACGTCGGCGTCGCCATGAACACCGGCACGGTGGCCGCCCGCGAGGCCGGCAACATGGTCGACCTCGACAGCGACCCGACCAAGCTCATCGAGATCGTCGAGATCGGCAAGCAGTTGCTGATGACCCGCGGCGCACTCACCACCTTCTCGATCGCCAACGACATCGCCAAGTACTTCGCCATCATCCCCGCGATGTTCATCGCCTTCTATCCGCAGCTGAAGATGCTGAACGTCATGGGGCTGGCAACGCCGCAAAGCGCCATCCTTTCCGCCATCATCTTCAACGCGCTGATCATCATTGCGCTGATCCCGCTGTCGCTGAAGGGCGTTCGCTATCGTCCGATCGGCGCCGGTGCCCTGCTCAGCCGCAATCTGTTGATCTACGGCCTAGGCGGCATCATCGTGCCCTTCATCGGCATCAAGGCCATCGATATGGCGATCACCGCCATCGGCCTGGTCTAAGGAGTCTTTCCCATGCTGAAACTAATCCGACCGGCCATCGTCATGATCGTGGTCACCACCGCCGTCACCGGCCTTGCCTATCCGCTTGCCATGACAGGGATTGCCCAGGCGCTCTTCCCGCATCAGGCGAACGGCAGTCTCGTAGAGAAAGACGGAAAGGTGATAGGCTCCAGCCTCATCGGCCAGAGCTTCACCGCCGACCGCTATTTCCACGGTCGGCCGTCGGCGACGACCGGTGCGGACCCGAACGACGCAACCAAAACCGTTGCCGCACCCTATAACGCGGCCAACTCCATGGGCTCCAATCTCGGCCCGACCAGTTCGAGCCTGATGACCCGTATCAAGGGCGATGTCGCAACGTTGCAGGCGCAGAACCCGAATGCGCCGGTTCCGATCGATCTGGTCACCACGTCGGGCAGCGGCCTCGATCCGCATATTTCGCCGGAGGATGCCTATTTCCAGATCCCGCGTGTCGCCAAGGCGCGCGGCCTGGATGAGGCCAAGCTCCGCGCGATCGTCGACGCTGCCGTCGAGCCTCGAGAACTCGGTGTTTTCGGCGAGCCCGTCGTCAACGTCCTGGCATTGAACCAAGCGTTGGATGCTTCTATGACAAAATAAGGTCAAGGGGTTGAAGCGGCAGCGGCCGTCTAGACCCCTGCCCGCCATGAAAGATCGGTCAATGCCAGACGACAGCCGCGACACGCTGAACAGGCCCTCGCCCGACGCGCTTCTGGAGAAGGCTCGGCAGGAAACGCGCGGCCGTCTGAAGATCTTTCTGGGCGCCGCACCCGGTGTCGGCAAGACCTACGAAATGCTGCTGTCCGGCAAGGCCAAGATTGCCGACGGCGTCGATGTCGTCGTCGGCGTGGTCGAAACCCATGGCCGGCGCGAGACGCAAGCTCTCCTCGAAGGCTTCGAGATTATTCCCCGCGTCAATATCGACTACAAGGGCCGCGCGCTCGACGAGATGGACCTCGATGCCATTCTCAAACGCCGGCCCGACCTCGTGCTGGTTGACGAACTCGCTCACTCCAATGCCCATGGCAGCCGCCATCCGAAGCGCTATCTCGACGTCAAGGAGCTGCTCGATCGCGGCATCGACGTCTATACGACGCTGAACATCCAGCATGTCGAAAGCCTGAACGATGTCGTGTCGCAGATCACCCGTGTCCGCGTCCGCGAAACCGTGCCGGATTCGATCATCGATTTGGCCGACGATGTCGAGATCATCGACCTGACACCGGATGACCTGATCAAGCGCCTGCACGACGGCAAGGTCTATGTGTCAAGAACCGCCGAGCGGGCGTTGACCAATTATTTCACCCCCGGCAATCTGACGGCGCTGCGCGAGCTGGCGCTGCGGCGCACGGCGCAGCGGGTCGACGACCAGCTTCTGACCCATATGCAGGCGCATGCGATACCCGGCCCTTGGGCTGCGGGCGAGCGCGTGCTGGTCTCCATCGATCACCATCCGCGTTCCGCGTCGCTGGTGCGCTATGCCGCCCGCATGGCCTCCCGCCTGCGCGCGCCCTGGGCGGCCGTCTATGTCGAAACCAACAGGGCGATCAGCCTGACCGAGGCGCAACGCGACACCATTGCCGCGACACTCAGGCTTGCCGAGCAGCTTGGTGGCGAGGCCATCACCATTCCCGGCCGCGAAGTCGCCGAGGAACTGCTCCGTCATTCCGCCAGCAACAATGTCACCCACATCGTCATCGGCTCGCCGAAGGTCGGCACCTGGCGAGATTGGTCCAGGGCTTCGGTCTCTTACGAGCTGATCCGCAAGGCAGGCGACATCAGCGTCCATGTCATCTCCGGCAACGACGCTGAAGCGTCAACGGCGAGCCGTGGCGTCAAGTCGGCGCCTGCACCGACCCCGTTCCAGTTGCGTGGCTATATCCTGGCGACGCTCTACGTCGCGGTTGCCCTAGGCTTCTGCGTCATTCTCGACCAGGTGCTCGATGTCCGAAACCTCGCGTTGGTCTTCCTGATGGCGGTGCTGGCCACGGCCGTCACCCAAGGCTTGCGGCCGGCGCTCTATTCCTGCCTGCTCGGTGCGCTCGCCTTCAACTTCTTCTTCCTGCCGCCGCGCTATACGCTGACGATCAGCGATCCTGAAAGCGTGCTGGCCTTCTTCTTCTTCCTCGGCGTTGCCATCATCGCCAGCAACCTGACCGCAACGGTGCAGCGTCAGGCGGCTTCGGCACGCCAACGGGCGCGAACGACGGAAGATCTTTATCTTTTCTCGAAGAAACTCGCCGGCACCGGCACGCTCGACGACGTGCTTTGGGCAACGGCCTTCCAGCTCGCATCGATGCTGAAGGTGCGCGTGGTGCTGCTGCTACCGGAGGACGGCACGATTGCCGTCAAGGCCGGCTATCCACCCGATGATACGCTCGATGACGCCGATATCGCCGCCGCGCGTTGGGCCTGGGAACACAATCATGCCGCCGGGCGTGGAGCCGATACGCTGCCGGGCGCTAAGCGCCTCTATGTGCCGCTGCGTACCGGCCGCACCGCCGTCGGCGTCATCGGCCTTGACAGCGACCGACGCGATGGGCCGCTTTTGACGCCGGAACAGCAGCGGCTTCTCGATGCCCTTGCCGATCAGGCCGCCCTTGCCATCGAGCGCGTGCAGCTCGTCGCCGACGTCGACCGTGCCAAGCTGGCCGTCGAGGCCGACCGGCTGCGCTCGGCCTTGCTGACCTCGATCTCGCATGACTTGAAGACACCGCTTGCCGCCATTCTCGGGGCTGCCGGCACCTTGCGCGACTATCTGGAAACTATGTCGCATGAAGACCGCGTCGATCTGCTGTCGACGGTGGTCGACGAATCCGAGCGGCTGAACCGCTTCATCGCCAATCTGCTCGACATGACCAAGATCGAGTCCGGCGCAATGGAGCCGAATTATGCTCTCCACTACGGTGGCGATATCGTCGGCAGCGCACTCCGGCGTGGCGCGAAGATCCTCGCCCGGCATCGCGTCGAGACGCAGATGCCGGCCGATCTGCCGATGGTGAAGGTCGATCCCGTGCTCTTCGAGCAGGTACTGTTCAACCTCCTCGACAATGCCGCCAAATACGCGCCCGAAGAGTCCACCATTCGTCTGGAGGCCTGGGCCGATGTCGACAATGTCGTCTTCCGGGTGATGGACGAAGGTCCCGGCATTCCGCCCGCTGATCTCGAACGCGTCTTCGACACCTTCTATCGTGTCCGCAAGGGCGATCAGGTACGGGCCGGCACCGGCCTTGGCCTTTCCATCTGCCGCGGCTTCATCGAGGCCATGACCGGTACGATCACGGCCGGCAACCGCACGGACCGCCAGGGCGCGGTCTTCACCATTCGCCTGCCGAAACCAATAGATCTCCCC
This sequence comes from Rhizobium sp., assembly GCA_036398815.1. Taxonomy (GTDB): domain Bacteria; phylum Pseudomonadota; class Alphaproteobacteria; order Rhizobiales; family Rhizobiaceae; genus Rhizobium. The sequence continues at coordinate 15,193 of DASWOH010000213.1, read as the reverse complement.
AAGCTGGATGAATTGAAATGAACACGACTGCCGTCAAGATACTCGTTGTCGATGACGAGCCGCCGATCCGCAAATTGCTGCGCGTCGGACTGAGCGCCCAGGGCTACCTGGTCAACGAGGCCCCGAATGCAGCGGCGGCGCGGCTCTCGGTGCAGGAAGATCGGCCCGACCTGATCATTCTCGACCTCGGCCTGCCCGACAAGCCCGGCCATGACCTGCTACAGGAATGGCGCGAGGATGGGTTGGAAATACCGGTCGTCATTCTCTCGAGCCGAACCGACGAAGCCGGCATCGTCAAGGCGCTGGAAAGCGGCGCCGACGATTATGTCACCAAGCCTTTCGGCGTGAATGAACTCGCCGCGCGCATCCGCGTCGCTCTCCGCCACCGCCTGCAGCAGCAGGGCGAAAAGGCGATTTTCCAGAGCGGCGGCCTGTCCCTCGATCTCGTCAAGCGCATCGTCAAGGTCGACGGCAGGGAAGTGAAGCTTTCGCCGAAGGAATACGACATCCTGCGGGTGCTGGCGCAGCATGCCGGCAAGGTGCTGACGCATCAGTTCCTGTTGAAACAGGTCTGGGGACCGGCGGCGGATGTGCAATATCTGCGCGTCTATGTCCGTCAGCTCCGGCAGAAGATCGAACAGACTCCGGATCAGCCGCAATACATCACCACTGAGACCGGCGTCGGCTATCGCTTGCGCGAGCCGGAATGACGCCGTGATCGCTTGGCTGCGTGCTAAACCGCGCCTCGTTGCAAAGACCGACGAGGCCAAGTCTTGTCCGAATTATCGATGTGCGAGCCCGAGAGTGACCATGGACCTTTCCACCATCATCCTGCCCGAACACGCTTTCGTCGGCCTTTCGGCGCCGACAAAGTGGCGGGCGCTGCAGCTTCTGTCGTCAAAAGCCGCCCCTTGCCTCGGTCTGGATGAAGGCTCGGTCCTGCAGGCATTGGAAGGGCGGGAAAATCTCGGAACGACCGGGATTGGCAACGGCATAGCCGTTCCGCATGCGGCAATCGCCGGGATGACCCGGCCGCGCGGATTGATGGTGCGTTTCGGCCAGCCCGTCGATTTCCAGGCGATCGATGATGTGCCAACGGATCTGGCCTTCGTTCTGCTCTTTGGTGAGAGCGGCCGTAGCGAATATCTGAACGTACTCGCCGCCATCGCCAGGCGGCTGAGATCGGAAGGCGTGCTGACGGCGATGCGACAGGCAAAAACCGCTGACGAACTCTACTCCGTTTTCATGTCTGACTCGATTTGATAGGATGCTGGCTGCTGGCTGCCGCCAAGGCGCAGGAATGTGATTTCACATTCTTTGATTATATGGGATTCCGTTCTATGTATGCGCGCTAAGCGGGAACAATCTTCGTTACTTTATACGACCAAGTTGATAGGGTTTAGTAACAACGAAGGAGGTCCACCCATGCAGACGATAAAGCTTTCCCGGCTTCTCGCCACCGCAGTTCTTATTGGTAGTTTCTCGCTGGCCGGCGCCGTAGCGCCGACATGGGCCGCGGACAAGACGCTTCTCAATGTTTCCTACGATCCGACGCGCGAACTGTACAAGGACTTCAACGAAGCCTTCGCCGCGAAGTGGAAGAAGGACACGGGTGAAACCGTCAACATCAAGGCGTCGCATGGCGGCTCGGGCGCGCAGGCTCGCTCGGTCATCGACGGCCTTGATGCCGATGTCGTGACACTGGCGCTCGAGGGCGACATCGACGCCATCGCCAAGGCCACGAAAAAGATCCCGGCCGACTGGAAGACCAAGTTCCCGAACAACAGCGTTCCCTATACGTCGACGATCGTCTTCCTGGTGCGCAAGGGCAACCCGAAGGGCATCAAGGATTGGTCGGATCTGGTCAAGGACGGCGTCGAAGTCATCACCCCGAACCCGAAGACCTCGGGCGGCGCCCGCTGGAACATCCTGGCGGCCTGGGCCTGGGCCAAGCAGGCGAATGGCGGCGATGACGCCAAGGCGCAGGACTATGTCGCCCAGCTTCTGAAGCACGTTCCGGTGCTCGACACTGGCGCTCGCGGCGCAACCACGACCTTCGTCCAGCGCGGTCTCGGCGACGTTCTGCTCGCCTGGGAAAACGAGGCCTACCTGTCGCTCGAAGAACTCGGCCCGGACAAGTTCGAGATCGTGACGCCCACCGTCTCGATCCGCGCCGATCCGCCGGTCGCCGTCGTCGATGGCAATGTCGACGCCAAGGGCACCCGCAAGGAAGCAGAGGCTTACCTCAACTACCTCTATTCCGACGAAGGACAGAAGATCGCGGCCAAGCATTACTACCGGCCGATCAAGCCGGAAGCCGCCGATCCCAAGGATATTGCCCGGTTTCCCGCATTGAAGCTTGCAACGATTGACGATTTCGGTGGATGGTCTCAAGCTCAGCCGAAGTTCTTCGCCGATGGCGGTGTCTTCGACCAGATTTACAAGCCGGGACAATAATTCTGAATGCATGCAATAACCCGCAAACGGTGGCGGTTTCGGCAGCCGAGCGTCATTCCGGGATTCGGATTGGCGCTCGGCGTTACCTTGACTTGGCTCATCCTGATCGTTCTCATCCCGCTCTCGGGATTGCTGTGGAAGAGCAGTTCCCTCGGCTGGTCCCAATTCTGGGCCATCGCGCTTGATCTGCGCACACTCAACGCATTGCGCATGAGCTTTGGCGGCGCCTTCATTGCGGCGGTTGTCAACGCCGTCTTCGGGCTGATCATGGCCTGGGTGCTGGTGCGCTACCGTTTCCCCGGCAAGCGCATCATCGATGCCATGGTCGATCTGCCCTTCGCACTGCCGACCGCGGTCGCCGGTATCGCGCTGACGACGCTCTATGCGCCGAACGGCTGGATCGGGCAGTTTCTGGCGCCGCTCGGTATCAAGATCGCCTTCACGCCGGTCGGCATCGTCATCGCACTGATCTTCGTCGGCCTGCCCTTCGTGGTGCGCACGGCGCAGCCGGTCATGGAGGAGATCGATCGCGAGGTCGAAGAGGCGGCGGCAACACTTGGCGCAACCCGCTTCCAGACGATCACCCGCGTGCTGCTGCCCGGCCTCGCGCCGGCGGCCCTTACAGGCTTTGCGCTCGCTTTCGCGCGTGCGGCCGGGGAATACGGCTCGGTGATCTTCATCGCCGGCAACAGGCCCTATGTCTCGGAAATCGCACCACTGCTCATCGTCATTCGGCTTGAGGAGTATAACTACGCTGCGGCCACGGCGATCGCGACGATGATGCTGATCATCTCCTTCATCATGCTGCTGATCATCAATCTCATTCAATCCTGGAGCAGAAGGAGATACGGCTATGGCGCATGATGCCTCCGCCTCCTCTGCCGACGCGGTTCATTCGGTCATTACCGAGAGCAGATTCGCGCGCTGGATTTTCGTCGCCATCACGCTCGCCTTCCTGACGTTGATGGTGATGATGCCGCTGGCCGCTGTCTTCGTCGAAGCCTTCCGCAAGGGTGCCGAACAGTTCTTCAGCTCCCTGGTGGATGAGGAGACCTTTGCCGCCATCCGGCTGTCGTTGATCGTCGCCGGCATCAGCGTGCCGCTCAATCTGGTCTGCGGCGTTGCTGCCGCCTGGGCGATCGCCAAGTTCGAATTCAAGGGCAAAGCGTTCCTGACGACTCTGATCGACCTGCCGTTCTCGGTGTCCCCGGTTATATCCGGCCTGGTCTTCGTGCTGCTGTTCAGCTCGAACAGTGTGCTCGGCCCCTGGCTCCAGAGCCACGGCATTCAGATCCTGTTCGCGGTTCCCGCCCTGGTTCTGGCGACGATGTTCGTGACCTTCCCTTTCGTCGCCCGCGAACTGATCCCGCTGATGCAGGAACAGGGAAATGCGGACGAAGAGGCGGCCCTGTCGCTCGGCGCCAATGGCTGGCAGACCTTCTGGCATGTGACGCTGCCCAACATCAAATGGGGCCTGCTTTATGGCGTATTGCTCTGCAACGCCCGCGCCATGGGCGAGTTCGGCGCCGTGTCGGTCGTTTCCGGCCACATCCGCGGCGAGACCAACACCATGCCGCTGCAGGTCGAAATTCTCTATAACGAATATAATTTCTCGGGGGCCTTCGCGGTAGCCACGCTTCTCGCCCTGCTTGCCCTTGTCACACTTATACTGAAGACGCTGCTGGAATTGCGTTATAGCGAAGAGATCGCAGGCAGCCGGCGTCACTGAAGGAATTGTTAATGGAAGTTCGCGTTCAAAACCTCCGCAAGGAATTCGGCCGCTTTCCGGCGCTGCATGATGTCTCCCTGGATATCCGCTCCAGCGAACTGATTGCGCTGCTCGGCCCTTCCGGCTCGGGCAAGACGACGCTTTTGCGTTTGATTGCCGGATTGGAATCGCCGACCGAGGGCCAGATCTTCTTCGGTGACGAAGACGCGTCGAGAAAGACGGTGCAGCAGCGCAATATCGGCTTCGTGTTTCAGCATTACGCGCTGTTCCGCCATATGACGGTGCTGGACAATATCGGCTTCGGCCTGAAGGTCCGCTCGGCATCGCGCCGCCCTCCCCGCGCCGAAATCCATCGCCGTGCCGTCGAGCTGCTGGAACTGGTGCAGCTCAATGGCCTCGAAAAGCGTTATCCGGCACAATTGTCCGGCGGCCAGCGGCAGCGCGTGGCGCTTGCCCGCGCCATGGCCGTCGAGCCGAACGTGCTGCTTCTGGACGAACCGTTCGGCGCGCTGGACGCGCAGGTGCGCAAGGATCTGCGCAAGTGGCTGCGCGAGATCCACGACCGCACCGGCCACACAACCGTTTTCGTGACCCATGACCAGGAAGAGGCGCTGGAACTGGCCGATCGCGTCGTCGTGCTCAACAAGGGCGCCATCGAGCAGGTGGGCACGCCGGACGAGATCTACGACACGCCCAATTCGCCCTTCGTCTACGGCTTCATCGGCCAGTCCAACCGCGTGAAGGTGCGCGTCACCAATGGCGAGATCTGGTTCGAGGATCGTCCACTGGGCTTGAGCACGCCGCACGAGCCCGATGGCGAAGCCTATCTCTATTTCCGTCCGCACGATATCGAGCTTCACGAGGGCGATGGCGGCTGTATCGCCGGTCTGCTGACCTCCAGCCGCCGCGTTGCGGGCACCCGCCATATCGAAATGAATATCGGCGACCAGCACGGGCCCATCGAAATCGAGCTGCCGCCGGACAAGGCCGGCGCGCTCGACCGCAACCGCATCGCCTTCCGGCCGACGCGCTGGAAGCTGTTCCGCAACGGCGATTGAGCTTCTCCGGCGCTCAGTCCTCCGGATGCCCCGCCGCGGCGAAGCCGCCGCCCTGATAGATGACGGCCGGATCGGTAGGGTCTTCCGGAGCGGCGTTTGCCAGCACATGCTCGCGCCAGGCCGAAGAGCTGTCCTGCGGCTTCCAGCCGAGGAACGCGGCGTTGCGGTTGTCCCACCATTGCTCGTCATTGTTGGAGGCACCGTAGACGATCGCGTGTCCAAGGCGGGGTGCCTCGAAGGCGCGACCGCAGAGCGACAGAAAATCGCGAACGCTGAACCACGTCGCCAGCATGCGCGGATTGCGTGGCTCGGGAAAGCACGAGCCGATGCGCACCGACAGCGTCTCCTGTCCGAACTTATCGAAATACAGGCTTGCCACCGCTTCGCCGTAGACTTTCGAGACGCCGTAGAGCGAATCCGGACGTGTCGGCACGGTGCTGTCGATACGCTCGTCGCGGCGGTAATAACCGATCGTGTGGTTGGAGCTGGCGAAGATGATGCGCGGCATGCCGGCATGCCGCGCGGCCTCATAAAGATTGTAAAGCCCGATGATATTGCCTTGAAGAATGACGTCGAAGGCTTTTTCAGTGGAGACGCCGCCGAGATGGATGATGCCGTCGACGCCCTGGACCAGCGCATCGACGCCACCACGGTCGGCAAGATCGCAGGCGACGAAGCGCTCGTTCGGACGCAGATCGTCCACCGGAACAATGTCGGAGAGCACGACGCTCTCGGCGATCTGCGAAAGGAGCGGTCTCAGCGCCTGTCCGACGCCGCCGGCGGCTCCTGTCATCAACAGGGTCTTCAGCATGGGTTTCCTCCCTTAATGGGTCTCGTCGAAGCGGAACTTATAAGATGAGCTTCCGTTCGTCATCATATAGACGCGCACCACGGCATCGGCGTCTTCGTCCGCAGCGCTACGCCCTTCCCCTCTTCCGTGAATTTCCTGAATGGAAGCAATACCGGCTGGAGGGCTGAGGCGGATCGATCTATTGCCCGGCTTTCGGCGTCACCATCAGCTCGGAACCATAGGCTTCGCGCAATTCGCTCTGTCCCGCCACCCGATCAACCGCCTTGTGAAGCAGGATTGACGTATAGCCGTGCGTGCCGTTGCCCTCTATCAAGGTGACATCCGCATTTCCCGGATTGTCCGAGTGCTCGAACCAGTCGACGGAATGATGCAGGAAATTCATTTCGAACGCCCTGTTGGTAACACCGTGGCCAACGATGATCACGTTGTCCTTGCCGTTCTTCGCGTCCTGCATGACCGTCTGAAGAAACAGACGGACCCGCTGTGCCACATCCGCCCTGCTCTCTCCGTCCGGAGGTCTGGCATAGAACTTCCCGCTATTATTGCGCAGTCTGGCCCACTTTTCGAATTCCTCGGGAAATTTCCGCTTCTGTTCCGCATGGTCGTAGATCTCGGTAAAAAGGCCGAAATCCTGTTCCCGCAACAGGTAATCCTCGCGAACATCCGCGACTGATTCCCCCTGCAAGGCTTCGAGCAAGGCATCCTTGCTCTGCCGCGTCCTTAGATAGGGCGAGCACCAGATGCTCTGTTTCCGCAATTCAGCGCCAGGCAGCCCCTCCAGATAGGACGCGATCGCACGTCCGGCCTCCAGCGCCTGCCGATAGCCCCATTGCGTCAGCGGAACATTGTGGTCACCGAACTGCCGGTAGGCCCGGTCACTGATGTTACCAAGGGATTCGCCGTGTCGAACGAGAAAGATGCGCATCAGCAGTCCGCATTGTCGGATGAGGGTTCGAGGCCATCATGGATGTGAAATGCATTGCGCGCAACGTGTTCGCCGGCCTGCACCCATATGATTTCCAGAGCGTTCGTATTTCAAGCGGATTCGGCGCGCGCCTCGGTCTCGACGCGCAATGTCTCCAGGCTGACCACGGCCTTGATCGGCAGGTGGTCCGAGGCGACGCGCGCCAAGGGAGAGTCATGGACTTCGACGGTCGAGATCAGGCCGCTTCGGTTGGCCATGATGCGGTCGAGCGCCAGAAGCGGCAGAGTGGATGGAAAGCTCGGCACGGCCGGCGGCAGCGGGCCGAAGGCGGCCTGGAAAGTGTTGAGCGACGAGCGGTCGCCGAGCCGCCATTCGTTGAGATCGCCGAGCAGGATGGTCGGCGTGTCGTTATCGCTGCTCATCAGCTCGACGATCAGACGCGCCTGCTGGGCGCGCGAGCGGAGCAGCAGCCCGAGATGGGCAGCGATGATCCTGAGCGTCCCGCCTCGGGCCAGCTCGATTTCGGCGAGCAGCGCGCCCCGCGGCTCGAGCCCTGGCAGGTTGATCTGGTGCACATCGCGTACGGTGCCCTGCTTGAACAGCACGACATTGCCGTGCCATCCATGCGCCTTGGTGGCTCCCGCCACGGGCACCGGGATGAGCCCGGTTTCGCGCTCGAGCCGGCGCAGATCGAGCAGACCTGTGCGCTCGCCGAAGCGGGTATCGGCTTCCTGCAGGCCGATGACATCGGCGTCGATTTCATGGATGACCCGGCTGATCCGCTCCGGATCGAAACGGCGGTCGGCGCCGACGCATTTGTGGACATTGTAGGAGGCGATCAATGTGCCTTCCGGACGCGTCCGCTCGCCAGCCTGCTTTGCCCGCGACTTCTTTCGGTTCTTCAGAGTTTCGAAAATGCTTGTACGGAGAGTTTCGTTTTTTTTCCGCATCTGTCCGTTGACCGCTTCCGTTGTCAAACCCCGCCGGGCCGTATCTTTGCGAGTATATGAAGCGATTGCCGGCCTTGTCATGCGAAAAGGCATGTCGGTGGAAAGACATATCGGTGGAAAGACGGGCCGCGGCATTTCGGTCAGAGATAGGGCGAGCCGAGCCAGAGAATTTTCTCGATCAGGCGGACAATGAATGGGCGCGCCCGAAGCTTGGCGAGATCGACCGGCCTTGCCGCTTCGAGGACGGTGCCGATGCGGGCTTCGATCGCGCGGGCAAAGCCGCGGTCCATCACCTCCAGGTCGACCTCGAAATTCAATCGAAGAGAGCGCGGGTCCAGATTGGAGGAACCGACATAAGCCCAGGTGCCGTCGATCGCCATCAGCTTCGAATGATCGAAAGCGCCCTCGGCACGCCAGATGCGGCAATAATTCTTCAGCATCTGGTCGAACTGCGCCGTCATGGCGCGATCGACCAGCACGAGATTGTTGGCGGCCGGCACGACGATATCCACCTCGACGCCGCGCCTCGCCGCCGTCACCAATGCGCTGATCAGCTCGCGATCCGGCAGGAAATAGGGCGACATGATGCGGATGGAGGTGCGGGCGGTCGACAATGCGCCGATGAGCACTTTATGATTCGTCTCGAGGCTGCGATCCGGCCCTGAAACGATGACGCGCATGAAGACAGGCGCCCCCGGCTCGTTTGCGGGCGTGGCAATGCGCCAATGATCGCCGTCCAGCACCTCGCCGGTCGCAAAACGCCAGTCCTCGGCGGCAGTGTTGAAGAGATCGGCGACAGCCGGGCCGGTGACACAGAAATGCGTGTCGTGGGCGCAATGATCTACAGCGAATTCCCGGGTGAAGCCCTGGCGGATATTCATACCGCCGGTAAGAGCGATGCGGCCGTCGACGACAAGAATCTTGCGGTGGGTGCGCAGGTTGGCATAGGGCAGCCGAAGGCCGATGATAACGTTGCCGTTGAAGACGTCCACCTCGACGCCGCCGTCCTTCAGATAGCCCATGATGCTGGGCACGGAGTAGCGGGCGCCGACGGCATCGACCAGCACGCGCACGCCGACACCGCGCTTGACGGCGGCGATCAGCGAGTCGGCGATGCGCAGGCCGATGGGATCACGATCGAAAATATAGGTTTCCAGCAGGATGCTGCGTTCGGCACCATCGATGGCGGCTTTCATGGCGGCGTAGGCGACATCACCGCTTTCCAGCATCTCGATGGTGTTGCCGGTGCTCATCGGATAGCGCGACACGCGGTCGCCAAGCGTCTTCATCGATCCGAAGCGCGTGCCGAAATTTCGACGCACGATGTCGTCCTGCGCGTCGAAGTTCGCAAGTTCGCCAGCGGCATCCTTTCGGAACAGAACATTGCGCTGCGAACTCAGCGACGCCCGGCGAATGCGGTTGATGCCGGCAACGGCGTAGAGCAGCGCGCCGACAATGGGCGACAGGATGATGACGCCGACCCAGCCGATCGCGGCGCGAACATCCTCCTTCGTCATTGCAGCATGGATGGCGGCTGCCGTCCCCATGGCGATGGACAGGACGGCGAGGAATTGGCCCCAGTGGGCAATCAGCAGATCGAACATGCACGGAGTATAACTTTGCTCACGAAAGCTGCAATCAGCCGTACACCGCATCCGCACCGCTCGACCGCCGGCAGTGAGGATGTGGATAGGTTGTGCATTGGATATTTTTAATTGAACGATGGTCGTGCTGTCGTCATATTGATGGTTCGGCCGCTTCGCTACCGTGCATCACGGTACACTATATTTCTCGTGCGAAGCGCCTGCCGTGGTTCGAGGGTCGAGACCTGAGAAATTTCTCCATGGCTCGTCGGAGCCGGCGTCTCGGGTGCTCGGGGGAGGCATGCAAGCCCGCGTTTCAAGAACGGGTATTTTTCATCAACCAATGTTCAATGATGCGAACGGAGATCGGCAATGTTGGAATCGCGGGATGAATGGATCGAGAAACGTGCCTATGCCATATGGGAGGCCGAAGGTTACCCTTCCGGCCGTGATGCGGTTCACTGGGAACAGGCAAGCCAGGAGCGTATAATATTCGAGAAAAGCGCGACCAAGAAGGCAAAGACCTCTGTCACGCCCAGAGCAAAACGCAAGGCGGTAATTGCCGAATCCCTGGGTCTGCCGGCCGCCAAGGCCCCGCCGAAACGGGCATCGAAAAAGGCTGTCGAAACGAAGGTTTGAAGCGGACTTCGCCTTTAATGATCCAGCCCATGCAATGAGCGGCCCGGTGTCAAGCACCGGGTCGTTTACTTGAAGCTCCCAACCATCGAAATTCGCAGTAATTTCGGCCAGTTGCCTGCCTGGCACAAACAGATGTCATACACCGATGCTATCAGGCGAAGAGGGAGCTTCGCCATGAACGATAGGTGTATGGATTACATGGGACGTCTCTGTTCCGACCGTTGTTGCGGCAGGTTGCCATTTCATGGCCGCGCCGATGTGATGCCATGACATCGCTCCTCATTCTCGCAACCCTTTACCTTCTGGCGGCGCTTGTGGTGATCCTCATCATCGACCGGTCCGTCGGCATCATGTTTCCCGCATCGGGCAAGGAAAGGCGCGTCGCCGCCAACCGGTCGCTTCCGGACGTCCCGAAGCAATCGCCTGCGTCCCACTAAAATCGGAACTTTTTCCATGGCGGCGGGTTGGTCTCCTCATCCGCAACGAGGAGAAAGATCATGCCAAGAGGAGACAAATCCGCTTATACGGACAAGCAGAAGCGTAAGGCCGAGCATATCGAGGAAAGCTATGAAAGCCGTGGCGTTCCCGAGGAGGAGGCCGAACGCCGCGCCTGGGCGACCGTCAACAAGGAAAGCGGCGGCGGCAAGAAATCCGGCTCCGGCCGAGGCCACCCTGAAAACCATGCATCTTCGGAGAAAGGCGGTCGGATCGGCGGAAAAGCCTCCGCGAACCGCACCGCAGCCGAACGTTCGGCATCCGCGAAGAAGGCGGCCGCCACCCGCAAGCGCAATGAGCAACAGGCTCACCATTAGTCCGGTATCTGCGGAAAGCAGCTCATGATGGCCCGATCCGAGAAGAAATGGTCGCAGGTGGCGCCCCTTCCGTTCCACCATGTCGATGCTAAGCTTCCATATCAATTGCGCCGGCGACCATCTTAACCGGCGGCAGAGACAGATGCTCGAAGCCGCCAAGCGTGAGTTGCGCAAGGACTTCGGTTGCCAACAGAAATAGCGGCGGCAGCACAAGGGACGGAGGACTTTTGCAATGACCTACGAGCTGTATTACTGGGACGGCATCCAAGGCCGCGGCGAATTCGTGCGTCTGGCGCTCGAGGAGGCTGGCGCCGATTATATCGACGTCAGCCGCGGTCCGGTGAACAAGGGCCAGGGTGCGCGCGCGATGATGGCGGTGATGCAGAGCAGGTCGGAGGCACACATCCCGTTCGCTCCGCCGTTTCTGAGGGACGGCGATCTCGTCATCCCGCATGTCGCCAATATCCTGATGTATCTAGGTCCCAAACTCGCCCTCGCGTCGGAGGATCAAGGTGAGCGCCATGTGGTCAACGGCCTGCAGTTGACGATCACCGATCTTGTCGCCGAAGTGCACGACACGCACCACCCGATCGCCACCTCGAAATATTACGAGGAGCAGAAGCAGGAGGCCAAGGCCCGCGCCGCCGAGTTCATCGACAATCGCATGCCGAAATTCCTAGGCTATTTCGAACGCGTCCTACGGCAAAATCCGCACGGACCGGCACACATGTTCGGCGATCGGCTCACCTATGTCGATCTGTCACTGTTCCAGGTGTTCGAGGGGCTGCGCTACGCCTTCCCGCGGGCGACGGCGCATCTGACCGATGAATACCCGCATCTGGCGACCCTGCATGACGCCGTTGCGAAACGGCCGAACATCGCGCGCTATCTCAAATCCGAACGCCGCATTCCCTTCAACGAAAATGGGATCTTCCGGCATTATCCCGAGCTGGATAGAGACCCGGCTTGAGCGAAGCAAGGTTGCTTGCTCTGTTTTTTCCAGCCTGCTGGGGCATATGGGGACTGATCTGGTTTGTCACGCCCTTCGGCGTTAAGAAGCCCGGATCGTCATAAGATACGCGGTACAGCGCTTCAGCTTATTGTTTTCATGCAATTCCGGACGGAAAATCGCTGGGCATTTTTCCTGGAATTGCCCTAATTTTTCAACGGACGAGCCGCTTCGAAGAAATCGGCCCATGGATCGGCCGAGCGCTCATCCAGCCGCGAAGCCGCATTCTTGACGGTGAAGGAAGCCGGGCCAATCTTCTCGGTCAGTTCCTGCCAGGCAAGCGGCATCGAAACAGCCGCCCCCGGCCTCGCGCGTGCCGAATAAGGAGCCACGGCGGTGTTGCCGCGGCCGTTGCGCAGATAGTCGATGAAGATGTGGCCGGTCCGTTTCGCTTTCGCTGCGACTGAGAGATATTTTTCCGGGCTGTCGGCGCTCATGCCGTGTGCGATCGCCTCAGCTGCGGTCTTGACATCCGGCCATGTCGCTTTCGGCTTGAGGGGTGCGACCACATGCAACCCCTTGCCGCCCGATGTCTTGACGAAGGAGGCAAGGCCCATCTCCGCAAACCGCGCCTTGATGTCCCGCGCGCCTGCGATAACCGCGCTCCAGGCGACATCGTCGCCGGGGTCGAGGTCCATGATGATCATATCCGGCTTTTCCCAGTGAGCCGTCGTCGTGCCCCAGGGATGGATTTCGAGTGCGGCAGATTGGACAAGTGCAGCAAGTCCGTCGAAATCCCTGATCCGCAACAGTTTTTCACCATCCCTGTCCTCGGGATCGGCGACGTCCTCAATATGCGGATTGATGCCCTTCCACGCATGCTTCTGAAAGAAACGCGGTCCCTTTATGCCGTCTGGGCAGCGCAGCAGCGCCAGGGGCCGATCGACGACGAAAGGTGCCATGCGCGGCCACGCAAGCGCGTAGTAGTCGACAAGATCCTGTTTGCTGACGCCGTCATCCGGCCAATAGATCCGCTCCGGATGCGTGAGCTGCACGGAGGTCTTTGCAAGGTCCTGTGTGGGCGTCTTTGCCATCCGCATACGCTCCATCATCGGTGCCGCACCGGGCATAGGTTACCATTACCCGGTGCAAAAAGTCGATTGCCGGCCGCGCCTCACGGCATCAGCTGGCCGCCGTTGACCTCGATGATCTGGCCGGTGATGTAGCCGGAAAGAGTCGGAGAGGCGAGGAAGAGGTAGGCGCCGACGCAATCTTCCGAGGTGCCGACGAAGCCCATCGGGATGCTCCTGCGCTGCAATTCCATCTGCTCGTCATTGGTATAGCGCTCATGGAAAGGTGTCGCGATGACGCCGGGCGCCACTGCATTGACGCGGATCTTGTCGCCGACGAATTCCTTGGCGTGACCATGGGTTATAGTCGAGACGAAGCCCTTGGAGGCCGCATAAAGGATCGCACCATTGCCGCCACCGTTGCGGGCGGCGATCGAGGTGGTGTTGATGATGAAGCCGCCCTGCTTCTTGAGATGCGGGTGCGCGGCCCGGGTCGCGGCGAGCACCGAGCGAGCATTGAGGTTCATCACACGCTCATAATGTGCGTCGCTCATCTCGGAGGTCGGAACACGGCCGAGCATGCCGCCGGCATTGTTGACCAGACCATCGAGGCCACCGAAGGCTTCCGCCGTTTCGCTGACGACGCGCTCGGTCTCGCCATCCTGGGAAACGTCGCCCTGGACCAGATGCACCTTTCCACCGGCGGCGGTGATTTCAGCAGCAAGCTTTTCGGCCGGCTCACGACTGGCGTTGAAGTGGATGCCGACCTTCATGCCCTGCTGCGCAAAAGCACGGGCAAGGGCCGCACCGATGCCGGTCGAGGCACCGGTGATCAGCACCCGCTTGCCAGCGAGATCGGGAATACGAATGGACGCGAGGGATTGCGCGAGTTCTGTCATGACGGCTCCTCCTGAAAGTCGGCAATAAATCATACGATGAAATCGCGACTGTAATATCAGGCGGAAGCTCGGCGAGGCAATGCGCGAGGTGCAAACAAAAAGAAGCCGCCCGGAACATTCCGCGCGGCTTGCCGTCAATTCATCGTGAGGGGATCAGACGCGCTCTAGCGCGATGGCGATACCCTGGCCGACGCCGATGCACATGGTCGACAGCGAGTAGCGCCCGCCGGTTTCCTTGAGCTCAAGTGCCGCCGTGCCGGTAATGCGGGCGCCGGACATGCCGAGCGGATGACCGAGCGCGATGGCGCCGCCATTGCGGTTGACGCGGGCGTCGTCGCCGGCAATGCCAAGTTCGCGTAGCACGGCAAGACCCTGAGAGGCGAAGGCTTCGTTGAGTTCGATGACGTCAAACTGTTCTTGGCGCATACCAAGTCGGGCCATCAGCTTGCGCGACGCCGGAACCGGGCCGATGCCCATCACGCGCGGCGGCACGCCGGCGGCAGCGCCGCCGAGGATGCGGGCAATCGGCGTCAGGCCGTATTTCTTCACAGCCGCTTCCGAAGCGATGATGAGGGCTGCCGCGCCGTCATTGACGCGGGAGGCATTGCCGGCGGTTACCGTACCACCCTCCTTCTTGAAGGGCGTACCAAGCTTGGCCAAAGCCTCGATCGTCGTTGCGCGCGGATGCTCGTCCTTGCCGACGACGATGGCATCGCCCTTGCGCTGAGGAATGGTGACCGGCGTGATTTCCTTGGCGAGACGGCCATTCTCCTGGGCGGCGGCGGCCTTGGCCTGCGAGCGGACGGCGAAGGCGTCCTGATCCTCGCGGCTGACCTTATAGTCCTCGGCAACATTTTCACCAGTTTCCGGCATGGAATCAACACCATATTGCTTTTTCATCAGGGGATTGATGAAGCGCCAGCCGATGGTGGTATCGTAGATTTCGGCATTGCGCGAAAAGGCGCTATCGGCCTTGGGGATCACGAAGGGCGCACGCGACATGCTCTCGACGCCGCCGGCGATCATCAGATCCGCCTCGCCGGCGCGAATGGCGCGCGCGGCGGTGATGACGGCATCCATGCCGGAACCGCAGAGGCGGTTGATCGTCGTGCCCGAAACCGAGATCGGCAAGCCGGCAAGCAGCAGCGACATACGGGCGACGTTTCGGTTGTCCTCGCCCGCCTGGTTGGCACAGCCATAGATCACATCGTCGACGGCTTCCCAATCGACGGAGCCGTTGCGCTCGATCAGCGCCTTCAGCGGCACTGCACCGAGATCGTCTGCACGAACGGAGGAGAGCGAGCCGCCGAA
>DASWOH010000212.1:0-4699 GCA_036398815.1 Rhizobium sp. | reverse complement strand
GGTAGGCTCGTCGAGCAGCAGGACCTTCGGCTTGGTGGCAAGCGCGCGCGCAATCGCAAGCTGCTGCTGCTGACCGCCGGAAAGATTGCCGCCGCGCCGCTTTTTCATTTCGAAAAGAACTGGAAACAGTTCGTAGATATCGCCCGGCACCTCCTTGTCACCTGAGGTGACCAGCCCGGTCTCGATATTCTCCTCCACAGTCATGGTTGAGAAGATCATGCGGCCCTGCGGTACATAAGCCAAACCCTTGGCGACGCGCTCATAGCTCTTGAGCTTGTTCAGCACGGCGCCGTCCATCTCGACCGAACCGCTTTTGGTCGGGACGATTCCCATCAGCGATTTCATCAGCGTGGTCTTACCCATGCCGTTGCGGCCCATGATGGCCACGATTTCATTGGCCGCGACAGATACGTTAAGCCCGTGCAGAACTTCACTTTGACCATAAGCGACATGAAGATCCGAGATCGCCAGCATTCACGACATTCCTTGTGCGAGCCTTGAGTTTCAGTGACCGAGATAGACTTCGATCACCTTCGGATCGTTCTTGACTGCTTCCATCGAACCCTCCGAAAGGATTTGTCCCTGATGCAGCACGGTAACTTTGTGTGCGATGTCCTCGACGAATTTCATGTCGTGCTCGATCACCAGAACCGAGCGATCCTTGATGATGCGGTTGAGGAGCTCCGCGGTTTTGCTGCGTTCGCTGACACTCATGCCCGCGACCGGTTCATCAAGCATAAGAAGGTCCGGGTCCTGGATCAGCAACATCCCGATCTCGAGCCACTGCTTCTGGCCGTGGCTAAGCAGCTCCGCTTTCATGTCGAGACGATCTTTCAGAAAGATCATCTCAGCCACCTCTTCAACGCGCTCTCGCACGGGAGCGTCACGCTTGAATGTCAGCGCGCCGAACACCGTGCGGCCGCGGGGGAAAGAGATTTCGAGGTTCTCGAATACTGTCAGATCGTCATAGATCGACGGCGTCTGAAATTTGCGTCCGACCCCGGCCTGAACGATCTCGTTCTCCTTTAGCTTGGTCAACTCCTGTCCGCGAAACTGAATGGATCCCGCTGTCGCTTTCGTCTTTCCGCAAATCAGGTCGAGGACTGTTGTTTTGCCAGCGCCGTTTGGACCGATGATGACGCGAATTTCGTGCTCGTCCACGTAAAGGGACAGATCGTTCACCGCCTTGAAGCCATCGAAAGATACCGTGAGCCCTTCGACGGCGAGCAGGAATTCGGGGGGCTGATGACCGATAAGCATAGTCTTTCTCCTATTCCGCCGGGGTGGTGTCGGCGACCGATCCGTCGTCCCAGCCAGCCTTTGGTTTGCGGCCCAGAATCAGGCGGTCAATATGGGGCTGGACGTAGTCGTTCCAGATACCGGCCAAACCGTTCGGGAATGCGAGTACAACGGCGATAAACAACCCGCCGAGACCGAACAGCCACAACTCGGGGAAGGATTCCGAAAGGCTCGTCTTGGCGTAGTTCACCAGCAGCGTGCCGTAGATGGCGCCCAGGATCGACATGCGACCGCCGACCGCCGCGTAGATGACCATTTCGATCGATGGAACGATGCCAACGAAGGATGGCGACATGAAACCGATTTCGAGCGTGAACATCGCGCCGCCTATCGCAGCGAACACGGCTGCAACGCAGAATGCGAATATCTTGAAGTTGGCGACGCTATAACCGGAGAATCGGACACGATCCTCCTTGTCTCTCATCGCGACCAAGATGCGCCCGAGTTTTGAATGACGAATATACTGGGCAATGAAGATGCAGACGAACAAACAGCCGACCTCAAAGAAGTACAGTATGACCTTGGCGTGATCGGGCCGAATGTCCCATCCCTTCAGAGTCCGCAGGTCAGTCATGCCGTTGATGCCACCGGTGTAACCCTGCTGACCAATAATCAAGATGGTCATGATCGCGGCGACCGCCTGGGTAATAATCGCAAAATAGGTGCCGCCGACGCGGCGCTTGAACATTGCCGCGCCAATAACGAAGGCGAATATCGCTGGAACAACGATGATTGCGATAATAGTAAAAGTCAGGCTGTGAAACGGCCGCCAGAAGAACGGTAGTTGGGTGATCTGATTCCAATCCATGAAATCGGGGATGCCTGGCGTCGATTGGATCTTGGTGTTTGCGGCGCTCGATGCTTCAAGCTTGAGAAACATCGCCATGCAATAGCCGCCAAGCCCGAAAAATACACCCTGCCCAAGACTGAGAATGCCGCCGTAGCCCCAGCAGACAACGAGACCCAACGCCACGAAAGCATAAGTCAGGTATTTTGCGACCAGATTCAATCTGAACACATCCAGCGTCAGCGGGAGGATCACAACAAGCAGCACGGCCAGAACAAGAATCCCAAGCAATTCGGACCGGTTCACAAAACGCTGGGTTTCGTTGGTAGCTTTCGCGGTCATTAGTTTGGCCTTTTCACTTCCGGACCTTGAGGGCGAAGAGCCCCTGCGGGCGCAGCATCAGAATTCCGACGACCGCAAGCAGCGTAATGACCTTCGCCATCGATCCGGACAGAAAGAACTCCAGCGTCGACTGCGTTTGTGAAATGGTGAAGGCCGAAGCGATGGTGCCAAGCAGACTCGCCGCGCCGCCGAACACGACAACCAGGAACGTGTCGACGATGTAGAGCTGACCGGATGTCGGCCCTGTGGAGCCGATCATCGTGAAGGCGCTGCCCGCGATGCCTGCGATGCCGCAACCAAGACCGAATGTGAAACGGTCGACCTTTTCGGTATTGATGCCAACGGCGCCGGCCATGATGCGGTTTTGAACCACCGCCCTCACCTGTCGACCGAAAGGAGACAGGTAAATGATGTAAGCAACGGCCAGCGTGATAATGATTGTCAGACAGATCACGAAAATTCCGTTGATCTGAACTTCAATCGAATCCGTTACCTGCAACGATCCCAGCATCCATTGCGGAAGTTCGACTCCGACTTCACGCGCGCCAAAGATCGAGCGGTAAGCCTGCTGAAGGATCAGGCTGAGACCCCAAGTTGCCAGCAGCGTATCGAGCGGGCGCTTATAAAGATGACGTATCAACGCCCATTCGACGAGCATCCCGAGAGCGCCCGAGACAATGAATGCCAGAATCATCGCGACGAAGAAGTAGCCGCCGAACAAAGATGGAAGATGCGCCTGAAAGAAATTTGAGGTCAGCCAGGTCATATAGGCGCCGAGGATCATGAACTCGCCATGCGCCATGTTAATGACGCCCATCTGGCCGAAGATAATCGCCAGACCTAGTGCCATCAGGACGTAGACTGAAAACAGGATCAGACCCGCGAAGCCCTGCATGACGAAAATTGAGCTAAGATCACCGAGAGAATAGCCACCGAGCATCGATCAATCCTTTGTCGGGGGAATAAGCCCTCGCACCACGGCCTGCGTCGCGGCACGAGGGTAACAAGCGCGGGCTTTGGTCCGCGCCAGGGAGTGCTGCTTCAGAAAACGCTTGATCGCGCGCTTACTGATAGCCCTTCGGGAAGGGATTTGGCTCAATGAGATCGGGCGTCTCATAGACGACATTGAATTGACCATCGAGACGAGCTTGACCGATACGTGTGCGGCTCCACAAATGGTGGTTGTCATGGATCTTGACGTAGCCTTCCGGGGCGCCCTTGAACTCGATGCCCGGCGAGGCCGCCGCGATCTTGTCCACGTCGAAGCTGCCAGCCTTTTCAGCCGTTAGTTTCCAGAGGTGCGGGCCGAGGTAAGCCGCCTGCGTTACGTCACCGATCACCGTCTTGTCGCCCCACATCTTGTGGAAGGCCGCGACGAACGCCTCGTTGTTCGGGTTCTTGAGCGACTGGAAATACTTCATGCAGGCATAGGCGCCAGCAATGTTGTCTCCGCCGATACCGTCGATTTCATCTTCTGTCACCGAAATCGTCAGCAGCGTCTGTTTGCTCAAATCAATACCGGCAGCTTTGAGCTGTTTATAGAAGGCGACGTTCGAGCCGCCGACGACGTCCGTCCAGATGACGTCGGGCTTTGTCAGCTTGATCTTGTTGATGACCGAGTTGAACTGAGTGGCGCCGAGCGGGAAGTATTCCTCGCCGACAACTTTAGCTCCCTCGAGATGTCCCTCAATGTGCTTGCGGGCGATCTTGTTGGACGTGCGCGGCCAGATGTAATCGGAACCAATCATGAAGAAGGTCTTGGCGCCCTTGGTCTTGTTGACCCAATCAAGGCTCGCCAAAATCTGCTGAGTGGCTTCTTGGCCGGTGTAAATTACGTTTTTCGACTGCTCAAGACCTTCATAGAAGGTCGGATAATAGAGCATGCCGTTGTACTGCTCGACCACGGGAAGCACCGCTTTGCGGGAAGCTGAAGTCCAGCACCCGAAGATGGCGGCAACCTTGTCGTTGACCAGCAGCTTCTTCGCCTTCTCCGCGAAAGTCGGCCAATCGCTGGCACCGTCTTCCTGAATAATCTTGATCTGGCGGCCAAGGATGCCAAGTGATCTGGTGAGTGCTGGCCATTGGTAGCTCCTCAGCGATGCTCGGCCGCCTGCTCGATCCGCTGCTTGTGCTTGGCATGGCAGGGTGAGGCGCAGAGCGTCTTCAGGTTGTCGAAGTCGAAGAACAGCGCGCGATCGCCGCGGTGCGGCTTGTGGTGGTCGGCGACCAGCTTCGACGTGTCTCCCTCGACGTGCCCGCACATCTGGCAGG
>DASWOH010000211.1:0-14677 GCA_036398815.1 Rhizobium sp. | reverse complement strand
CTGCTCGGAGATGAAGGAGACCCGCATGAAGAACTTGCCGGTATCGAGATCGTCGAACTGCGAACTGTCGACGATGTTGCAGCCCTGGTCGGCAAGATAATTGGCGATCGCTGCGACAATCCCGCGTGTGGATGTGCATGTCACTGTCAGTACATAGTTCTTCATATCTCTTCTCTCGTAGAGCGGCTCATCGTTGTCGCTCGCTTACCGCAATCAACCGGCAGGGAAAAGCTCCCGCCCCGAACGTAGAGCAAAGCTTAGGACAGGCGGTGGAAAACTCCGTCCCTATTGCGCCTTCCAGCCGCGTATCACCGTCGTTCTGAGAGAAGATAGCAAGAATCTGATGTCGAGAGGATCAGGCGGGAACCGCGGGCTTCCTTTTCCATTTCCGCCAGCGGCTTGGCGTCGTCAGTTCATGAACGACGGCGCCGCCGATCGCTGAGCAGACGATGCAGCTGCTGACAAAGATCGGGGCGCTTGTCAGCAGGGTGATATTCAGGTGGACGCAAACGATACGCAGGAACGCGAGCGTGAAGGCGTGCGTGATGTAGATGCTGTAGGAGGCATCGCCGAGATAATGCAGCCAGCCGATGACGGGGAGCTTCGAAAAATCTATCGATACGGTCGAGTAGACGATAACGACTGCCGGGATCCCCCACACGTAGGACCTCATGCTGGCGTCGCACAGCGCCTCGTTGATCAGCAGGAA
This sequence comes from Rhizobium sp., assembly GCA_036398815.1. Lineage (GTDB taxonomy): Bacteria > Pseudomonadota > Alphaproteobacteria > Rhizobiales > Rhizobiaceae > Rhizobium. Next base: position 13,968 of record DASWOH010000211.1, on the reverse strand, counting down.
GGAAAATCCGATTGCCATCGCCGGCCAGGCGATGGCCTGCGGCAACAGTATCTTGTCGAGATAGAGTTTGGCCAGGAAGACGCCCGCCAAAAATTCATAGATGATTGGATCGCCGTAGAATTTCGCGGCCGTCGTTTCTCCAGGCAGCAAGTGGCAGAAAAGAATGATGGCCGTCATCGTGGCGAGGAGGGCGCCCATGCGCCATTTTTCGCGCACGAGCAGCAACAGGCCGAATATGAAATAGAAGAACATTTCGTAATTCAGCGTCCAGCCTGGAACGACCACGGGGACGGTAAGCGTGAGATCGGCCGGATTTCGCCAGGGAAGGAAGAATAGCGAGGCTATGACGTGCGGAAGCTCGAATACAGTCGACTTCAACAGTGTAGGAGCCACCAGTGCAATAGTGGCGGCAAACAGGGTTGCCAGCCAGTAGAGCGGCACGACGCGCTGAATGCGGCGGCGGTAGAATTCCAGTGGACGCACCTCGCGGCCGGCCGTGGTCAGCCACATGACGAAGCCGCTGAGCACGAAGAATATGTCGACGCCGGTTTCGCCGAACTGGCGGAAGACCGTCTGGAGGCCAGGATCGACCTTGGCTACCTGCAGTACCGAATGAAAATAGACGACCATCAGCGCGGCGATGGCACGCAGATACTGCAACTGAACAAGCATCTCGATCCTCACGCGGCCGCCGCCGACATGAATCTTGGTCAGCCCGGCACTCTGCTTTCATTTAGGTTTCCCGACCGCACCCGAACGTCGCGCGGGTTGTCGGAAACACGCATGTAACCGACGAGCAGCCAGAGCAGTCCGGCGATCTTGATGGAGAAGATCGCCGTGCCGCCAATCATCATATTCAGAAAAATGAAAAGAGAGAGTGAATGGGCGCCGCGTCTTTGTGCAGGCGTCGTTCCGGCGGGATAGAGACAGACGAAGAGCCAGAAGACGATCAGGCCGAAAATCGTCGAGCTGTAGATGAGGTAGACGTAGCCGCTATCGGCGAATTCGCCGATGCGCGAGATCGAGAGGCCGAGCATGGACGGAACGTCCAGCTCGAGCATCTTCGTAATCGTCACGCCGATGCGTCCGGTGAAATTGTCACCGACTTCGTCCGGCTTCATGAAGTGCACGAAAAAGCCGATCAGGATGATGAGCGGCATCAGGATGAGATTGAATGCCTTCGGGATCTTCGGAAACAGGAAGTAGCCGGCGACGCAGACGCAGGAAAAGATCAGCATGGTGCGGGTGTCGTTGGTGAGCAGGATAAGCAACACCGTCGAGATGAACAGCATTTTCTCGCTTTTGCCGAGCTTCGGCCAGAAGGAGAGCAGATAGATGACGATGACGCCGCAGAAGTTGGCAAGCGACACCTGCTCCAGGAAGATCGATGAGGATCGGTGATCGATGAGTCCGAAGGAGAAGCGCCCCTGAAAGCCGAGTGCGTTGGCGAAGAGGCCTGTTGAATTGAAGCTCGCCTGCTTGATGCCGCGCGTATTCTCGAAATATTCGCCGGGATGGAACAGGCTTACGTAAAAGGGTGTGCTGACGACTTCGCAGATGAGGAACAACAGCACCATGAAGCAGGCGATGCGGAAGATCAGCTTCACCGTTCGCTCGCTCGCCCAGCTGCCGATGCCGGCAAAGGCGAAGATAATCAGGATGTTGCGGAACTGATCGATGAAGGTCATGTGATTGAGCACGGTGATGTAGATCGTGATGATCAGCGTGAAGACGAGAAAAAGAACGATCGGCAGATCTTCCTCGTAGATGCCCTTCTTGAAAATGAAAGCCACGCTGGAGATCATCATCAGGCCCTCGCAAAGCACGACATGCGAGACGGAAAGCGGCATGATGTTGTGATTGATATAGGCGAGGATGCAGTTGTAGAGCACCGAAAACAGCGTGATCGCCAGGATCGGATAATCGATGCGCTGTTTATCGGAGAGGCTCTTCATCTATTGTCCAGGGCTGCGGCGATCTTTGAGCCGGCATAACAACGATAGCAGCCTCGTGATTCGCGACAAAGCGCTATCCATTCGCTCCGGCTTTACCCCGCGCCGTCGATCAGCCTGCCGGTTTCACGACAGCGCAACTTGAGGCAAGCGGCGCCTTCTTGCCGACTGCAGCCGTGATCGTCTTCATCTGCGGCCGGTCCTTGCCGTCTCGCGGCTGGACGTTCAGAGGCTCCTGCGGCGGCCACCATTCGCCTGCCGCCCAATAGCTCCAGCCGAGCCACACGTCGTTGTTATCGGCCATGATGTCGAAGACGGCCTTCAATCCGTCGAGGCACGGTTGGTTTCCGGCCACGCCGAATTCGCCGAGAAAGCCGCGCTTGCCGTTCTTGCGCAGCCAGTCCGTAACATCGCTCAATCCCCTTTGCGCGCTGTCGCTGCCGTCGCAGATCGGATGCGTTCCGGAGCTGTCCGCATCAAGATACTGGTGGAATTCGAAAGCGTAGAAATCGAGCGGATCCTTGACGCCCAGCATGACCGTGCCGTTTGCACCACCGCCAAGTACATCGGCGGACCAGCTGTGCGCGCCGGTCCAGTTCGTGCCGGGCACGAGGATGAGGTTGCGGGCGCCGACGGTCCGGATGCTGCGAATGGCCGTATTGGCTGCCTCCAGCCAGTCGGGCGCCTTGATATCGTGCGGCTCGTTCATCAGGCCGAAAAGGACACCCTTGCGATTGGCGAATTCGACGGCGAGCCGCGCCCAGAAATCGCCGAAGGCAAGATCGGTTGCCGGCACCTGCGTGAGCTGGGTCTTGTCGTAGTAGCCGTAATTGTGCGGATCGAGGACAACGGCCATGCCATGCTTTTGGATGAGATCGACGGCATCCTTGAGGCTTTGCAGTTCCTTGCCGTCGAATGGCTGGCTGAGCAAGGGCTGCAGCCGCTCCCAGCGGAAGGGCAAACGCACCACGTTCATCCCCTTGCCCGCAAAATAGCGCACCGTGGCTTCGGAAGGGTAGGTGTAGTTGGTGCCGAGCACGCCGGTGCGGTCGCCATATTCGGCGCCGGAGAGATTGATGCCGCGATAGCAGAGCTGCGACGCGGCAAGGCTGGTGCCTGCCTGGGCGACGAAGGCGAGCACAACCGTAGTCGCGAGCGATCGGCGCAGCAGTCTCGTCATCGCTCCGGTCATTGCAAGCTCCCGTTTTTTCCATCGCCTGTAGGCTCGCTTCATACGGCTTGCACGGTTGAATATTGATGAAGAGAGGACGCCTGCCGACGTTTGCCGAGGGACTTCCTGGGAATGTCCTTAATGGTCCGTTAGCCAAACATTTCTAAACTCCCCGCATCTGCCGCGCGGGATATGCGCCGGCGGGTTCCTGAAAGTCTGGTATGAGCTCATTGGAACGAAACAAACGATCGAGCCACTTTCCGAGTTGGCGCAGCAACGAGCCGTCCGAAGGGCAGGGCGAGGGCCTGCGCCTGCGCGGCCCGGTGGTGCGGCCGAGGGATTTCGTCCATGAGGTCCAGCCCGTTGCCGCCGAGCAACCAGCCGATGCCGTAAAGCCGGCAATCCCGGCGCATCCGGAACCGCCGCACGCGATCGAGCCCAAGTCGGAAGCCGCGCTGCCGCCGGCGGCCAAGCCAACCGGGGCCGCTGCTGTCCCGGCTGTCGAGCCGTCTATCGTCGTTGCGCCGCAGGTGGTTTCGCCGGCGCCTGCTGCGGGCATACCGCTTCTCGACCTGCGCTCCGCCGTCCGTTCGATCTGGGCGAAAAAGCGCCTGGTTCTGGCGCTCGCCGTCGCCGGTGCCGTGCTGGGCGCGGCCGCCATTCCGATGCTGCCGCAGAAATTCACGGCTGAAACCAGCCTCTATTTCGACCCGCGTCAAACCGGTGGTTCCGATTCGTCCCAGTCCCCGCCGATCGCGCCGGAACTGATCCTGACGATGATCGACAGCCAGACGCAGATCCTGTCCTCCGGCAAGGTGCTTGGCCGGGTCGTCGATGCGCTGAAGCTCGATCGGGACCCGCAATTCAACGGCGGCGCTGCCGGCGATGCGGCGAAATATATGGCGGTGACGGTCCTGGCGAAGGCTGTGCAGATCGCCCGCGAGGCCAGCACCTATGTCGTGTCGCTGAAGGTAACGACGCGCGATCCGCAAAAGTCGGCTGGGATCGCCAACCAGCTCGTCGCCTCCTTCATGGAGGAAGAGAGCAAGGCGGCGGCGAACAGCTATCAGACCAGCAATACCGCGCTGGACGGCAGGCTCGAGGATCTGCGCGAGCAGGTGCGAGCCGCCGAAAAAGCGGCCGAGGCCTATCGCGCCGACAACGACATGGTTGCCGTCGAAGGCAACCTGATGTCCGACAAGCGCCTGACCGCGCTCAACGACATGCTGGTGGTGGCGCAGCAAAAGACGATAGAGGCCAAGGCGCGCGCCGATGCCGCCGACAGGCTGAGCTTCACGGACGTCGTCTCCAACGGCCCTTCGGCCACGGCGACGGCCGCATCCACGTCGCTCAGCAGCCTGCGCCAGCAATATGCGGCGTTTGCCGCCAATGTCGGCAGTCTGCAAAGCCAGCTCGGCGCCCGTCATCCACGTCTGCTTGCCGCCAAATCCTCGCTCGACAGTCTGGCCGCCGAGATCCGCAGCGAATTGCAGCGGCAGACGACCTCGGCTCGCGCCGACTACGATCAGGCGCAGAAGGCCGAGCAGGATATCGCCAAGGAACTGGCGGTGCAGAAGGCATCGCAGCTCAACACATCGGGCAAGCTGGTCGGTCTCAACGAACTTGAGCGCAAGGCAACTGCCGCTCGCGACGCGTACCAGGCGCTGCTGAAGCGATCCGGCCAGACGAGCGACGCCCGCGATCTGTCGCAGAGCAATATCCGGGTCATTTCCGAAGCCGAACCGCCGTTGACGGCGGACGGGCCGAGCCGGAAGGTGATGATGGTGGCCGGATTGATCGCCGGTGCGTTGTTCGGCATGGGTCTCGGCATGGCCTTTGCCATCCTCGTTGGCCTGTTCCGGCATCCGGTCATCCGCGGATATCTCGTGAAGTAACGTTCGTTGCCATCTTTTTGCGACAAGTGCCTGTTTCAAGATCACGGATGCAATTGCGCGCCGGCTGTTCTAAAAGTGAATGGACGCAGAGAATGTTTGCATTTTGCTTATGGAAGCATAAAGACAATCATGCTGTGTCGTGTAATACATGATGGTGCAATTTATGCGAGAGAAGCGGTATGCTGGTCCGTCGACCGGCGCCAGGGGAAACTGACCGATGGTGCCCGCGGATAAGCTCGTTCTGCCGTTCCTGGCGCTGCCGCGCTCGACCAAGCGCGCGCTGGCGCTGCTCGTCGATGCCAGCCTGTGCGTGCTGACGGTCTGGTTTGCCTATTGTCTCCGCCTGGACGACTGGGTGATCTTGGAGGGCGTCGAATGGCTGCCCGCCATCGTTTCCCTCCTCGTCGCCATCCCGATCTTCATCGTTCTTGGCCTCTATCGCGCCATTTTCCGCTATGCGGGCATGTCGGCCTTCATGACCGTGGTCAAGGCTGTGGCGATCTATGCGCTCGCTTTCATGACCATTTTTACGGCGATCAGCGTGCCGGGCGTGCCGCGCACGGTCGGCATTCTGCAGCCGCTGCTGCTGCTGATCGCCATCGGCCTGTCGCGCATGTGGACGCGCTACTGGCTCGGCAACGCCTATCAGCGGCTGCTGAACCGCAACCAGCTCGCCAAGGTGCTGATCTACGGCGCCGGCGCCTCCGGTCGCCAGCTATCCGGCGCGCTTGCCAACAGTGCCGAGCTGAACGTCGTCGGCTATCTCGATGACGACCGGAATCTGCATGGCAGCATCATGGGTGGCCTGCCGATCTACGATCCGACCGATCTGCCGGCGCTGGTGGTTTCCGGCGATATCAAGGGCGTGCTGCTTGCGCTGCCGAATGCGTCGCGGCAGCGCCGCAACGAAATTCTGGAAAGCATGCGCAAGGCGCGCGTCACCGTGCGCACCATGCCGGACCTGACGGCGCTCGCCCAGGGACGCGTCGCGGTCTCCGATCTCCGCGAACTCGACATCGAAGATCTGCTTGGCCGCAACGTGATTGCGCCCGACCGCGCCCTGATCGATAAGAACATCCGTGGCAAGGTCGTCATGGTGACCGGCGCGGGCGGCTCGATCGGCAGCGAACTCTGCCGCCAGATCCTGAAGAACGGCCCCTCATGCCTGCTGCTGGTGGAACAGAACGAATTCGGGCTCTACGCCATTCACGGCGAGCTGGAGAAAACGGCGGCGACGGCGGGAAATGGAGATGTTCGCATCATCCCCTTCCTGGCCTCCATCCGCGATGGCCGGAGGCTCAGGCAGATCATGGAGGCCTGGCGGCCGAAGACCGTCTATCACGCCGCCGCCTACAAGCATGTGCCGCTCGTCGAATACAATCCCGTCGAGGGTGTCCGCAACAATGTCATGGGAACGCTGACCACCGCCGAGGTGGCGCGAGACTGCGGCGTCGAGGACTTTGTTCTCATCAGTACAGATAAGGCCGTGCGCCCGACCAACATCATGGGCGCCAGCAAGCGGCTGGCGGAGATGGTGCTGCAGGCGATGGATGCGGATCGCAAGCCGGGCGCCGACGGCACCAATTTCGCCATGGTCCGTTTCGGCAACGTGCTCGGTTCTTCCGGCTCCGTCGTGCCGCTCTTCCGTCAGCAGATTCGCGATGGCGGCCCGATCACGCTGACGCATCCCGATATCACCCGTTATTTCATGACCATTCCCGAGGCATCGCAGCTCGTCATCCAGGCCGGCGCCATGTCCGGCGGCGGCGACGTCTTCCTGCTCGACATGGGCGAGCCGGTGCGCATCGCCGACCTCGCGCGCCGCATGGTGGAGCTGTCCGGTCTGACGGTCAGGGACGAGGACGAGCCGGATGGCGATATCGAACTGGAGATCACCGGCCTGAGACCAGGCGAGAAACTTTATGAGGAGCTGTTGATCGGCGATAATCCGCAGGCGACGAGCCATCCGCGCATCATGCGGGCCAAGGAGGATTTCCTGCCCTGGCCCGAGCTGTCAAGGAAGCTTGCCGCGCTTGAGGCGGCGCTTGACGAAAATGACGTACCGCTGGCGAGAGGCCTGCTGCAGAATCTGGTATCCGGCTATGCGCCGAGCGGCGAGGTGGTCGACCTGGTCTTCCGCGAGCGGGAGGTGGATTTGCCCCCCGGCAAGCCGGATTTCGACAACGTCGCGCGACTGTTGCCTTAGAGCAATGCAGGAAAAGTGCGCAGCAGTTTTCCGTCCGGATGCGTAACAACAATAAACTGAAGCGCTGAACCGCTCTAGCGCTCCATATTTTCCACGGGCGGTTGGGGCTTGGCCTTCATGGTATAGCGCCAGCGATGAAGCTGATCGCAGACGCGGAACCAGTGTGCCGTTGCCCGCAACAGGAAATGCCGCTTCACGGCGCGATAGTGCACGCGCTTGCCGATCGTCGTATCGGCGCGATGCGGGCTGAAATCCGCCAGGTTTTCGAGGGTGGAGAAGGTTTCGACCCCCGTTGACCAGCCACGCTCAAGGGCGACGTCGTAGGGCAGAAGCATCGGCGTCAGCGTGGTCAGCAGCTTCTTCGCCGCGGATCGGTTGACGATATAGCATGCGGCCGATCCTTGCGGCCCATGCATGCAGCGGCCGACGATGTCGTTTTCCGTGGTTTCCGATAGCGGCTTGAAACCGACCAGCCGATGGTTGACGAGCTTCACCAGACGCGCGCCGCAAACGCTGTCCATGGCGGACAGCGCGCGCGGGACCAGCCTTTCGTTCAGCTCGACATCATCTTCCATGATGATGGCCATCTTGTCGCCGCTGTCGATGAACTGCTGAAGAGCAAGCAGATGACTGCGATAACAGCCGTATTCGCCAGCCAACAGCTTGCGCCCGTTGTGATAGACGAATTGCTGCGCCTGGAAATCGAGGCGGTCGCCTTCCGGAACCTTGGCTCCGTCAATGGCGGTAACCCGCACGACATTCAGGCCATATCGAGCGGCCTGTCCACGCAATCTCTCCCAGCGCTCGCGAGAGCGGTCGAGATTGATGACATAGATGCGGACCTGCTGTGCCAGACTGTCCGGGTTGGTTGTTTGCACGTGCTCAATAATCCGATTGGCCCGTTCGAGAATCACTTTTACTCCCACAAATAGAAATCTCGATGACGCTAAACCATAGCGATAGCCCTGTCAGTATATAGCAAGGTTCTCACTTTTCCGAAACTCGGATTGCATGGCAATCGCACATATCGAGGTAAAAGCATTTTCACCGCCGTAACGTACCGTGAACGGCCCGCCGTTCACATATGTGTTTCCGAGGCTGATTTCCCCCGGCTGCGTGTTGGCGCGCCGCGCGCGCGACATTATATCTGGGCCAGGCGACGCGGCCATCGTCACGTTCGCGCATGCGGAAGGATTGCAGGACGCCATGTGGACCAGACCGAAAATCGTCATTGCTGCCTTGCTCCTGGCAAGCGCCTTGCCGGCCGCGGCTCTTGCCGACAATCCGCTGCTTCCCAAGCCCTATGTCCGTCCCGTCTATCCCTACAGGAATCTGCCGGGCGTGACCGCGCCGAAAATGGCCGAGGACGAAAAGTTCCAATGCCGCACGACCACCGTTCACTTTCGCGGTTTCCACGATGGCATCTTCTGGCGCGGCCTGCCGCGCCTCGGTTACGTCTGCGAGCAGAACGGCGTCATCTCCGAGGGCACCAGCAAGCCTAACTATCAATATTGGCAGTACAATGGCCCGGACAGATGATCCCTTCGCCGTGCCAAAATAATCGGCAGAAGTATCGGATCTGACGCAGCCGGCCGCCTACCGTCTGCGCATTTTTTCCGCCAGTCTGAAAATAAATTTCATCTTTTCGAGTATTTTGCCGAAGCTCGTTGACGAATGCGAAAATTTGTCCCAAGCTGACGAAAATAAATTACGTCGTGGGAACGATACGAGTATGCGAGTGGGAATTATCGGGCTCGGATTCCGTCTGGGATACCTGGGCTATGTTTTCAAGGCGATCGACGAGAATTTCGAGATCGCGGGCTATGTCGATCCGGAGCCGGCGGGCCTGCCCGGCTTGATCGAAAAGGGCATTTCGGCCGGCAAGGCCTATGCCACTCCCCAGGAATTGATTGCCAACGAAAAACTCGACCTGCTGATGATCGGTTCGCCGAACCACATGCATCTCGATCACATTCGCATCGGCCTTGAAGCCGGCCTGAAGATTTTTTCCGAGAAGCCGGTCGTTACCACCATCGAGCAGAGCATCGAGCTTGCTCGCCTGATGGCGAAATTCGGTCATGAGCAGCTGACGGTCGGTCTCGTGCTGCGCTATGCGCCGATGTATCGCGACCTCCTGGCCGCCCAGGCCGAGGGAAAGCTCGGCAATATCGTTTCGATCGAGGCGTCCGAGCATATCGAGCCCTATCATGGTGCCTTCTTCATGCGCGACTGGCGTCGCTACGAGCATTATTCCGGCAGTTTCATGCTGGAAAAATGCTGCCATGACCTCGACCTCTATAATGGCGTGATCGGAGCGCGGCCGGAGCGTGTCGCCAGTTTCGGCGGGCGAAAGAGCTTCATTCCGGAAAACGATCCCGCCAGGGAAGGGATCAACGACCTGGAAATGTTCCATCGCAAGCCCAGCGGCTGGATGGGGTCGGACAAGGTCTTCGACAGCGACGGCGACATCATCGATTATCAGGTGGCGATCGTCGAATATGCCAACGGCGTCGGCATGAATTTCCATACCAATATCAACGTGCCGGACCAGTTCCGTCGTTTCGCCATCATGGGGTCGCGCGGCATGGCCGAGGGCGATTTCATCCGCGGCTATTTCAACGTCCATGAAATGCTGACCGGCAACAAGGTGATCGAGAAGACATATGCGACCCGGACGACGCTGTCCCAGCATTACGGCGCCGACGAACAGATGGCCGCCGACATCATGGCGCATGTGAGGTCCGGCCTGCATTTGCCGGTGTCGACCCTGAACGCGCTGGAAGCCGGCATTCTGGCGCTGTCCATGGACGAGGCGCGCATGAAGAAAACGGTCGTGGACCTGCGCCCGGTCTGGGATAAATTCGACGAAGCGCTGCATTCTCGAGCCGCATAGAGAGGGGCGCAAGATGGGTGTTCAACGCAGCACGGTCATCTTCGCCTGGATCCTGCTTCTTCCGGCTGTCCTCTACGTTCTCGTCATCGTCGCCTATCCGCTGGTCGATACCGTCATCCTGTCCTTTACCGACGCTTCGCTGAAGAAGCTGACGAACTGGGTCGGCCTCGAAAATTATGGCAAGATTTTCAACGACACTTTCGCCTCGGTGATCGTCCGGACCTTCATCTGGACCTTCTTTTCCGTGTCTATCAAGATGATCATCGGCACTTGCGGCGCGATGCTGCTGAATGCGGCGGTCCCCGGCCGTGCGCTGTTCCGGGTGCTGACCATGCCGCCCTGGGTCGTGCCGATGGCCATCGGCATCTTCATGTGGGGCTGGATGTACAACGGCCAGTTCGGCATGATCTCCGGCCTGCTGCAGCGCTTCGGTCTCGTCGATAGTCCGGTTGCCTTTCTTGCCTATGGCAGCACGGCCTTCTGGGCGACGATCATCACGGACGTCTGGATCGGCGTGCCCATGGTGACGCTGTATATGCTGGCGGCCATGCAGGCGATCCCGCAGGATCTCCATGAAGCCGCCTGGACGGACGGTGCCGGCCGCTTCTATCGTCTCCGCCGCATCACGCTGCCGCTCATAGTGCCCTCGATGGTCACCATGTCGATGCTGTCCCTGATCTCGACGTTCAACTCCTTCGACATCATCTGGATTCTCACCCGTGGCGGCCCGAATGGCGAGACGACGACGATGATCATCGACACCTATCGCACGGCGATCGGGTCGTACAAATACGGGGAAGGTGCTGCCCGCGCGGTGCTGATCTGCATCTTCCTGTCGCTCTTCTGCCTCGCTTACTTCCGCCTGACCAGCCGCTTTTCCGCAGGAGCCAAGCGATGAAGCAGCCTATGATGATCAATCGCTACAGATGGTACGAGCTCATCGGCATCTATGCCGGAATCCTGCTGTTCCTCACCTTCGTTCTGGCGCCCTTCGTCGAAGGATTTCTGGTTTCGCTCAAGCCGCTCAGCCAGCTTTTTTCGTCGCCTTACCGCTTCATTCCCGAAAACGGGTCGTTCGCGGCCTATCGGACGATGTGGACCAGCGTGCCGGGCTTTGGCTGGTATATTTTCAACTCCTTCCTGATATCGGGCTCGATCACCATCATCGTGCTGGTGCTCGCGGTGCCGGCGGCCTATGCCTTCGCCCGTTTCGAGTTCCGGGGCTCGGGCCTGCTGCTCGGCGCTTTTCTTGCCGTCAAGATGTTCTCGGGCGCCGTCCTTCTGATCCCGCTGTTCCGGCTGATGCGTTCCTTCGGCGTGCTCAACACCTATTTCGCCATGATCGTGCCGGGCGTGGCCTTCATCATCCCGACCGGAATCTGGCTGCTGCACACCTATATGAGGCGCATCCCAAGGGAGCTCGACGAGGCTGCCTATGTCGACGGCGCGAGCCAGTTCTATACGCTGCGCCGTGTCATCCTGCCGATCGCCATGCCGGGCATCGTCGTGGTTGCGATTTCCTCCTTTATAGAGGCCTACGCGCAGCAGTTCATCTACGCGCTCACCTTCAATTCGAAGACCGAATACATGCCGCTGCCGGTTGGCTTGTTCGCCTATTTCGGCCGGCAGGAGGTCGTCTGGAACGAACTCATGGCTGCAAGCTTCGTCGGCATCGCGCCGGCGCTGGTCGTGATCTTCTTCCTGCAACGCTATCTCGTCAGCGGTCTGACCGCCGGCGCGGTGAAGCAATAGGCTAGACAATAACCACTGGAAAAAGGGGAGCTTAAACATGACAATCCATATCAAAACAGGGCTGTTCGCCCTTGCTTTGCTCGGCTCCACCGCGCTTGGCGCTGTGACCGTTCAGGCCGCCGACAAGGAGATCAGCTGGATCTATTGCGGCGACAAGATCGACCCGATCCATGAAAAATACATCAAGGAATGGGAAGGCAAGAATCCGGGCTGGGCGGTCAAGCCCGAAGTCGTCGGCTGGGAACAATGCCAGGACAAGGCGACGACGCTGGCAGCAGCCGGCACGCCGGTCGCCATGGCCTATGTCGGCTCGCGCACGCTCAAGCAATTCGCGGAGAACGATCTTATCGTTCCTGTCCCGATGACGGATGAGGAGCAGAAGACCTACTATCCGGGTATTGTCGGCACCGTGACCTTCGATGGGCAGCAGTGGGGCGTACCGATCGCCTTTTCGACCAAGGCGCTCTACTGGAACAAGGACCTCTTCAAGCAGGCAGGTCTCGATCCGGAAAAGCCGCCGACCACCTGGGCTGAGGAAATCGCTGACGCCAAGACGATCAAGGAAAAGACCGGTGTCCCCGGCTACGGCCTGTCCGCGAAGACCTTCGACAACACCATGCACCAGTTCCTGCACTGGGTTTACAGCAACAACGGCAAGGTGATCGACGGCGACAAGATCGTTCTCGACAGCCCCGAAGTGCTGGCCGCCCTTCAGGCCTATAAGGACATCACGCCTTACTCCGTCGAGGGACCGACTGCTTACGAGCAGAACGAAATGCGCGCCATCTTCCTGGACGGCAAGGTCGGCATGCTTCAGGCGGGCTCGGGCGCCGCCTATCGCCTGAAGGAAACGAAGATCGACTGGGGCGTCGCGCCGCTGCCGCTCGGCCCATCGGCCAAGGGCAATGGCACGTTGCTCATCACCGACAGCCTTGCCGTCTTCAAGGGAAGCGGGGTCGAGGACAAGGCGATCGAATTCGCCAAGTTCATCACCTCTCCCGGTCCGCAGGGCGAGTATGAGCTACAGGGCGGCGCCGGCCTCACGCCGCTGCGTCCGTCTCCGCAGGTCGACGAGTTCGAGAAGAAGGATCCCTTCTGGAAGCCGTTCATCGACGGCATCAGCTATGGTGGTCCCGAGCCGCTGTTCAAGGACTATAAGGGCTTCCAGAACGTGATGATCGAGATGGTCCAGTCGGTTGTCACCGGCAAGGCCGAACCGGCGGATGCCCTGAAGAAGGCAGCCGCCGATCTCGAGCAGTATAAGTAAACCTTGCAGATCGTTGGGCCGCGCGCATTGTCGCGCGGCCTTTCGAGCCCTGCCCGCCTCATGGCGGTGCCGCGCGGAGACGGATTTTGGGACAGCTTCACCTTAACCAGGTTAAGAAATTTTACGGTCATTTCGAAGTCATCAAGGGTGTCGAGCTCGATGTGACGGACGGCGAGTTTATCGTCTTCGTCGGCCCATCCGGCTGCGGCAAGCCGACCCTGCTCCGCATGATCGCCGGCCTCGACGACGTCACCAGTGGCGATATCGTCATCGATGGCGCGCGCGTCAACGACCTGCCGCCGGTCAAGCGCGGCATCGCCATGGTGTTCCAGTCCTATGCGCTCTATCCGCATATGACGGTGTTCGAGAACATCGCCTTTCCACTCCGGGTCGAAAAGCGCCTCGAAAACGATATCCGTACCCGCGTCGATGCGGCGGCCCGCGTGCTCCAGCTCGATACGCGACTGCAGCAGAAGCCCGGCACGCTCTCCGGCGGCCAGCGCCAGCGTGTCGCCATCGGCCGCGCCATCGTGCGCGAGCCGAAGATCTTCCTGTTCGATGAGCCCCTGTCGAACCTCGACGCGGCTTTGCGCTCCGACATGCGCATCGAGCTGACGCGCCTGCACAAGAAGCTCGGCGCCACCATGATCTATGTGACGCATGACCAGGTCGAAGCGATGACGATGGCGGACAAGATCGTTGTGCTGAATGCTGGTCGGATCGAGCAGGTCGGCTCGCCGCTCCAGCTCTACCATCATCCGGCGAACCGCTTCGTCGCCGGCTTCATCGGCAATCCGAAGATGAATTTCATCGACGGCACCTGCACCGGCGC
>DASWOH010000210.1:0-4059 GCA_036398815.1 Rhizobium sp. | reverse complement strand
ATCTTGCTCCGTCTCCTGCACTCAGCATTATTGAGAACGGACCCGGCAGCTTCAAGGGCAGAAAGATCGGCGCGCTTGTTGCCAATGGCACTGATGCGCAGGTGCTCAAGGGTATCCGGCACGCCGCGGAGAAGGAAGGCGCGATGGTGGAACTGATCGCACCACGGGTCGGCGGCTTCGAGACCTCGAACGGCGAGTGGATGGAGGCGGACCACATGATCGACGGCGGTCCCTCGGTCCTGTTCGATGCCGTTGCGCTTGTGCTTTCTCAAGAAGCGGCCGAAAGATTGAATGGCGAGGCCACGGCGCGGGACTTCGTCGCTGATGCGTTCGCCCATTGCAAGTTCATCGGCTTTACCGCCGGCGCGTTACCGTTGCTTGCCAGGGCCGGCATCGAACCCGACATGGATGAGGGCCTGATCCCGCTCGACGATGCAAAGGCCACCCTTGACTTCGTCGCCTCATGCCGCAAGCTTCGCGTCTGGGCGCGGGAGGATGCCGTCAAGCTCTGACAATGAGGCATCGTCCTGATGCGGTCAGCCGTATCGAAGAACAAGCAAAGCGGTCCGGCCCCAGTCGGGCCGTTTCCCGTTTAACAGCGAAAAGCCCTTAACGAACTGGTGATTGCCCATGAAGAACGTCGCTATCGTCGGTGCCGGCCCGACCGGAATCTACACCTTCTTCTCTCTGCTCAAGGCCGGCATTCCGATGTCGTTATCGATTTACGAGAAGGCTGAGGAAGCCGGCGTCGGCATGCCGTATAACGACGACGAGAACAGCCGCATGATGCTGGCCAACATCGCCAGCATCGAGATTCCGCCGATTACCTCGACCTATCTCGACTGGCTGCGCACGCAGGACGAGGAGCGCCTCGCCCGCTACGGGGTCGACAAGTCGGCGCTCCACGACAGGCAGTTCCTGCCGCGCATCCTGCTGGGCGAGTATTTTCGCGATCAGTTCCTGGCCCTTGTCGATGCTACCCGAGAGGAAGGCTTTGGTGTCGATGTGCATGAATCCTGCGAGGTTACCGACCTCGAAGCCACCCCGGTTGGAGTGAGACTATGGGCGGCTGGCGAGCCGGAAGCAAAACTCTTCGATCTCGCCGTCATCGCCACCGGGCACGTCTGGCCCGAGGACGACGAGGCCACCCGCAGTTATTTTCCGAGTCCCTGGTCGGGATTGATCGAAACCAGAATCCCCGCGTGCAAGGTGGGCATCATGGGCACATCGCTCAGCGCCATCGACGCCGCCATGGCTGTCGTCACTCAGCATGGAACGTTCATGGAAGAAGAAGAGGATGCGCTGCGCTTCGACGTGGATGCGAACAGCGACGGGCTGTCGATCACCTTGATGTCCCGCTCTGGCATCCTGCCGGAAGCGGATTTCTACTGCCCTATCCCCTATGAGCCATTGAAGATTGCAACCGAACAGGCGATCAATAAGGAGGTCGAAGCTGGCGCGGAAGGCCTGCTAGACAGGATCTATGCGCTCGTTGCCAGCGAGATCAGGGCCGCCGATCCGGCGTGGAGCGAACGGGTGGCGCTTTCCACGCTCGATGCCGACAGCTTCGCCGACGCCTACTTCGCTGACAGGCAGCGGTACGACCCGTTCCGGTGGGCCGAGTACAATCTGAGAGAGGTCGAGCGCAACAAGCGTGACAGGCACACCGTGCCCTGGCGCTACGCAATCCTGCGGCTGCACACGGTGGTACAGGAGATTGTCTCCCATCTTGATGAAAAGGATCGTGAACGGTTCGACGGCGGGCTGTGTAAAGTGTTCGTCGACAACTATGCCGCAATCCCCTCGGAATCGATCCGCAGGTTGCTGGCGCTGCGCAAGGCCGGTCTGATAGAGGTGCTCGAACTCGGGCAGGATTACGACATGGATGTCAGGGATGACCACACCGTCATCGCCATTGGCTCGGAAACGCGGACATTCGACGTATTCATCGACGCGCGTGGCCAGAAGCCGCTCAAGTCAAAGGACCTGCCGTTCCCTTCCCTGCGCCGGCAACTCGTGTCGGTCGGAGAGGACATTCCCGATGTCGGGGACGACTACACTCTGCTGGCGCCAGACATCGCATGCGGAAAGATTGCGTTCGGCGCGCTGCCATATCTGATGCACGATCAACCCTTCGTTCAGGGGATCACGGCAAGTGCCGAGATCGGCAAAGCTATATCCGAAGCAGCGGCGGTACATGCAAAACGAACACGCAGGAAACTGGCATTCATAAACTTCTAGGGCCCGCGCACACACAAGGCCAAAGCATCGCACAATAAAGGTGGATCGCTGAGGATTCCCTTTTCGTTGATTTCATGCAGGCGATCGGGAGAAGGAAGCAAAGCGCTTCATTCATATGAATAAGGAATACACATATTCCAGAATACGAAGAATGATACGCTTTTCGAAGGGTTTCAACCCGGCCCGCGGTCTGAAGATGGCGAGGAATCTTGGCCGCGCGGCGCGTTTTTCACCGGATTTCCGCTTAGGCGGGATGACGGCACGGAAGACGGCGTATTCAGCAACGACAAAAAGTTGGCCAACACCGGGCTGGTATTGGTTCGCCGCCAACAGGCGACGTAATCCAGATACGGCGGGCCTGCCGGATCGTGAATGTCCCGGATGGCGATATCCGGATCGGCGGCTGTCAGCGCCGTTTCTGGCTGGAGGCTGATGCCCTCGCGTGCCGCGACCAGCGCGAGGATGCTTTCGCGCCGCATCCGCATGCGCCGGACGTCCGGCATGTATCCGGCCCCGGCAAGGTTGCGCAAAAGCACCGCCTCGACATCCGGACCGGGATCGTAGCGGCTGATCAGAAATGTTTCCCCGGCAAGGTCACGCCATGACAGCGTCTGCCGGTCGTTAAGACGATGATCGGGAGGAAGCGCCACCCTGATCCGTTCCGACCACAGCGGTAGCACCTCAAGCTCGGCATGGCTGTTGGTGCCGCCACCCGGAACGATGGCCACGTCGAGAAGGCTCGACCGGATTCTGCCGAGAAGGTCGGCAAAGGGTTGTTCGACCAGTTCCTGCGTCGCGTCAGGGTAATGATGCCGGAACGTTTTTAAACCATGACGGAGTTTTGGGGAGGGCAGGGTTTTGAAGAAACCGATGGAAAGCCCGCCCGCCCTTCCCTTGCCGTTGGCCTTCGAGCGCTCCTGCAAGGTCTGCACCTCATCGATGATGCGTTTGGCGGCCGTCGTCAGTTCCAGGCAGAGAGCTGTCGGGCGTGCACCGCCCCCGTAGCGATCGAACAGCCGCGTTCGCAGATCGATCTCGATTTCCTGTATCCGCTTGCTGACCGCCGGCTGGCTGGTATGCAGTTCCTCCGCCGCGCGGCTGAAGCTGCCTGTACGGGCGACCGCGATCACATACCGGAAATGCCGCAACTCTATATTCATTGCTTCCTCCCGTTCATCCGGCTGGCATATTATTTCTCAGATTCGGTACCATGTGCTCGCAAATGTAGGACCGTCGAGCAAAACGGTGAGTGTCCGCGCCTCGCAGCCGCGACTTGCTCGCGGCATCGACGGTCCGTTTCCCGCTCTTTTGCATCGCGTCGGCGACAAGGCCGAAAATGACACAGGAGACATTCCGCTGGAACTCAGGAGGAGAAATGCGCCCTTCGGCCAATGTTCTGCTTTGCCAGCTTTACTAGTGGATTGAATTTGACATTTGAGTCCCATTCGCCATAGAGCGTCGTTTCAAATGTCAAATTCGTAAAATCCACTAGAATCATAAACTTATTAGTGGTTTTATTGATTCCAACATTTGCTCTGGAGATTGCAGCAGCGGGATGCAAATGTTGGAATCAAACCACTAGGTTATCTGGCTTGATCACAAATGGCAGCGGCATGACGCCATTTGTCTTGTCGTTCCTGAGCCGGTGAAGATCGATGGCGAGGAGACACAGGGCTTTCTAGTCGTTGCCCTGTTCCAGCCATCAACAAGTTGACTATAGATAATCCGGCCATCATAGGACTTTTGATGGTAGACGGTAGACTTTTTGTTGACTTGCGCGGCAACGACGACTGCATTGACGCTATAGTTGATTAGCGA
>DASWOH010000209.1:0-34718 GCA_036398815.1 Rhizobium sp. | reverse complement strand
AAGCTTGTTCGCCAGACCCAGGGGTAACTGCGACGCCGCATTGATCTTTTCCGGAAGCGGCGGCCAGAATGCTATCCTTTCAGCCGCAAGAATATTCGTGGAGACGGCGACGACGACAGCCCTCGCCCTCAACTCGCCCTTCGTTGTCGATAGGACAATATGGTCAGTGGCACTGTGGTCGATTCGGCGGACTTCCGCGCCGGTGTGAACCGCAAGCGGCGCCGCATAGGCGGCAACGAGCGCTCCATAACCCTGCCGCACCCGCCAGTCCGGACCCGGGCCGGGATCGTAGCGGCTCTGATCGATGACCGAGGACCGATGCAACTCGGCGCCGGTAAGGAAGGCGCCAAGCGCATGGATCTGCGCGTTCCAGGGATTGCCCGCCGCAAGCATTGCCGAGAGAGCCACGTCCTCCTCTCCCTCATAGGCATGGACCTTCTCGAGGAATTCGTTGGCTGCGATGCGCGCCGCCTTGGCATCGCTGTCATCCCTTTCCAATTGCCGGCCACCCTCGCTCCAGGGCGCGGGCGTGCGATCCACCGTCAGGCCGACCTCTTCGGCGATCGCGGTCCAGGCGTTCGTCCTTGCGCCATGCAGCCAGCCGCAGCCGAGATCGATCGCAAGGCCGCCGAGTTCGGCCGGATGCACCGTCCTCGCCCGACCGCCGATGCGATCGGAAGCTTCGAGCAGCACAAGCGACAGATCTTGCCGCAGCGACCGTAGCCGCCGGGCAGCAGCGACGCCCGCAGCTCCCGCGCCAATAATGGCGACATCGACATCGCCGCCTACCAAGGTTTCACCAGACATTCCGTTTCCTCGAGAAGAAGTCGCTTACCTTGCGATCAACCATGTTGATCCTATAGCAGGCACGTGCCCTCGGGATTAAGTGGTAAAATCGACACGAGGTCATGACCGGCATTCATGGATTGGTCCCGGCACTGAGGATATCACGCACTATATTGCCTTTTGCACTGCTGGTTTCCCAAAATGCCGAAAGCCCCACGGAGGGGGCTTTTGCTTATCGGGCATTGAATGGGGATCGTTGGTTGCGGGGGTCTGACTGCATGGAGACTTGTAAATTTTCAAGCCTTAAACCGGCTGAGAGGAAATGATTTCCGCTTTGCGTCAGAAGTCGCCATTGCCTAGCCATTTTTGGAATGTCACGTTTTGGGCCGAAAGAGGAACGACTGCTTCTGGGTTTACAGGGCCGGAAAATCAGACACTCCCATACCGCTTCAAGGACGGCTGTACTTATTTCGGCCCCTATCCCGAGGAGGTTATCCCGTTCATCGATAGGCACATGGCGTAGAACATCGTAGCGCCGAAGACGGCCTCGTTCACGCGGATGCCAAACTGACCCCGGCATTTCACGCGGCATCGCGGATCATCCGCGCATGCAAGGATGAGGCCGGGATCATAGGAGATCCTGCCAGCCGCAAGCATGTCCAGGAACCGGCCGAAATCGGTTCCTTGGCCGGTTTAGACAAGAGGACCATAAAGAAAGGCGCGGCTATACCGACCCTCGCTCATATACGGCATAAAGGCCGCAAGGGCGTGCTTGCGGTTCCAGTGCTCCACCAGCTTAGAGAAGTGCCAGATTGCTGCCGGCGAACCATCATCCTCCGACAGGACCAATGCGCCCCACGGATCGAATGCATGCTCGGCGCGCCGATTGCTCTGGATGAGGTGCAACGTCAGCCCGGTCTTCACATTCCGCCGTCCGACGAAATGATCCGTATACAGATTGATCTTGCCGGGATACATGACTTTCCGGAAAGAGCACCGTGCCAAGCTGCACTCGACCAACCCAATTGAGCGCCTCAACGGCGAGATCAAGCGCCGCACAGAGGTCGCCGGCATCTTTCCCAACGATGAAGCAATTGTCCGTCTGGTCGGTGCGTTGCTGCTCGAACAGAGCGATGAATGGGCAGTGCAACGTGCGCTATACATGACACATGAGACGATGGCCTTTCAGCTTGCCTGCCGTGGCACGCTGATATCCCCTCCGGCCCTTGCCGGGAAGCACGGCCTAAGCCGAATGCTACACCACTCTCTGGGACGTCATCTATTATCGGCTCCGGGCAGTCGAATCCTCGAGACGATCGAAACGGTGGAAGCTGACGATGACGAACAAGCCAAGAAAGGAGCCCGGAAATCATTTCTGTTCAGCAAGGCAAGACGTGCCTCATGAATCTTACATCTGATGAATTGTAAGCTATCTATCTTCCCTGATCCGGGCGCTTGGCGACGAGGTCTATTTCAATGAGAGCGTCATAGGCCAGCCCCGTGACACCGACGCATGTCCGGGCCGGCAAACGATCCTGCGGGAAATAGCTGCGATAAACCTCGTTCATCGCGACATAGTCTTCCTTGAAGCGTGTCAGATAAATCCGCGCCATGACCACATGCTCAAGTCCGAGCCCGAGGCCAGACAGCACGGTCATCAGATTGGCCATGACATTGCGTGTCTGGGCCTCAACTCCCTCCGGCAAAACGCCGGGGGTGGCGGGTGTATCGGGCATTTGCCCGGTTACAAAGACGAAACCGTCGGTTTCGACGGCATGGCTGAAGGGTGCTACGGGTTTAGGGCCGTCCGCAATCATGTGAAACTGCATGGGTGACTTCCTTCTTGCTCGATCATGGGATTTCAGGCGCTGAAGAGCGACTTGCGCACGATGGCATGAACGCCCCAGTTGCCATCGACGACCTGTGTCACTCCGAAATCCACGGCCGCCGACATGAGTGCTATCGCCTCGTCCTCGCTTAGTCCCTGAAATTCCATCAGAAAGCGGCGGGCTTTGCGAAAAGCATCCTTCATGGCGAGATCGAGTGATGATTTCGTGTAGACTTCGCCTTGACCCTTCGCGCCAAATTCCGCCAGATAGTTCGGATGACTGAAGCCGGTCAGCACCCATTCCGTCGGCGTCTCGATCAAGGGATAGCTCAGATCGACAAAGCGCCCGCCCCTTTTATGCAACACGACCGTGACGCTGCCGGTCATGGAACATTCGATCGCGGTGCCGGCCAGTTCTCCATCGCCTTGCGCGGCATGCGGGTCACCGATGGAAAGCAATGCTCCCGGCACGGAAACAGGCAGGTAGACGACACCGCCCTTGCCAAGACGCCAATTGTCGAGATTGCCGCCGAAATAGGCGGGCGGAACGGAATCGACCATATAGGCCTCCCGCGGCGCAACCGCGATGACGCCGAAATGCGGCCGAAGCGGTATGCGAACACCGCCAAGAACGGGAGAAAGCATCTCGATACGGTTTTTGTCGACCGGCACACCCGGATAATCATAGGTTCTGTGTACGACCCCGAACGGATCGGTTTGCGGTTGCCAGCGATAGGAATAGAGCGCCTCGGCATAACCTTCATGCTCATCCGCGAAGATTTCGTAGATGGTGATGTTTTCTCTGGGTTTCGGTTCTTGAAGAAGCTCGTTGTAATGGTAGCCCCACCAGGCCGCGACGCTGCTGCCGAAGGCGCGTCCTTCATAACCGGGACTTTGGCTCAATCTTGGTGCCAAACCGTTGATGCGGACCTCAACGACATCGCCGGGCTCCGCGTCCTTGATGTAGATAGGGCCCGTGCAAATATGAACACCGAACCCTTCACCCGCTCCGCGACCGTAGATGGAGGCATCAATCGGACCCGCGCCTCTTCGGTCGACGGCCTTACTCTTTGACGTCCAATGAAAAACATCTTCCGCTGCAGCATCGCCACGGATCATCAGGTCAGGAGCATCGGAGGCATGCTGTGTCAGCGTTTCGATCTCGACGGTGTCACCGGAGCGGATTTCCAGAACCGGCTCAAGGGCTCGACTGAAGTAGCCCCAATGCACATTGGCAGCCTTGGTGGCAAGCCGGTGATGGGTCGATACGCTGAGGTCCCCCTTGTCTCCGCTCAAGGTGTCCGTGGCCACCTCACCGCTCGTCGGTGAGCGCTGCTGAGGCTGTTTGTTCGCCAAGGCTTTCAAAGGCCAGCCGCGATGATCGGCGCTCATGTTCGCACCGCTCATCTGTTCCGTGTGACGGTTGCGGAACGCGCCCGGTGGCATTCCGAAACGCTCCTTGAATAGACGGTTGAAATTGGCGGCGTCGCCAAAGCCACAGGTATAAGCCACATCTGCGACTGGAAGACGGATCTCGCCTGGCGCAACCAGAGAGGCGCGCGCACGCTGGAGACGGCGCTCTCGGACATAATGGCTGAAACTCTCGCCGTTCTGCTCGAAGAGTTTCTGAAGATAGCGTTCCGAGATCCCTTCGATGCGGGCGATGCGTCCTGCCGTCAGTTCCGGTTCATGCAGATGCCGTTCGATGCACAGCGTGATGCGGTGGAACAGGGCAGCCAGGCTCGGCCGCGCCGAAGCGTCCGCCTTTTCACCCTGCAGAAGCAGAGCAAAAAAGAGATCGGCGATGGCTTCTTCCAGAGAACGCCACTCCAGAATGGACAGATGATCTATCTCGAACGCAGCCGCCTCGATCGTCTTTATAAAGATTGCAGCCAGTCCCTCAGAGCGGTGATGTTTTGGTGCGTGAAGCGCTTGAAGCCCTGCCTTGTGACCATGAAAAAGATTGTCGGCGATGGAAAGCGCAATCAACCGGACACTCTTCTCGAGAGAAACCTGCCATTGGCTTGCATCGGGAAGGATCACGAAGCTGCCCGGCTCAACAGTCAAGACGTCGTTGGGCAAGGTTATGTCGATGGTTTCATCCAGCGACAGAAGGATGATGGGCAGTCTTGGCCTTCGTGCAAGCGGGGAAAGCACTTGAGCACCGATCGTCAGACGCGCCAGAACCACGCCATCTGTTTCTCCTCTCAAAGAGGCTGCGGCAAAGTTCTGGAATCCCTGGTCCTGGGCATCCGAGCGCAATCCGAGGCCGGCCAGAATGTCCTGCCATGCTTGTCCCCGCGTGCTTTGGGAATATGCTTCACTGACGAACTGCCTGATATTCATCCCTTCATCCGCTGTGCAGACGGGGCCGGCAACGGCCCCCGCACGGATCCTTCCGCACTCATATTGCACATGCGAAGAAGAGAATGCCAGTCTGCTCGTCATCTGGATTCGAACACACGCTTGCGGATCGAACCAGTCACGCCCCAGTTGGCGTCGACGACCTGCGTCACCGAAAAGTCCGCCGCCACCGACATGAGCGAAATGGCCTCGTCCTCGGACAGTTTATGGACGGTCATCAGAAAACGACGCAATTTCCGGAACGCATCCCGCATCGCAAGGTCGAGGCTGGAGCGCTTGAGTATCTCGTACTGATGGTCTGGACCGAGTTCGGAGAGATAGTTGGCATAGCTGAAGCCATAGACCGACCAGACATCGTCGTTTTCGAGCAGCGGATGGTTGAGCCCATCCAGAATAGTCCCTGGCAGATCGGCTTTCTTGTGCAGGATGAATTCGAATTCTCCAGTCAGCGAGATTTCCACGGCAGTGCCGCTCAATTCGCTATCGCCCTGGGAGGCATGGGCGTCTCCGACCGAGAAAAGCCCCCCCGGCACAGCAACCGGATAATACATGCGCGCGCCCTTGGTGATGCGCCAGTCGTCCATATTGCCGCCGGTATAGTTCGGCGGAATGGTGCTGACGAAATCCGCTTCCGCCGGAGCCAGCCCCATCGTGCCGAAATGCAGGCGCGCCGGAACCTTGATGCCGGAAAGGACCCCCTCCTTCCGGGTGACCGTGGAATGGTCGACCCTGACGCCGGGATAATCGATGGTGGCATGGACGATGCCGTCGGGATCAGTTTGTGGTGTCCAGAGATAGGAATAAAGGGCCGATACCGTCGCCGGTTCCTTCATATCCAGTTCGTAAATCACCACCACCTCGCGGCGCTTGGGTTCTTCGATGAGGTCATTATACTGGAAGCCCCAGTTCGCAGAGGGATTGGAGCCGAAAAAACGTCCTTCATAGGCTGGATTGGCGCTCGGTCGCGGATAGGCATCGACAATGCGCACTTCGATGACATCACCCGGCTCCGCGCCTTCGATTGCGATCGGGCCTGTGAGAAGATGGACACCCAGCCCTTCGCCAACGCCGCATGTAAACGGTCCTTCCGTGGGTCCGGCGCCGCGACGCCGCATCGTCTTTTCCTCGCTTGTCCAGCGGAAGATTTCCTCGGCCGCCGTATCCCCTGCGATCATCCGGTCGTAATCGTCATTGGCGTGATGTGTGATCGTTTCGATGGTGGCACGATCATGGGATTTGAGGGTCAGGACCGGCGTCAGCGTCTTGCTGAAATAGCCCCAGTGTACTGTGGACGGCGTGGCTGGCAGATGATGTTTTGTCATGAATGATCTCACTGAAATGACGTTGGATGGGGGGCTGTGGCAGGCGACGTCATCCGCCCTCCATTTTGCTGAGGAACCGGGCGGTCAGCGGATGGCGGGGTCTGTTCAGGATCTCCTCGGCCGGCCCCTCCTCGACGATGGATCCTCCTGAGAGGAAGACGACGCGGTCGGCGACTTCTTCGGCAAACCGCAATTGATGGGTGGAGATGATCATGGCGAGGCCATCTTCCACCGCGAGGCGGCGAATGACCTCCAGGACTTCGTTGACCAGTTCCGGATCAAGGGCCGATGTGGGTTCGTCGAGCAGAAGGACACTTGGATTCGGCGCAACGGCGCGGGCAATGGCAACACGCTGCTGCTGGCCGCCGGACAGGTGGCGCGGCAGGGCATCGGCACGATGAGCAAGCCCCACGCGTTTCAAGAGAGCATCGGCTCGACGATGGGCATCGAAGCGGGACAGACCCTGAACCCATTGCAGTGGATCCGCCACATTCTCCCGTGCCGTCAGATGGGCAAACAGATTGAACTGCTGGAACACCATACCGACCCCGACACTTGCCCGCATCTGTGCGACGGCGCGCGGCGACAACGGCCTGCCTTCCTCGCTGACAGCGAGAGAACGTCCGCCGACACGGATGCAGCCCTCCTCCCAACCTTCCAGTCTGTTGACGCAGCGCAGTAATGTGCTCTTGCCGGAGCCGCTCGGACCCAGAAGGGCGACGACTTCGCCTGCCTTCACCGTGAGATCGATGCCGTTCAGCACAATGTTCGGGCCATAGGTCTTGCGAAGGCCCCGCACCTCCACTGCGACCGCATTGCCCGCCAGACGGCCGGCGCGGGCCTGACGGTCAAGCCCGGCAGCGGCCATGACTGCTTTGGGCGAGGCCGGAGGCAGCGGATCGGCTTCAGTATCCCGGCTTTCCTGCGAAACCGTCTCCGGTGTGGCGATGTTCGCAACCACGGAACGCCCTGGAGACAGTGCACGGAAGAACCGGGCGACCTGTTCCGCCGGCTTCGGGCGGTCGAGATCGAGCAGCATCTCGACGATAATCTGGATGAGCGCGATCATGCCGGTCAACACCAGATACATCAGCCCGGATGCGAAAAAGATGGAGAAGAAATCGAAGGTTGCCGAGGCAAGCTGCGTACTGCGCAGCGTCAGTTCCTGGACTGACACGACGGATGCGAGCGAAGAGTTCTTAAGCGCACTGACCGCTTCATTGCCGAGAGCCGGTACCATCGACCTGATCGCCTGCGGCGCGACGACACGAAACATGATCACGCCCGGCGTCATGCCCAGCGCCTGCGCGGCGCTCACCTGGCCGCGATCAACGCCCAGAACATTGGCGCGGATGATTTCGGCGATGAACGGCGCCTCGTTCAAGGCAAGCGCGAGACTGGCGGCCTCGATGGCCGTCAACTTGATGCCGATCAGAGGCAGCGCGTTGTAGCAGAAGATCATTTGCAGGATGAGCGGCGTGCCGCGGAAGACGATGGCATATGTCCGGGAGAGGAGCGCCAGCGCGCGAAAGCGGCTCAGTTGCATGCCGGCAAGAACAAACCCCATCACCAGGCCGCCGCCGAGGCCGAAAATCGTAATGAGGAGCGTATAGACGATACCCGTCACGAGATAGGGCTGGCTGAGATAGTGAAAGAAAAGATCCATAGTGGCTTTCGCTCTTATCTCTGGAGAGATGCGGCCGCGCGCGTTCCGCCCGGCCGCAACATATGGTCAATCGGCGAGAACGAGCGAAGGCGCTTCGATCTGATTCTCAGGCAGGCTCCACTTCTTCATGAGTTCCGCCTGCAGCCCGGATTTCTGAATTTCCGTCAAGGCCGCCATGATGGCGTCACGGAATTCGACATTGTTGCGCGGCACGCCGATGCCGACCGAATAGGGCAGCATGACAGCCGTCGCCTTTTCGAGCTTCTCGGGATAGGCCTTCACCGCACCATCGACGGTGTTGACGTCGTTGATGTAGGTGTCGGCACGACCGGACAGGATGGCCTGGATGCAGTTGGCATTATTGTCGTAAAGCTGGATTTCGGGTGCCGGCTTACCGGCAGCCTTGCACTCGGCTTCCAGCGCCTGAATGAGCGGCACCTCGACATAGCCGGTGTTTTCAGCCGCGACCGCGCCGCACAGCGATGTGTCGATGCCGGTGATTTTCTTGGGATTGCCCTTGGCGACGAGGACGCCATCGAAAACCTTCAGATAGGTGATGAAGTCTGCCGCCTTGGCACGGTCCTTCGTGGCATAGATATCGGAAATCACAATATCGGCCTGGCCGGCCTGAAGCGTTGTCAGGAGGGCGGCGAAGGTCACCGGTTTGTATGTCAGGCTAAACCCGAGGCAATCCCCGATCGTTTCTCCCAGATCGATATCGAAACCGATATACTTGCTGGGGTCATTGGGATCGAGAGCCTCATAACCCGGCGTATGCGGATTGATGGCGTTAACCAGCACCTTGCCCTTGAGGGACGGATATTTTGCCTGCAGATCGGCGCAGGCGGCAGGCGGCGTGGAGGCCGCTTCAGCATCGTTCGCTGAGAGTAGGGTTGTGCCGGTCACGATGGCCGCAAACAGTTGCGCCATCATGCAAAGGCCCAGCCAAGGTTTGAGCAACGCGCGGCTGCCCCCTGTATTCAGCTTTTTCATTTCCCGCTCCGTTGGTTTGAATGATGCAGTTTCTCTGCATCCAGCGGAACGGAGCTTAGTGATGTTCCTCGCGAAAACGGTTGTCGCAAGCCGTACGATTTATTGTCAAATTTTGCCTTAAAAACACACAGTAGAAAGAAATGCCTTAATTTTAATCACACTGCGCCCGCATATTGGTCTCTTTGACATTTTTAGTGCCTCTGGCAAATGAAACGCCGCCAACGGAAACTGCTTGGATGTCCGTTCCCAGCAATGAACTTTGTGCGTCGTAGTCCAGCGATTTCAGCAACAAGGCTCCGATACAGGTTGTAAATTCCAGATCGTTGCAACCGTTCAGCCGCAGACAACGTGATATCGCCGCCTATGCACCTACGAGTTCGTCACCGAACCATTCGGCGCTTCAGATGCGGCGCTTCATCGCGATTTGGGCATCGCACCAATCTCACTCAGTCGCCAATCCAACGTCTTGCAAAGAAATGCGCCTAATGGTCGACTGCATCAGGACGGGTTCGCTCTCAGTGTACTTGACAAACCGAACCTGCCTGTATTTTATTCAAGCCTGCGGATTAGGCAGATAGCCTTTCGCAATTGACATGACTCTGATAGTCGCTGGGCAGTTTCGCCCCATGATGCCCCATCCTCGATGGGAATGCGTCATGGGGTTTTCGGTTTTTGGATTGTACATGAACGATGCATTGAAGATCGGCATTCTCTATTCGACCACCGGGCCTTACGGCTCGATGGGACGCGATGCGCGGGACGGTGCGGAATTCACGGTCGCCGAATTTGCGGCAGCAAGTGGCCGGGCAATCGAGCCGGTCTTCTTCGATCCGCAGGCCGATCTCGCGGCCTATCTCGAAGGCGCCCGCCATCTGCTGCGTGCCGGCTGCCGCCATATCGTCGGCACCATCACCTCGGCCGCCCGCAAGGAGGTCATTCCGCTGATCGAGAAGCATGACGGCCTTCTCTGGTATATGTGCCCATATGAAGGGTTCGAGGCGAACGAGAACGTCATCTATGTCGGCGGCTGCCCGAACCAGCATCTTTTGCCGCTCTTCGAGCATCTGATCCCGCGCTACGGCAACCGTCCCTATCTCGTCGGCGCCAACTATGTCTGGGGCTGGGAGATGAACCGGCTTGCCCGCGAGCTCGTCAACAATGCCGGCGGCGAAGTGCTCGGCGAGCGTTACCTGCCGCTGGAGGAAACCGCGGTCGAGCGCATCGTTGCCGATATCGAACAGCGCCGCCCCAGCTTCATTCTCAATAATCTCATCGGCCCTTCAAGTTATGCCTTCATCGAGGCAATCCGCCGCCTCGGCGAACGCGACGGAGCCTTCCGTCCGGAAAGCTGCCCGGTCGTCAGCTGCGACCTGATGGAATGCGAGCTGGACGATATTGCGCCCGGTGCGGCCATCGGCCAGCTCTGCGCCGCCTCCTATTTCGACAATGTCGACACGGCGGAGAATACGGATTTCAAGACGCGCCTCACGGCACACTACGGCGCCCCCCGCCGTGTTTCGAGTGTCTTCGCAAGCGCCTACACGGCGACCCGTCTCTGCATCGATGCGATCGTTGCAGCAGGCAGGGACGAGCCGGAGGCCGTGCGCAAGGAGCTGCATGGCCGGAACTGGGCAACGCCCTTCGGCGCCCTTGCGATCGACCGGGAGACCAATCACGCGGCCCTGCCCTTCCATCTCGGGCGCATCAATGAAGAGAACGGCTTCGATGTGATCGCCTCCCGCCCACCGCTTGCCGCCGACCCTTACCTGACCGGCCGCAACAAACCGGCTTCGCCGAGATTGCGGGTCGTATCATGAAGGAAACGCCCAATTTCACCGGCTGGCAGGCGGTCGTGCTGCATCGCGAGGATGGCAATACCGAACGGCTGATCCGCCAGCTCCGTCTGCTCGGCATCCAGGCGGCGCAGCAATGGGCACCGCTTTCCGCCGCTGCCGTTCCGGATATCGTGATCGTCGATGCCGATCAGGGCTGGGACGACCTGCTTCCCTGGAGCGGCAGCACCCCCTCCTGCCCCGTCGTTGCCTTGCTCGGCTCCGAAGCGCCGGGCCGCATCGCCTGGGCGCTCGGCCAGGGCGCCGGCGCGATCATCGCCAAGCCGATCGCCACCTCCGCCGTCTATCCGGCGCTGGTCATGGCGGTTTCCATCCATCGGGAACGGAAGGCAGCAGGCGAAAAGCTGCAATATCTCGAAGAGCGCGTGCGTCTGCGCCCGGTCGTCTACGCGGCCGTCGAAAAGCTGCAGACGGCACGCGGCGTCGATGAGGAATGCGCCTATGCAATCCTGCGCAACTGCGCCATGAGCCGCCGCCTGCCGATCGAGCAGATCGCCGCCTTCATTCTTGTGGGCGCAGAGCCGCTGCCGGAGGCCGGCTGATGGGCGTGCTGAAATCGATCCTGCGCCAGCCGGCCGCCCTCTTCGGCCTCATCATTGTTGTGCTGGTGATCGCCCTTGCGATCGGCGCTCCGTGGATCGCGCCCTTCGATCCGGATGAGCAGATGTTCGACGGCCTTTCGCTGGAAGGCGCGCCGCTGCCGCCCGGCGGTCCCTATCTGCTCGGCACCGACACGCTCGGCCGCGATCTTTTCTCCCGCATGCTCTTCGGCGCGCGGACCTCGCTGATCATCGGCCTCGTGGCGAACGGCATCGCCGTGGGGATCGGCCTCGTCATCGGCATTGCGGCCGGCTATATGCGCGGGCTCTTCGGCAATATCCTGATGCGCTTCACCGACTTGATGATGGCCTTTCCGGCGCTGCTTCTGGCGATCGTGCTGGCAGCGCTCCTGAGACCTAGCCTCTGGATCGTCGCGATGGTGATTGCGCTCGTCAACTGGGTGCAGGTTGCCCGTATCGTCTATACCGAGACCCGCGGATTGGTGGAGCGTGACTTCATCATGGCGGAGCGTTCGCTCGGCGCCGGTCACGGCCGCATCCTCATCCTGCATATCCTGCCGCATCTCATCCCGACGGCAATCGTCTGGGGAACGCTCGGCATCGCCACGACCGTTCTTCTGGAAGCGACGCTCTCCTTCCTTGGCATCGGCGTCCAACCGCCGCAGCCCTCCTGGGGCAATATCATCTTCGAAAGCCAGAGCTACTTCCAGGCAGCACCCTGGCTGGTCTTCTTCCCCGGCGCGGTCATTCTGCTGACAGCCCTTGCCTTCAACCTGATCGGCGACGCGCTGCGCGACATCCTCGATCCGACGCAGCGGGGAAGAGGCTGATGGTATTCCTCATTCTTCGCCGGATCGCCCAGGCGGCGCTCATTCTGCTCGGTGTTGCGGCCATCACCTTCGTGCTGCTCTATGCGCTGCCGGCCGATCCGGCCCGCATGATCGCCGGCCGTAGCGCAACCGCACAGACGGTCGCAAACATCCGCCACGAGCTCGGCCTCGATCAGTCGCTACCGGTGCAGTTCGCCACCTATCTCGGCAATCTGCTGCACGGCAATCTCGGCCGCTCCTATGCCCAAAAGACTGAGGTCTGGACGCTGATCGCCGCCCGCCTGCCGGCAACGTTGACGCTCATGCTGGCCGGCATCCTCGTGGAAGTCATGCTTGGCCTGACGCTCGGCACTGTCGCAGCGATCCAGCGCGGCGGCTTCGTTGACCGGCTGGTGATGATGGCCTCCTTCGTCGGTGTCTCGGCGCCGCAATTCGTCGTCGCTCTCCTCCTGCTTTACGTTTTTGCCGTGATACTCGGCTGGTTTCCGATGAGCGGCTACGGCACGATCGCCCATATCGTATTGCCGGCCACCACCCTCGGCGTTCTCGGCGCCGGCTGGTATGCGCGTATGGTGCGATCGGCCATGATCGACGTCCTGAACCAGGACTATGTCCGCACCGCCCGCGCCAAGGGTCTCTCCTCGGCGCGCATTATCTTCCGCCACGCGCTGCCGAACGCCATCCTGCCGATCATCGCCATGATCGGCATCGATATCGGCCAATTCATGGGCGGCGTGGTCGTCGTCGAGGCCGTCTATGGCTGGCCGGGCATCGGCCAGCTCGCGTGGCAGGCGATCCAGCAGGTGGACATCCCGATCATCATGGGCGTCACCCTCACCTCCGCACTCGCCATCATCATCGGCAATCTGCTTGCCGACCTCATCGCGCCGGTCATCGATCCACGCATCCGTACACGTTGACAGCAACCAAAGAAGGGGAACCGAAAATGTTCAAACGCTGGCTTCGACAGACGACCATGGCAACGATTGTGGCGCTTGCGCCGCTTTCCGCCATGGCGCAGGAAACGCCCAAGCAGGGCGGTGACATCGTCGTCACCTACAAGGACGACATCACCACGCTCGACCCCGCGATCGGCTACGACTGGGTCAACTGGTCGATGATCAAGAGCCTCTATTCGCGCCTGATGGACTATGCCCCCGGCACGCCGAACCCGGTGCCGTCGCTCGCCGAAAGCTTCATCGTCTCGCCGGACGGCCTGACCTATACCTTCAAGCTGCACAAGGGCGTGAAGTTCTCGAACGGTCGCGAACTCGTCGCCTCCGATGTCAAATATTCGATCGAGCGCGCCATCAATCCGAAGACGCAAGGCCCCGGCGCCGGCTTCTTCGGCGCGATCCAGGGTTTCGAGGATGAGACCGGCGGCAAGACGGAAACGCTTTCCGGCATCGAGACGCCGGACGACTATACCGTCATCTTCCACCTGTCGCGCCCGGATGCCACCTTCCTGCACGTGCTCGCCATCAACTTCGCCTAGGTCGTGCCGAAGGAGGCCGTCGATGCCGCAGCCGGCGATTTCGGCAAGAAGCCTGTCGGCTCGGGCACCTTCGTCCTGAAGGACTGGACGATCGGCCAGCAGCTCGTTTTCGAACGCAACAAGGATTATTTCGTCAAGGGCATTCCCTATATCGACAGCTTCAAGGTCGAAGTCGGCCAGGAACCGCTGGTCGCGCTCCTGCGCCTGCAGAAGGGCGAGGTCGATATTGCCGGCGACGGCATTCCGCCGGCAAAGTTCCTTGAGATCAAGAACTCTCCGGACGGCGCGCAGATGATCGTTGACGGCGAGCAGCTTCACACCGGCTACATCACACTGAACACCAAGGTGAAGCCCTTCGATAACGTCAAGGTCCGTCAGGCCGTCAACATGGCGATCAACAAGGAGCGCATCACCCGCATCCTGAACGGTCGCGCAACACCCGCCAACCAGCCGCTGCCGCCGCTGATGCCGGGCTACGACAAGTCCTTCACCGGCTATGCCTATGATGTGAACAAGGCCAAGGCTCTGCTCGCCGAGGCCGGCCATCCGGACGGCTTCGAGACCGTGCTCTACTCGACCAACACCGATCCGCAGCCGCGCATCGCCCAGGCGATCCAGCAGGATCTTGCCGCCATTGGCGTAAAGGCCGAAGTCCGCGCTCTCGCGCAGGCAAACGTCATCTCGGCCGGCGGCACGGAAGGCGAAGCGCCGATGATCTGGTCTGGTGGCATGGCCTGGATCGCCGACTTCCCGGATCCCTCGAACTTCTACGGTCCGATCCTCGGTTGCGCCGGCGCCGTTCCGGGCGGCTGGAACTGGTCCTGGTACTGCAACCCCGATCTCGACAAGCGCGCGGTCGAAGCCGACTCCATGTCCGATCCGGCAAAGTCCGCAGAGCGCACCGCCGCCTGGGGCAAGATCTTCACCGACATCATGGCTGATGCGCCGTGGGTCCCGGTCATCAACGAACGCCGCGTCGTCGCCAAATCGCTGCGCATGGGCGGTGCCGATAACATCTACATCGACCCGACCCGCGTCATCAATTATGACGCGATCTATGTGAAGCAATAAGCTCTGAAAGAACAATGCCTTCCCGGCTCTGCCGGGAAGGCGCCCATAAGAAACGAGGGAGACACCGCATGTGCATTGCCTGCGCCCACACCATTCACCGCGCTCAGCATAATTTCGGCTGGAACAAGGACTTCGCCCCGGCCGTGGTCGCCAAGCCTGGCGAGACCATCCATTTCGAGTGCCTGGATTCCTCCGGCGGCCAGCTCGGCAAGGATGCGACGCTCGAGACGCTGAACAACCTCGATTTCGGCAAGATCAATCCGGTTTCCGGTCCGATTTATGTCGAGGGTGCGAAGCCCGGCGATACGCTGAAGGTGACCTTGCGCAAGTTTATTCCCTCGGGCACCGGCTGGACCGCGAACATTCCGGGCTTCGGTCTTCTCGCCGACCAGTTCAAGGAACCGGCGCTCCATGTCTGGTCCTATGATGCCAACAGCATGGCCCCTGCCCTTTACGGCCCCGGCGGTCGCGTGCCGCTGAAGCCTTTTGCCGGCACGATCGGCGTCGCCCCTGCCGAGCCTGGCACGCATTCCGTCGTGCCGCCGCGCCGCGTCGGCGGCAACATGGATATCCGTGACCTGACGGCCGGCGTGACGCTCTATCTGCCGATCGAGGTCGAAGGCGCGCTCTTCTCCATCGGCGACACGCACGCTGCGCAAGGCGACGGCGAAGTCTGCGGCACGGCGATCGAAAGCCAGATGAATGTCGAGGCGACGATCGAGCTCGTCAAGGATATGAAGCTGCAGACGCCGCGCTTCACCGTGACCGAACCCGTGACCCGCCATCTCGACGGCGCCGGCTACGAAGTGACGACCGGTATCGGCCCGGACCTGATGACCGGCGCACGCGAAAGCCTCATGCGCATGATCGATCTCCTGACCGTCGAGCATGGCCTGAGTGCGGTCGACGCCTACCTGCTCTGCTCGGTCTGCGGCGATCTCCGCATCAGCGAAATCGTCGATGCGCCGAACTGGGTGGTCTCCTTCTACTTCCCGAGGATCGTGTTCGCGTGATCGAAGCAGCCTCTGCCAAGCCGGTTCTCAGCGTCCGCAATCTGAACGTCGATGCACGCACGCCCGAGGGGCGCAAGCGCGTGCTCGACGATATCGGCTTCGAGCTCGCAAGCGGCGAAACGCTCTGCATCGCCGGCGAGTCCGGCTCCGGCAAGTCGGTCACTTCGCTCTCCATCATGGGATTGCTGCCGAAGGCTTCGCTCAGGATTGCCTCCGGCAATATCCTCTTCGGCGACCGCGACCTCGCCCAGCTCTCCGACCGAGCGATGCGCGGCATCCGCGGCGGCGATATCGCCATGGTCTTCCAGGAACCGATGACCTCGCTCAATCCGGTGATGTCGGTCGGAGCGCAACTGACGGAGGCGATCCGCGCCCATCAGGGCAGCGAGAATGCCGAGGCGGTGGCGCTGAAGATGCTGGACGCCGTGCAGATCACCGATCCGGCACGCCGGCTCAAGCAGTATCCGCACGAGCTTTCGGGCGGCATGCGCCAGCGCGTCATGATCGCCATGGCGCTGTCCTGCCAGCCGAAAGTGCTGATCGCCGACGAGCCGACGACGGCGCTCGATGTCACCGTACAGGCGCAGATCCTGAAGCTGATGCGCGAGCTGAAGCAGGAATTCGGCACGTCCATCATTCTCATCACCCACGACATGGGCGTTGTCGCCGAGATGGCCGACCGCGTCGTGATCATGCAGAACGGCCGCATCGTCGAACAGGGACCGGTTGGAGCGATCTTCCATAGCCCGAAGCAGCCCTATACCCGCCAGCTTCTCGCCGCCGTTCCGCGTCTCGGCGCGCTGGCAGGCACCGATGGACCGCCGCGGATCACGCAGCGCACCGTCGAGCCGCTGCATCCCGACCGCACGCCGGTCCTGAATGTCCGCGACCTCAACGTCACTTACGGCAGCACGGCGAGCCGCATCTTCAAGGGCAAGGCCCCGGCCCCAGCCGTCAGCGAGGTTTCCTTCGATATCCTGCCCGGTGAAACCCTTGGCCTCGTCGGCGAAAGCGGCTCCGGAAAATCGACCACCGGAAAGGCCGTGCTCGGCCTCATCCCCTTCAGTGGTAATGTCCTGGTTGACGGCTGCAACATCGCCGGCCTCAGCCAGCGCGAGATGCAGCCTGTGCGCCGCACCGCGCAGATGATCTTTCAGGATCCCTATGCCTCGCTCGATCCGCGCATGGCCGTCGGCAAGGCAATTGCCGAACCCATGGCGATCCACGGCATCGGCGGCAAGTCCGAACGTGGTGATCGCGTCACCGACCTTTTGCGTCGTGTCGGCCTGACGCCCGATGCAGCCACACGCTATCCACACGAATTTTCCGGCGGCCAGCGCCAGCGCATCTGCATCGCCCGGGCGCTTGCGCTTGAACCGAAACTGATCGTCGCCGACGAGAGCGTCGCCGCCCTGGACGTTTCGGTGCGTGCCCGCGTTCTCGATCTCATGCTGGAGCTGCAGGAAACGATGGGGCTTTCCTATCTTTTCATCTCGCACGATATGGCGGTGGTGGAACGCATGTCCCACAATGTTGCCGTCATGCGCAGCGGGAAGATCATTGAGACCGGCACGCGGCGCCAGATATTCGAAAATCCGACCCACGACTACACGAAGGCCCTCATGGCCGCCGTCCCGATCCCCGATCCGGAAGCTCGAAGCGCAAGGAATTAGCTTAGGGAATATTTTTCACGGCAGTTCATCTCGGAAACGGCTCTGATGCCGTCGAAACCTATGAGCGCGTGTATCTCAAGGGAATGACGTTCGGTCTTTCATGGCGCCGGTCGAACCTGCCTTGTGCCTCCAGGATGATCTGGCGTCGCCTGCCGGCTGCCACCGACCTGCGCGAGGCGTTGCGCCAGTGCGAGATGATGCTGCCGGTGGATTCGCGGAAAGTCCCGCTGACAACGAGAAAGTATTTTCAAGATGCGGTGCCGGAGATGTGAGCGCTTCCGGCCGCGATGTTGGCAATGCTCGAAGAACTTATGAGAGGCGCTGAAGCATCGGGAGACCAGAACGCCGAAAGCCCCACGGAGGGGGCTTTTGCGTATCTGGCATTGAATGGGGATGGTTGGTTGCGGGGGCCTGCATTGGCTGTGGACATAAAACCGGCTGGCCTGCTGCTTTCTTCCGCCTTGATAGAGTCGAGAATGCCGAACAACTCACCGCGTAGTTCGGCATGAACCTCGCCGCGCTTCTTGCCGGGGGTGAGAACGATTTCCCCGATAAGGGAGCGGAGAGCTTCCGCCGCCTGCCTACCGCCGTCCGGGTCGCTGAGGGCTTCCGTCAGGCGCTCTATGCGAAGACGGTAGAGATTGGCGATATTCGGGTGAACGTCCGGCACATCGGCAGGGGCCTTCGCCATGCGGGCGGCGATTTCGGCCTTCTGCCGCTCAAGCTCTTCCATGCGGGCTTTCATGCTCGGCTGATACATGCCGTCTTCGATAGCGGCGATAATCCCGGCGATGGCCTTCTCGACCTTGGAGAGTACCCTTTGATCCGTAGTGGCCTGCACATGTCGGTCACGGTTCAGCCGGTTCATTTCCTCCGCATAGGCGCGAACGGCTTCCGCAACTGCCTCGCTGGAAACAAGCCTTTCCTTGAGGCCGATCAAAACACGCGCCTCGATCCTGTCACGGGTGATGGAGCGGCCATTGTCACAGGTGCCGCGCCGATGGTGGTTGAGGCAGGCATAGCGGTTCGGCGTGATGATGCCGACCTTGCCGCCGCAGCATCCGCAGGTCAGAAGGCCGGAAAGAAGATGGACGGGACGACCTGTCAGACGCACGCGCTTCATGCGGCCTTCCAGCGTATTGGCAGGATTCGGCCCGAAGATTTCCGATATCTGCTTCTGGCGGGCGCGGGTTGCATTCCAGAGCGCGTCATCCACGATGCGCAGGTGCGGAACCTCTGTCCTGATCCATTGGCTTTCCGGGTTGATGCGCGAAACGCGCCTGCCCGTGGACGGGTCCTTGATGTAACGCAGACGGTTCCAGACCAGAACGCCCGTATAAAGCTCGTTGTTGATGATACCGGTGCCGCGTGTCTGGTGTCCCCGGATGCTGGTATCTCCCCATGCACGGCCAAGCGGACCGGGAATGCCGTCCCGGTTCAGATCGACGGCGATGGCCTTGGGGCTTTTCCCGGAAGCAAACTCGCAGAAGATGCGGCGGATGATGTCGGCCTCTTCCGGGATGATTTCCCTATCGCCCCGGATCGGCTCGCCATTGGCGTCGAATTTC
Source organism: Rhizobium sp. (assembly GCA_036398815.1). Taxonomy (GTDB): domain Bacteria; phylum Pseudomonadota; class Alphaproteobacteria; order Rhizobiales; family Rhizobiaceae; genus Rhizobium. The sequence goes on along the minus strand of DASWOH010000209.1, from coordinate 15,696 downwards.
TTAACCACCTTGTAACCGTAGCAAAGCCCGCCGCCTGCCTTGCCCTTCTCCACCCTGCCCCGAAGGCCGCGATGCGTCTTCATGGCAAGGTCTTTCAGGAACAGGGCATTCATCGTGCCTTTCAGGCCGACATGCAATTCACTGATCTCACCTTCGGCCAAGGTCACGATGGTGACGCCTGCGAATTTCAGATGCTTGTAGAGGGTGGCGACGTCCGCCTGATCGCGGCTGATGCGGTCCAGCGCCTCCGCCAGCAATATCTTGAACTCGCCGCGCTGCGCATCACGAACAAGCCGCTGGATGCCGGAACGCAGGATCGTGCTGGAACCGGAGATCGCCGCGTCCTCATAGGAACCAACGATCTGCCAGCGCTCCCGGCCCGCATGTTCCCGGCAAAGCCGGAACTGGTCTTCTATCGACGCCTCGCTCTGGTTGTCGGACGAATAGCGGGCGTAAAGGGCTGCGCGTGTCATGGCCGGTTCTCCGTAAAGATCAATCCTTGTCGGCCTCCTTGCGAGGCGCGTTATCGTTGACGGTCTCGGCTCGCAGCCGCTCGAAGTCCTCGCGGGCCATCTGCCTGCCGATCAGGCGGGCGATATCCAGCACCACCCTGTCCAGCCGCTGCCACGGTGCGATATCTGCATCGGCAGCATCGCCATTGGGCGGGGTATTGTCGTTCGCCGGAACGATGGTTTCCGGCCCTGTATGCTTGTCTTCTGGCATGTCGGTCGCTCCAAAACCGTGGATCGACCTGACAAAAGATGCGGGCAAACACCCGATGGGAAGCACAAAATTCGTGACGTCGTACCGCGACGTATAAAAACTTACGTGCTGCGATTTTAGCGTAAATCGCAAACCTGCCTTCACGCAGCAGAAGCGAGCGGTCTGGCCCGTTCGATCCGCTCACGCTCGCGCGGCGAATGCATCGCTTCCCACAAATCCGTCCGGCGCTGCACGTTTAGCCAGAAGTCGGGACTATTGCCGAACACGCGCGCCAGAATGAGCGCGGTCGGAGCCGTCACTGTGCGGCGGTCGTTGCAAAGCTCGTTCACATGTTTGCGCGGAACGCCCATCGCCTCGGACAACGCCGATTGCGTCAATCCCAAAGGCTGCATGAACTCTTCTACCAGAATTTCCCCGACTGTCGCGGGCTTACGTGCGGTCATCAGCATTTTCGTCACCTCATCGATAGCTGTGGTCGTCCAGATAAAGGCCGGACGCTTCACCCTTATTTCCATCCCATCGGAACACCAACCGCCATTGCTTGTTGACGCGGATGGAATGGAAACCCTCAAGATTGCCTTTCAGCTTCTCGAAATGATTGCTCGGTGGCACACGCAAGTCCTGATCCGTCGTCGCGTCGTCGATCATCTGGAGCTTGCGAAACAGACGACTTTCAAGATCGGAAGGGATATTGCGGGAATGGACATCATTCACGAAAAATGCGCGAAGCCATTCATCCCGAAACTCACCGATCATTCCCTGCCTCCAATAGTGTCACTATGTACCACTCAATGGTACATAATGCAATCGGTTTGTTTCGTCACCGCAGCGTTTCCAGCCACTTTTTTCGTCGAAAGGAAAGCGCAATGCGCTCTCCTTCCCGCCTTATTCGGCTTCCCTGAGACAATCGCAGGGAGGTGAGCGGTCAAGGATGCGCTCTATGTTGGGCGCGATCCATTTTACAGATTACGTCACCAGAATATAGCGCCCACGACGCGTGCTTCCGGCGTAGGTAACAATCCTTTGTTCCTTCAACAAAGCAATATCCCTCTTACCGGTCTTGACCGAGACGTCGAAGGCGTTCGCAATATGCTCCGCGCGCACGTTTCTGTTTAATTCCAGCTGACCGACAAACCACTTCTGCCGTGTCCCCATCCCGGCATGCAGATCAGGGACACCACCAGGGCCATCGGGGACATGAAGAGGGACAGCAGCAGGCCGCTGCAACAAGCGATCCTGATGCACAGGGGTAGCAGTGCTGCGCTGCCGTTTTTGCTCTTTCGTTTCTTCCTGTTCGTAAAAGGCGGTCAGTATTTCCTGCCGCTGCGCCAAGGCAAGGACGGTCTTCAGCACTTCATCCGACCGCCGCATTAGATAGATTAGGTAAGCTCCGCTCGGCCCTGATACACCATTCATCCAGTTTTCAGCCGTGCGGTCTGCCGCTCCGGTCCAGTCTGCGATCAACATTGCGAACTTCGGTTGGCCTCTGCTTTCATGCTTCAACGCAACTCGGATTACTTCTGCGTAGTTGAAACGCGGACGACCACCGTTCGCGCCTCGAATAATATTTCCGTTTTTCTGCAACATCCTTCCGAACTACTCCCGTAAATTAAGGACATCGAAAGGGCATGTGATCTTCAGGTACAGGCAGCAGCACAAACCTGATCGCATTTTTTCAGGTGAGTGCATGATTGGAATGATTGACAATACAGCAGTTGCTTCGGCCGATGCGCCGATCCGCGCTGCGCAGTATCTGAGAATGTCCACGGACCATCAACGCTATTCCACGGAAAACCAGGCCGGCGCAATTCTGGAATATGCCGAAAAGAACAACATCGAGATTGTCCGCACATATGCCGACGAAGGCATAAGCGGCCTCACATTCAAAGGCCGTCCGGGCATCCAGAAACTGATCGAGGATGTCGAAAGCGGGAATGCCGATTTCGAGCTTGTCATCGTCTATGACGTGAGCCGCTGGGGCCGGTTTCAGGACGTCGATGAAAGCATCTATTACGAAGTCCGTTGCAGGCTCGCCGGGGTCCGCATCGTTTTCTGCGGCGAGCAGTTTGCAGACGATGACAATATCGGCACGAAGTTTCATCGTCTCGTTTCGTCAAGCTCCGCCCGTGAACATAGCCGTGTGCTCTCGACGAAAGTGCATATGGGTCAGACGACCCTCATCAGGAAGGGGTTCCGCCAAGGAGGTCCCGCAGGATTCGGATTGCGCAGGCTCCTGATCGATGATGCCGGCAATCCAAAGAGTGAGCTTCGCCGTCGCGAGCATAAGAGCATTCAAACCGACCGCGTCATTCTCATACCGGGACCGCCGGACGAAATCGAAATCGTCAGACGCATATATACCGATTTCGTTGAACGAGGATTGACCGAAGCGCCAATTGCAAACCGCCTCAACCGGCAAGGAATTCTGACAGATCTGGGACGGGAATGGACGCGCAGCACCGTCCGGCAAATTCTCACGAACGAGAAATACATCGGCAACAATGTCTGGAACAAACGCTCTTTCAAGCTGAAGACGAAGCGCGTGAAAAACGACCCTGCGCTATGGGTGCGAGCCGAAAACGTCTTCGAGCCGATTGTCGACATCGCACTATTCCGGGCGGCGCAGAAAATCATCGCCACAAGATCGTACCGACCGGACAACGAGGAAATGCTGCAAGCGTTGCAGCGCGTCCTTGGGCGGCACGGATACCTGTCCGGCCTGATTATCGACGAAGCGGACAATTGCCCCTCCGCCAGTGCCTACCAGAATCGGTTTGGCAGTTTGCTCAGGACATACAAACTGATCGGGTATCAGCCGGATCGTGACTATCGATACGTGGATATCAACCGCCGTCTCCGCCAGCAATATCCTGACGTCATAACGAAGGTTGCCACGCGGCTGCACGAAACAGGCGCGCGGGTTCAAAACGAGTCCGCAAACTCCCTGTTCATCGTGAACGAGGAAATCCGTGCATCCCTTGTGTTGAGCCGCTGCCACATCAATTCCTCTGGCGGAAAACGATGGTTCATCCGGTTCGATACCAGTCTGGGCGCAGACATCACCATCGCAGCAAGGATGGAGCCCGAGGAACAATCTATTAGGGATTTTTATCTCCTGCCCGCTCTTGATTGCTCAGGCGAAAAACTGCGCCTCTTCGAAAACAACACCAACGAGCTTGACGTCTACCGGTTCGACACCCTCGACGCCCTGTATCATCTCGTCAGGCGCACAAGGATCAAGGACATACTTTGATGGATATGAACCCGCCAGACCATCATGCCAGCCGTGAGCAAGAGATCGTCTCCATTGCCATCGACAGGATTCGCATCCTCAATCCGAGGGTAAGGAGCAAAAAAACTTTCGCCGGCGTCGTCGAGAGCATCGCCACCGTCGGTCTGAAACGCCCGATCACCGTCGCGCAAGCCAGCACAGATGAACTGGGGCCGCGATACGATCTCATATGCGGTCAAGGCCGCATCGAAGCCTTCAAGGCTCTCGGCGAGACGCATATTCCGGCGATGATCGTAGCAGCCCTCGAAACCGACCGTTATCTGATGAGCCTCGTCGAAAACCTGGCGCGCAGACAGCATTCGAGCCAGGACCTCCTGAACGCCGTGCAGGTCCTTTCGGATCGAGGATACACCAACGTCCAGATCGCCCGGAAGACCGGACTGGACCCGAGCTATATACAGAGCATCCTTCAGTTGTTACGTGCCGGAGAGGAGCGGCTGATAAACGCCGTCGAGAAAGGGTGGCTTCCGCTTTCCCTTGCGGTGGAAATCGCTCGATCCAGCCAGGCTGATGTCCAGATCGCGATGATGGAAGCTTATGAAGCAGGCACCCTCAAAGGGGAGCAGCTTTTGAAAGTCAGACGGCTGATCGATAAACGCAAGGCATTCGGTCAAAAGTACCAGAAGGTGATTCAACGCCATGAAAAGCCCATGACGGCGGCAAGGCTGGCGCAGACGTTTCAGGAGGAAGTTCGCCGCCAGCGCCTCGCGATACAAAAAGCGGACGTCGCGGAGCACCGATTGCTTTTCGTGGTTTCCGCCATGCGCAAACTTCATTCGGAAGAGCATTTCCGAACCCTCCTGCGCGCTGAAGGCATCATAGATATGCCCAAGCCGTTGGCCGATCGACTTTCCGGAGAACAGAACGGATGAACCGGTCCAGCTTCGAACGACATACGATCACCCTGCCGTTGAACGACATTCTTCCGACACGCACATTATCGCCTAGCGTCAGATACTCGGCAAAATTCAAAACGATCCTCGCATCGATAGAAGAGGTTGGCATCATAGAGCCACTGGCGGTCTTTCCCGAAAAGGGCGGGAAAGGCGACGACAAGAAGTACATCCTCCTCGATGGGCATATGCGGCTGGAATGCCTGAAGGTGCTCGGCACGACACATGCCATCTGCCTCCTGTCGAAGGATGACGAAGGCTTCACGTTCAACCGTCAGGTCAATCGGCTAAGTGCGGTGCAGGAGCATCGCATGATCATGCAGGCGATCGCGAAAAACGTTCCCCCTGAACGCATAGCGAAAGCACTCAATGTCAATGTCGAGCGCATTCGTGAACGCCAGCGCATGCTGGACGGCATCGCACCGGAAGTGGTGGAACTGCTGAAAGACAGATTGGCGGCGCGTAGCGTGTTTCCGGTTCTGCGCAAGATGAAGCCCATGCGGCAGATCGAAGCCGCAGAAATGATGATCGCAGCTAATCGTTTCACGACCACATACGCGACCATGATCCTTTCGGCGACACGCCCGGAGCTATTGCTGGAGCCGAAAAAACCGAAACCGATGGAGGTATCAGCGGAAGACATCGCTCGCATGGAACGGGAAATGGAAAGGCTCTATCAGGACTACCGGACGGTCCAGGATACGCTTGGCGATACGATGCTCGTTCTCGTCGTCGCCAAGGGCTATGTTTCGCGCCTGCTACGAAACGATGCCGTCGTGGACTATCTTCTGCGCTACCATGCCGATCTGGCGGGCGAGCTTGAAAAGGTCATGGAGGCTATTCAGGCCGACGCTATGTCGTTCGAAAGGGAATGATCTCCCTATAATCCCAACCCTCTTTTCCTGCCGAACCCCCAATCGACCCCGCCGCTCTCGCGCATGACGCCGGTGACATGCTGGCCGATACGCTTTTCGAGCACCGGCTGCCAGGGGACGAGCTGGAAGCCGAGCCCGTCCTCGATCATGGCGAAGCGGCCGGAGGCGAGATTGACGGAACCGGAGAGCGTTCCGCCGACATACTCCCCGACGCCGCTGCGGGTGAATTCAAGGCCGCGCTCGCCGGCCATTTGCCGCCCGATGCGCTCAACCTCGGTTCTTTCAAGCCGCTCCAGCAGATCGTTTGGGGCGCGGACGCCGCCGTTCTCCATGCGAACGGCATGTCCCTGATCGACTAGGGCCTGCTTGCGCCGCTCCATCGCATCGTTCACCTCCCGGCCGAAGCCGGTATCGGCAAGCGGCATGCGGTCGCGTGAGACAAGCTCACGGTCGAGCCATGTCGCGCCATCGCTGCCGACCTGCCGGTTCAGGTCGAGCGTTGAAAGCGTGCGGACCTCGAAATCCTTCGCCCGATCTTTGGCGTCATAGGCCATACCACGTTCCGGCAGATCGTTCGGAATTCTCCAGTGATCGGCGTCGATGCGCTCGACATGGCCGGCGCGGCGCAGCGCTTCAAGGCGGCGGACATGCGAACGGACGAAGGCATCGGGATCGCCGCCGATCCTCTCGATCCGCGCCCGCGCCCGTTCCAGATGCTCCGAAGGCCGGTACATACCGTCATTGCCCGCCGCCATGTCGCGGATGTTGATGTCCGACGCTCTCGGCTCTGTCTTCGGCGCGATCGGATCGAGCGACACGATATGACCGCGACCGATGTCTTCGAGCTTTTGTATGTCCGCCGTCTCGACATAGTGGGTTCGCCCGTCCACGCCGTCGATGACCAGATGCAGCCGGTCGCTCATCTCGTCGCCGGCAAGGCCCTTGGCCAGAACCTTGCCGATTACCGGTTCGGTGATGGTCTTTCCATGCATGACATAGGAATCGGTTCCGCGTTCGTCGGCAAGGCCGTTTCCCTCCAGCGCCCGGTGCATGGTCTTGATGATATCGCCGCGCTCGCCAAGGGCGCGCAGGGTGCTTTCAGCATTCTCCCCGACCAGCCATCGCCCTGTGTCGATCTCTTTCGCCAGCCCGAAACTTTCCAGACGCTTCGCCCGGTCGATCAGCAGGTGCCGGTTGGTTCGCATGGTGTAGTCATCGGATGCGCCGGGACGAAGGTCGATGACGCCCCGCTCCTGCTGCTCGGCGATCAGCATGCGATCCAATCTGGTAAGGCGTTCCGCCTCCACCTCCTGCCGCAGTTTGTCGGTGACGTCCAGTTCTGTCTGCGGGCCAAGCTCCAGCGTCACCAGAGCCTGCGCCCGGTGGCGGACACCGTGGGCGATATAGTCGCCGGCGATGTTCAGGATGCGCCCGTCGTCCAGAACGCCCCGGACGATGATATGGCTGTGCGGATGGCCGGTATTGTGATGATCGATGGCGATCCAGTCGAGGCGGCTGTCGAGATCGGTCTCCATCTGCTTCATAAGATCGCGGGTGAAGGAACGAAGGTCGGAAAGCTCGGCGGCATCCTCCGGCGCGACGATGAAGCGGAACTGGTGGCGATCGTCACGTCCACGCTCGACAAACGCCTTGCCATCCGCCTCATCCTCGAAGGCGGAATAGACCTTGCCCTTCTCGCCATCCTTCGTAACGCCATCACGCTCCAGATAGCGCAAATGGGCATCAACCGCTCGGCCCGTCGTGCCCCGGAATTTTTGACCGCGTGACTGGTTCTTTTGCGGTGCGAGCTTCACCACCCGCGCCTTGACGACGACGCGGCGGGAGCGGAAGCGCGTGCCGCTACCATCGCGTTTCCATCCGCTACCGCCCTCCTTCGGAAACGAAGAAACAATCTTCCCGCCCCGACCGCGCGCATTGAAGCGGCCATTGCCCGAGCCGGATGACGATCCTCCGATGCGGTCGGGATTGCCGCCGGCCTTGCGGACGGCGATCTTCACCTGCGTCAGGAAGGGCTTTGAGCGCAGGCTGGCGCGACCGCCGCCGCCGTTCCTGACGCGGCCCGGTTTGATGCGGAAACTGTTGTCGTCACGCTCTGCCATGACGGCAGGATCGGACCGGGATTTTCCCCTGACAACAGCCATTTTGCCGCCATCGTATTGCAGCGTATAAAAACTTGCCGGGGCGTACGCATTGCGGTCGCACCTCTTTTGCGCGCACTACAAGCGATTGAAGTAGAAGGGAAATTCGGGCCGAGAGCGCATGGCGCACATTGCGAAGCGCCCTGATCTCCGTTGTTCGGGACGAAAACCAATGTGCAGACAATCACTTACGGGCCATGCCCGCGCGAGTTCCAACTCGCTTTATCTTGCCGTGCCTTTTCTGCCCTGCTCCGCCCTCCCGAACAGGCTTCAAAACCAGCTCCAGACATGATCAAAACGGGTGTAAGGAAGAAGAGCGATGACCTGTCACGGCTCCGGGCGTCTCACGAACAAGCCATCGGATAGAGGCGAAAATGTCGAGCGAACTGTGACATGGCCACGCTCGGCTGGAAGATCGGCGGCCGTCTTAACATCGTGATGACGGTCGATCGAGCTTCCGGCGAAGATCGGAGTGGTGGCAGTCTTCCGGTCGTCGGACGATCGTCTGGCCGACAGGGGAATATCTGAATCCGCACCGATCATCGGCATGACTCTGGCGACATATGCTATCGTCTCTGCGGGCAATCGCTCACCTGCAAGGTGCCGTTCATATCTGCCGGGACCGGCATTATAGGCGGCGAGCATGGCGGCAATACTGCCGTAGCGGTCGTGCATCGCACGCAGATAGGCGGAACCTGCGAGGATGTTATTGCGAACATCATAGGCATCGTTTCCAAACCCGTGCTTCAGGCGCAATTCCTCCCATGTGGCCGGCATGATCTGCATCAGGCCCATCGCACCGGCGGATGACAGGGCGCGCACGTCGCCCGCACTTTCGACAGCCATGACAGCGCGAATCCACCGCTCCGGAATGGCGAAGCGGCTGGCGGCTTCGGCGATGTGCTCCGACCATGGATCGGCATCGTCGGCGTCAATTGGTGAACGACTGTGAGAACGATCCCGAGCCGATGAAGCGACAGTGGCTCGGTCGTTCGGCGTGTCGATGGCACGTTTACCGGCGAATGCTGGAGAGGAAAACGCCGTGACGATCATGCTGGCGCAAAACATGGCCATGATCGCAGGAACGGTGGCGCAAGCTCCGCCGTCCCGATGGCCCATCAGCCTGCCATCGTGCTCGCTTCGGTCAAGGGCAAGGCTTCGCCGCCGGCCGATATTTTCCGGACGGGCGACGGTGGAAAGCATGACCGTTAACCGGAAAAATCGCCGCCGCCCCTGACCTTCGCTGCGCGCGACGGCTTCCACGTTGGCGATCGGGTCGAGGGGAGTGACCGGCACATGATCGATAGAAGGGAGTGAGAAGAATGATGTGCAGGAGCGATTGCCGCACATGACATCACGCTCGCTGTCGCGGCGCATCCGGCGCGACCAGTGCAGGCCCCATGTGCCTTTCTTCGCGTCGGCCTCGAACAATCGGGCGCGGACAGGTTCGGCGAAAGATGGATCATCGATGGTCAGTGATAGCCATGTGCCGGCTTTCTCGCTGGTGCGTTCCCATGCCGCGCCGACTTCCACGCCGTCGAGGAAAACGCGATGCTCTGGCGCGTTCTCGGCGTCAGTGTCATCGGCCGGAAGGATGGCCACTTCCGCGTCGAGGGTGAGCGTGCGAATGCGGCCGAAGAAGCCGTCCGGGGTGCGGGTGAAGGTGCCGATCTGGCTCATAACAATGCTCCATTTCGTTGCTGGATGATTGAGGAGTGCGCGGCGTCACGGCGCGTCGGAGACCAGCTCGCGAAACGTTTCCGTGGCCGGATCGGAATCGCCGGTGGTCCAGACGGGGATGGCGCGACCGAAGACGGTTGAAAGCGGAAGCGGCCCGAAATACCGTCCGTCGAAGCTGTCGGGAGCGTCCCAGTTCATGAGGAAGGCTTCGCCGTCATTGAGCGTCCGGCAGCCTTGCCAGACGGGCAGAGGACGGCCCTGACTGTCGCGCTCTTGGGCCTGTCCGTAGCTCATGCCGTAGGCGATGATCTCCGCGCCGTTTCGGCAGATAGTGGTTCCGCCAAGCGCCAGAACACGCTTGAGAAGCGGCAGGCCTTTCGGCAGAAAACGGCGCTCGTCGAGGAAGATCGCGAGTTCGTCGGGCGGCATGACCACGGCGATATCTCCGACCAGAAGCGCGTCCCCGCGTTCAATCCGGTAAAGGCCGACCGGCACGCTGGCGGAAGCATTCCAGATCAGTTTTTTGTCCGCGTCGATGAAGATCGAAGCCGTTGTGGCGAGCGCAGAGAAATACGTCACCATCACCCATGCGAAGCGCGTCATGGTGCATCTCTCCGCCGCCCGTCGCCGGAAATTTTCCGGCGCAACAGCCATGCCCTGTGCTGCTCGGCGGAATAGTGATGGTAGGGCTGGTTGACGGTCAGGCGGTTGTGCAGATAGCGCCAATGATCGGGCGACGCGTCCGCCGGATCGATATCCAGCGCCTCGATCGCGTCGATGGCCTTCAGCACTCTCTCTACCTTGGGCCAGCCGTGGAGGCGCAGCAGAATATCGCCGCCCGGTGTGACGCATGGTAGCGTCTGGTACGGCTCGCCCGGTGCGACGGCCCGCAGGATGTCGATGCGCGACAGGATGGTGCCGTAGCGATTGGCTTTCCAGCGGACGAAGGCGAAGACGGAACCGGCTTCGAAACTGACCACGCGGCGCTTGCCGTCGATCCGATGATCGAGAACGGGATGGCCGAACCTGATCCACTGTTCGACCTGCTTGCGCTCGTATTGAAGTTGGACATGAGTCAATGCCGGTCGCTGCTGCTGAGAGCGGGACTGTTGCATCCGGCGACCGTGCGGGAAAGTGTCGTCACTCATCCCTGCCTCCCTCGCTCCGGTCACGACGGCGATAGGCCGGCGCTCTGGCGGCATGCGGCTTGGCCGGAGCGATGTGTTTGCCGGTATTCTCGCTGGTCGAATTCCGGCTTCCCGCCTCCACCCATGCCCGAAGATCGGCGATGTCGTAGAGGATACGCCCGCCGATCTTGCGATAGACAGGACCAGTGCCATAGCTGCGATGCTTCTCCAGCGTTCGCTTACACAAATGAAGCCAGGTCGCAGCCTGCTTTGTGGTCATGAATGGCGAGGACGACGATGACGGTTCCAGGGGGCGGGTCATCGGCGCGGCTCCGTGGGGTGACCGATGCCGATCAGCTTGTGGGTCTTCGCAGCCGCTTTCTCGGCCGTCGATCGCCTGCGCTTTTCCTCGATCCACTCGGTGAGGTCGGCGACGGTGTAGACGACGCGCCCACCGAGCTTGCGATAGGCAGGGCCGGTACCCTTGCAGCGATGTTTTTCGAGGGTCCGCTCCGAGAGCGAAAGCAGTTTCGCCGCTTCGGGCGTGCGGATGAATTTTGGCAGCGTTTCGTTCTTGCCGTCCTGCATGATGTCCTTCCCGTGATCGCGCCGGAAAGGGTTTCCGGCGGTTCGCGGAAACAATGACCTGCAAAGGCCGGCTGGTCGGAGAACGAAGGCAGGGCAGCATGCGCAATCGTTCACCGGTGGAAATGGATGGAAACAGCCCGCAAAAGATCGCCCGCCCATCGGTGTTTCCGATAGGCGGGGCTGATATTCGATTGTGATGGCAAACTGGACGCCGATTATTTTCTGCGCTTGATCGGCTTTTTCCGTCCTCCTCCTTCTCCACGCAGGAGGAGGAGATAGCCGCCGTCCATCATCGCCTTGGCTGTTGCCAGAAGACGGCTGACGCGCATGCGATAGGGATCGGTCTTCCAGTCGATGGCGGCAAGCGTGCGGAAGGACGGATCGAACAGCACGGCGGCGATTTCGCGCGAACCTGCGCCGGACAGATGCCCGTCGAGCGCCCGCAGCATCTCGACCAGCCTTCGCCGCCGATAGGGCGTCAGTTGCTGCGTCCGGGCAAGTGGTCCCGTCACATCTCCGGCCACCCACCGATGCAAACGCTTCAGGGCATGGATGCGCAACTCGAACGCCTCGTCCAGCGGCACCAGCGCGGCGGGACGGACCGGCAATCCGCCAGTCGGCAACCAGACGCGGTGATGGCCGGAGCCATCGTCAAGAACGATCATCCTTCCTCGTGTCGCCGATACCGCCGATCGCAATATCGTCTCTGGTCGGATTGATTGCATCGGCCTGACCGCAAACCCCTCCGGCACGTCCATGACGATCACCGTGACCGGTACGGCCTCCGCCGAAAACAGCGGCAGTTGCCCCGCCTGATCCGGGTCGTCGGCGAAAAAAGCACCTCCATCGGCGCGACAGGGCAGTCATGGCCGCATCCCTGTCCGCCCTGCCTGAGGCGATATCCTCGATCGCGCGGCGGTAATCTTCCCGATAGGAAGGATTCCGCCGCAGGAACTCGAAAGCCAGACCGCTGCGATCCAGACCGCTCAATGCACTGGCGAAGTTCCTGCTTTTCCAGCTTACCATCTGCTCCGTCATCGTCATGCTCCTTCCGACAAATGCCGGTCGTCAAACCGGCTGCTGTTGAAAGTGAGCGAGTATGACGCCGCCGTTCCGGTACGGCAGATGGAAAAGAAGAATGGAGCAATACCCAAGGTTGCCGTAGAGGCAGTTGCAGTGAAAGCCCCAGTAGGCAGAATGGCTGTAACGTCGATGAACTCTATTGCATGCGCGGTTGCAGCAGATGCAGATAGCCGATCTCGGTCATCCATTTCGCCCGCGCGAGATGGCTTTGATGAACACGTCTGGCGCGTTCGGGGTCGGCCTCGACATCAAGTTCGAAGATGATCGATACTGCCAATTGCCAGTCCGCGCCTTCCTCGTCGGCGTCCAGAAGCCGCAGATAGTCGGCCAGATGCGCCTCGTCATAGGCGTTCACCCGCTCCGTCATCGGCGGGCTGTCAGCGAATGGTTTCCTGCTCATGCGATCTCTCCCTGAACAACCAGCCAGCGCCCCAGGCCGGCCTGAAACAGCGTGCGACCGTGCGGTGCCCGCCCATTCGCAACAGAATGCTCCCGCCTTTGTCAATCCGGTCATTCAGGAATGGAAACATGCATGATTCCGTATAACCGTATACGGCAAGAATCCGATCGTCGCCCGCTGCGACGATATTCGCGAGCCGCGCGCAGCACGGCGAGCGGCGATTTTTGGGCAAGCATCGTTCTGAGCCGTCACGGCCGGGATCGCGCCGCCGACATGGCGGCGCGTGTGCTTCTCTGTCCGACATGGCAGGCGAGCGTTCAGGCCGCCTTGCGCTTACGGTCGGTGGTTGTCGTTTCTCCCCGCAATCGTGCGATGGCCGTCGCATGATGCTCGCGGTTTAGTTCGATGCCGAGAAAGTCCCGGCCGAGGGATTGCGCGGCAACCAGTGTCGAGCCGGAACCGCAAAAGGGATCGAAGACCAGATCACCGGGTTTTGAGAAGGCTTCTATCAGCGGTGCCAGCGCCTCCACCGGCTTCTGCGTCGGATGCAGTCTGTTGACGGTATAGGGAAAGTCGATCACATCAGGGACAGGGTTTGCCGGAAGGGCGACATTGCCCTTGGCGAGCAGGAACGCCTGCTCATGGTGATAACGCAGGAATTTTGCCGATGAGGCATAGCGCTTGCGGAACACGATATGGCCGACGATGCGGAAACCTGCGGATTTCCACGCCTCGAAAAACAGATCGACCTTGTTCCAGCCGTAGAAAGAAATAGCGAAACCGCCCGGTTTGAGAACACGGTGCATTCCGGCGAAGGCGGGCTTGAGCCATCTGGCGTTGTCGTCATTAGCGACCGTCCTGCCGTCGCGGCCCCGGTAGCGGGTGATATAGGGCGGATCGGTAAGAATGAAATCCACCGAATTGCCTTCCATGCCGGTCATCAGCCTCGTGCAATCGCCGCAATGAATGGCGTTGCGCGGCGTGAAGAGCGATGAGGCCGAGCCCGATGCGGCATTGTTCGTGGTGACGTTTCCATAAGCCATGATCCATTCCTTTCCCGATTGGAGCCGAAGGCATGTCCCTCGGCATGCCTTCCGGGGGCGCGTGAGTGCGCGGGATGGAGGGAGCAAATGCCGGCGAACATGACCGGCCTGCCAGCGTGAGCGGGACGAACAGCGACGAGCGGAAGAATGAGGATCGGCGTCGTTCTGCGAACCGGCGGACCTGCCATGCGCAGGCGGCGTTTGCCGGGAGCAAGGGAAAGACCCTTGGCTCCCGCAATGATCGGCAAGGCCTGTCCGCAGGCGATCAGAACAAAGGAGCGAAGCGCTTCATCCATACGAATGTGGAATGCACATATTCCGGAATGCGAAGAACGATGCGCTTTTCGAGGGAGTTTAAGCTGTCCCGCTGTTTTGAGGGGTCGAAGAATCTTCGCTACCGGCGGCATTTTCCACCGGATTTCCGCCTGCGTGGAACGATGGCATGGAAGACGGTGCGTTCAGCAGCGCAAGGAAGTTGGCCAGCACCGGGCTGGAATTGGTCCGCCGCCAGCAGGCGACATAGTCGAGATGCGGCGGGCCTGCCGGATCGTGAATGTCCCGGATGGCGATGTCCGGATCGGCGCATGCCAGCGCCGTTTCCGGCTGAAGGCTGATGCCCTCGCCTGCTGCCACCAGCGCCAGAATACTTTCACGCCGCATCCGCATGCGCCGGATGTCGGGCATGTATCCCGCTCCGCCAAGATTGCGCAAAAGCACCGCCTCGACATCCGGGCCGGGATCGTAACGCCCCATCAGAAACGTTTCTCCCGCAAGATCGCGCCATGACAGCGCCTGCCATTCCGTGAGACGATGGTCGAGAGGAAGAACCACCCTGATCCGTTCCGACCAGAGCGGCAGAACCTCAAGCTCGGCATGGCTGTTGGTGCCGCCACCCGGAACGATCGCCACATCGAACAGGCTCGACCGGATACCGCCAAGAAGGTCGGCGAACGGCTGCTCGACCAGTTCCGGCGTCACATCGGGATAGCGATGCCGGAACGTTTTTAAACCATGACGGAGTTTTGGGGAGGACAGGGTTTTGAAGAAGCCGATGGAAAGCCCGCCTGCCCTTCCCTTGCCGTTCGCCTTCGAGCGCTCCTGCAAAGTCTGCACCTCATCGATGATGCGTTTGGCGGCGGTCGTCAGTTCCAGGCAGAGTGCGGTCGGGCGTGCGCCACCACGGTAGCGATCGAACAGCCGCGTTCCCAGATCAATCTCGATCTCCTGTATGCGCTTGCTGACCGCCGGCTGGCTTGTGTGCAATTCCTCCGCCGCACGGCTGAAGCTGCCTGTCCGGGCTACCGCGATCACATATCGGAAATGACGCAACTCGATATTCATGCTTCCTCCCGTTCATGCGGCTGGCATATTATTTTTCAAATTCGCGTACCCTGTGCTGGCAAATGTAGGGCCGTCGAGCAAAACTGTGAGTGTCCGCGCCTCGCAGCCGCCGCTTGCCACGGCATCGACGGTCCGTTGCCCGCCCTTTTGCGTCGTGTCGGCGACAAGGCCGAAAATGACACAGGAGACATTCCGCTGGAACTCAGGAGGAGAAATGTGCCCTTCGGCCAATGTTCTGCTTTGCCAGCTTTACTAGGTCATCTGGCGTGATTACAAATGGCAGCGGCATGACGCCATTTGTCTTGTCATTCCTAAGCCGGTGAAGGTAGATGGCGAAGAGACACAGGGCTATCTAGTCGTTGCCCTGTTCCAGCCATCAACAAGTTGACTATAGATAATCCGGCCATCATAGGACTTTTGATGGTAGACGGTAGACTTTTTGTTGACTTGCGCGGCAACGACGACTGCATTGACGCTATAGTTGATTAGCGA
>DASWOH010000208.1:0-7038 GCA_036398815.1 Rhizobium sp. | reverse complement strand
CCGGGGCGCGACGCCAGCGGGCGGCTGGCAAGCAGGGTGACCCCATAGGTGACGGTATCGCCGGCAAAGACCGGGCGCAGCCATTGCAGCTTCCGGAAGCCGGGCGACGGGCCGAGATTGGGCGGCTTCACACCTTCAACGACAAGGCGGGCGGTTTCGCCTTTCCAATAATCGACGAAGGTTTTCATCCAGGCCGCGCAGGTATGCCAACCGGAAGCGCAGAGGCCGCCGAACAGCGTATCCTTGGCGGCTTCCGCGTCCATATGGAAAACCTGCGGATCGAAGCGCGAGGCGAAGCGGACGATGGTCTCGGCCGTAAAGAGATAGCTGCCGATCTCGGTCCGTTCGCCGGTAGGGTAGAGTTCCGTCATCTTCATGCCGAGATCTCCGCCGGCGAGCGCATGCGGATCATAGTGGCGTTTTCGCCGAGGCAGACGAGCTCGCCGCGCTGGTTCTTCACCTCATGCCGGAACTTGACGATGCCAATGCCGGGGCGGGAGCGCATGGTGCGGGATTCAAGCACGATCGAGCGGCCGGAGAGTGTGTCGCCGGCGAGAACCGGTTTTTTCCAGTCCATGAAATCGATGCCCGGCGCGCCTTCCGACTGGGTGTCGAGCAGATAGGCGTCGCACATCATGCGCATGAACATTGCCGCTGTATGCCAGCCGGAGGCGGCGAGCCCGCCGAGGATGCTGGCGCGGCCGGCTTCCTCGTCGAGATGCATCTGTTGCGGGTCGAATTCGCGTGCGAATTCAACGATTTCCTCTGCCGTCACCTGTTTCGGTCCGAGCGGAAACACCTGTCCCGGCTGAAAATCCTCATATGTCAGTTTCGCCATATCCGTCACCGGCCTCCTCTTTCCCTGCGTGCGCAATCGCATGTCGGGCGGGAGTGGCGCAAGTATTTTTCGTGGCTGCTATGGGGAAAGGAAGCGGCGAATGCGCGCCGAAGGGCCGCAGCGCTTGATTGTGCCCTGGCGATCGGCGTCGGCTGGCCGCATCACCGTCCGGCTGCTGCCGGCATCCGTGCAGGGAAGATTGCCGGCTCTCCGATGAGGGCCGGCAATCCCTTCATTCCTCAGGTATTGAAGCGGAAGTGGATGACGTCGCCGTCCTGGACGACATATTCCTTGCCTTCGTCGCGTGCCTTGCCGGCTTCCTTGGCGCCGACTTCGCCGTTGTAGGCGATGAAATCGTCATAGGCGATGGTGTTGGCGCGGATGAAGCCGCGTTCGAAATCCGAATGGATGACGCCGGCGGCCTGCGGGGCCTTGGTGCCTCGCTCGATCGTCCAGGCGCGCGTTTCCTTCGGGCCGACGGTGAAATAGGTGATGAGGTGCAGCAGCTTGTAGCCGGCGCGGATCAGCCGGTCGAGGCCGGCTTCGTCGAGGCCGAGCGCGGAGAGGAATTCCGTGGCTTCCTCTTCCGGCAGTTGCGCCACTTCCGCTTCGATGGCGGCGGAGATGATCACCATCTCGGAATTCTGCTCCTTCGCCATGGTCGCGACGGCGGCCGTGTGCTCGTTGCCGGTAACGGCATCGGCCTCGGCGACGTTGCAGACGTAGAGCACGGGATGCGAGGTCAGAAGGTTCAGGCTCTTGAGGATGCGGAGCTCCTCGGCATTGAGCTTCGACAGCAGCGTGCGCACAGGCTTGCCTTCGTTCAGCAGGCTGAGCGAGGCTTCCATGATCGGTAGCATCGCCATGGACTCCTTGTCCTTGCCGGTGGCGCGCTTGCGCATCTGCTCGGTGCGGCGCTCCAGGCTCTCGAGGTCGGAGAGCATCAGCTCGGTCTCGATCGTCTCGGCGTCGGCAACCGGATTGATGCGGCCTTCGACATGGGTGATGTCGCTGTCTTCGAAGCAGCGCAGCACATGCACGATGGCATCGACTTCGCGGATATTGGCGAGGAACTGGTTGCCCAGACCTTCGCCCTTCGATGCGCCGCGCACCAGGCCGGCAATGTCGACGAAGGAGATGCGCGTCGGGATCAGTTCCTTCGACTTGGCGACGTCGGCAAGCTTGCGCATACGCGGATCCGGAACCGCCACTTCACCCGTGTTCGGCTCGATCGTGCAGAAAGGATAATTCGCCGCCTGCGCGGCCGCCGTCTTGGTCAGCGCGTTGAACAGAGTAGACTTGCCGACATTCGGCAGCCCGACGATACCGCATTTGAAACCCATGGCACCTTGTCCATATCTTGAAAATCTTTGCAGTGCGTATGGGGGAAGGGCCGTTGCGGGTCAAGTCTTGCAGGGGAAAAGCGCCGTTTTTCTGTAGACGAGGCCGGTTTAGGAGATATTGGCCTATGCACCGTCGCGATATTTGTCGATCCATGCATCGCATAACAATCCATGCCGACATTGCCTCCTGCTGACGGACGATTGATCGCGCGATTGCTTCGGGACCATCGTTTTCCTTGAATGGTTGGTTGCGGTGCGGTATAAATCCGCTATCAGCCACATGGCCTTTTCCTCCTGTCATCAACGGTGATGCCGATGAGTGACAATGATGTTGTCCTGAAACCAAAGACCAAGACGAAGCCCAAGGTCGAGCGGCCGAAGCTTTACAAGATCATTCTCGTCAATGACGATTATACGCCGCGTGAATTCGTCATCATGGTGCTGAAGGCCGTCTTCCGCATGAGCGAGGAGGCCGGCTATCGGGTAATGATGACCGCGCATAAGCTTGGCACCTGCGTGGTAATGGTCTGCGCCAGGGATATTGCCGAGACCAAGGCGCAGGAAGCAATCGACCTGGCGAAAAGTGCTGGATTTCCGCTGATGTTCACCACCGAGCCGGAAGAATAGGCTCGGCCGGGAACGTCAGGCCACCGCTGGACGGCGGATCTGGAAGCCGGTCTTGTTCTGCGAGAAGCCGCAATTGGCGTAGAAGCGCAGCGTCGCCGGTTCTTTGGAGCCGGTGAGCAGCATCGCCTTGTAGCAATTCTTCTCCCAGGCCGTCGCGATGGCTCTATGGATCAGCGCCCGGGCATGGCCGCGCTGACGATGGTCGGCATGGGTGACGACATTTTCGATCAGCGCATAGGGCGCGGCACCACGCGTCAGGTTGGGAATAACGACCAGGGTGACGGAGGAGACGGCAAGGTCGCCGATGAAGGCCATGAAGATCGTCATACCGGGCTGTGTCAGGATTTCCGCAAAGCGGCTTTCGGCCAGCGCCGGTTCCAGTTCCGGATCGTCGTGACTGAGGTGCCTGTAGAGCGCAAGAAGGGTGGGGAGATCGCCGGCAGCGGCCGGACGGATCACCACTGTGCCGTAGCCGTTTACGGCTTCCGCCATCTCAATCGTCCTTCTTGCCGAACATTCTCTTCAGCATCTCGGCCATCGGGCCGCTCTCGGGCATGCGCGGCTGGTTATGATTGCGGGCCTGATGGATATGCGATTTGGCCGCGGCCTTCTTTTCCGGCTTCGGGGCCTCTTCCTCCGCTTTGCCGCCCAGCGCCAGCGCGATCTTGTTCATCAGCTGCGAATCTTCGCCGCGCACGAGCATGTCGGCATTGTCGGCGAGCGCGTCGAACAACGGCTCCAGCCAGGTCCGGTCGGCCTTGGCGAAATCGCCGAGCACATGGCTCTGCACCAGTTCCTTGACGCCGGGATGGCCGATGCCGAGACGCAGCCGCCGGTATTCCCGGCCGCAATGGGCATCGATCGACTTGATGCCGTTGTGGCCGCCATGGCCGCCGCCGGTCTTCAGCCGCACCTTGCCAGCCGTGAGGTCGAGTTCGTCATAGATGACGACCAGGTCGGAAGGTTCTAGCTTGTAGAAGCGCATGGCCTCGCCGACGGATTCGCCGGAAAGATTCATGAAGGTCTGCGGCTTGATCAGCAGAACTTTCTGGCCGCCGAGTTCGCCTTCGGCAATCTCTGCCCGGAATTTTTTCGACCAGGGTGAAAAGCTATGGCGACGGTGGATCGCATCCACGGCCATGAAGCCGATATTGTGACGGTTGCCCTGATATTTGGCGCCGGGATTACCGAGGCCCGCGATGAGAAGCATGCGCTTCACCCTTTGGAAAATGCCGATGCCCTTCACGACAGGGAATTGACGGCAAAGTCAAGGCGGTGCCTCCCGTCAGTCGCCGATGTGCAGGTCGTATTTCAAGAATATCCGCTTCTGCGTGCCGTCGGCGATCAACCTGTTCAGCGCGGTCTGCATCTTCTTCAGCAAGTCATCCGGGAAATCTTTCTGGCAGGCTATGCCGAGCGATTTTTCGGAGAGAACGGCAACCTTCTCCACGGCGTTGCCATCTTTCTTCAGCTTGTCGAAATAGAGTTCGGAGATCGGCATCAGATCGATGCGGTTGCTCATCAGCTTCTTCAACGTCGCCTTGAAGTCGCTGGCGACATCGATCCGCAGGAATTTGGCCTGCCGCAACGTGGTCTCCGTATAGTCATCCCGCCATGTGCCAACGATATAGTTGCGGGCTTCATCGAGTGTGGCGGCGGTGACGCCGGACCCGGTATGCCTGATCAGGATGTTGCGATCGACCAGCAGCGGCTCGACCCATTTGAACAGCTTGTCGCGCTCGCCATTGTGCGCGGTGGCGAAGACGCAGGTCATCGGCATCGTCTGCGCCTGAGTATAAGCCCGTGCCCACGGCATGACCTCGATCGAATAGTCGATGCCGATGTCAGCCATCATCTTGCGCACCTGCTCGACGGTCGCGCCGACTGGCGTCTTGCCGTCGCGGTAATTGAAGGGCGGATATTCCTCCGTGGTGAAGGTGATGGTTTCCGCTCGGGCCACGGAGAGAAGGCTGTAGGAAGAGAGACTGAAAAGGACGAGGAGCAGCAGCTTGCGCATGTGGTTCTCCTCTCGTTACGATGCTTGCGCCACGGAGGGGAGGCCGTCTGCTCGCGATCCCGCCAGCGTCTTCATCAGATCGTTCGGATGCTGCGGCCGGTGGAACAGGTAGCCCTGGCCGTAATCGAGCCCCATGGTGCGCAGCGTCGCACACTCCTCTTCGGTTTCGATGCCTTCCGCGATGACGGTGCAATTCATCTTGTGCGACAACGTCGTGATGCTTTCGACCAGCATGCGGCTCTTGGCACTGACATCCGAGGCGGTGTCGTTGATCGCGCGAATGAAGGATTGGTCGATCTTGATGATATCCACCGGGAAGCGGTTGATATAGCTCAACGACGAGTAGCCTGTACCGAAATCGTCCAGCGCGATGCGGCAGCCATAGCGGCATATCTCGTTAATCACCATGCGTGTTTCCGGATTGTCGTCCATCAGCACGGCTTCGGTGATTTCGATGACGATCCGTTTCGGGAGAATATCGTGGCGCGACAGCAGGGCGGCGATGCGCACCGGCAATTCCGGCTCGAATTGCAGCGGCGAGAAGTTGATGGCGAGATAGGTATCCTGCATGCCGTCGAGGCGCGAGAGACGGGCGAAATTGGAGATCGCCTTTTCCATGATGCGATTGCCGATGCGAATGATCGAGCCGGTCTCCTCGGCGACCTCGATGATCCGGGCCGGAGGCAGGATGCCCTTCTGCGGATGATGCAGCCGCATCAGCGCTTCGAAGCCGGCGATGGAACGATCGTCGATATTGACGATCGGCTGAAGATAGGCCTCGAACCAGTCGTCGCTCAGGCCGCTTTCGATATGGCTCTCGAGTTCGGCGCGGCGGCGGGATGCGTCCAGCATACTATTGTCGAAGATCTGCGCGCCGTTCTTGCCATCGTGTTTCTTGGCATACATGGCGATGTCGGATTTCAGCAGCAGCTCGGCGGCGTTGGCGGCATGGCGCGGATAGATGGCGATACCGATGCTGGCGCTGAGGCGGGCGTCGTCGTCAAAGGGTGCTTCGAACACCTCGGCGATGCGGGTTGCCATGTCGACGGCCCTCGTTTCAGCGTCCTCGGCAAGCAGCAAGATGGCGAATTCATCGCCACCCAGGCGGGCGGCGATGTCGCCGGGTCCAAGCCGTGCCTGCAAACGTGCAACCAACTCGCATAGCGCCGCGTCGCCGGCGGCATGCCCCTTGTTGTCGTTGATCCATTTGAAGCGATCGAGATCGATGAAAAGGCAGGCGAGTTCACGCTTGCGCATATCCGCCTCGTTGATCTTGGCGTCCAGCGCCGTCTCGAAACCTTGCCGGTTGAGCAGGCCGGTCAGGTGATCGGTGATCGCCTGGCGCAGATTCCGGTCTTCGGATTGCTTGAGATCGGTGACATCGGTCATGACCGAGAGCGAAAGGCCATCCTGGATCGCCGTCGTCTCGAGGATCAGCACGTCCATGACCTTGTCGTCCCGGCAACGGAATTTCACGGTGACGTCGAAGCGGACGGCGCTGTCGGGATGGCTGCGCTTGCGCTCGATGTATTTTGCGCGCGATTCCGGCAGGACCAGGCTTGCAAACTTGCGTCCGAGCACATTGGAGCGGGCATAGCCGGTGGCGGCCAGCCAATAATCGCTGACGGCGGCGATGCAATCGTCCTTGTCGAGCGAGAACAGCATGGCCGGCGTCAGATTATAGGTATCGGTGGCGCGGCGATGGGCGAGTTTCAGCTCGGTTTCCTCGCGTTCCAGCTTGCTCTGCATCTCGTTGAAGCTGTGGGCGAGCCGGCCCATTTCGTCGTTGGATTGCCAATCGACATGATGGCGCGAACCCAGTCGTCTTGTCGCCTCGATGGCATGGGTCAGCCGCATCAGCGGCTGGATGACGAAGATACGGTTGCCGATCAAGGCGGTGCCGAAGACGGTCAAGACGGCGAAGATGAAGATCGAGATGAAAACAATCTCCTCGCTCTTCAATCCATCGAAGAGGCCGAGCGTCGGGTAGTAGACGGTGATGGAGCCGAGGTTCCTTGCACCGTCCACGCCGTTGTAGATGATCGAACGCGAGACGGCCTCCAACTGGCCCTTGTAGGATTTCGGGATGGTCGATTGCGTTACGTCGAGCTGGCCGGAAAGATCGCGGACATTGACCCTGACGATCGCACCTTCGGCGACCGTCGTCGCGCTGATCTGCGTGACGCTGTCCTCGTCGAGATCCCACAGCGGTT
>DASWOH010000207.1:0-24274 GCA_036398815.1 Rhizobium sp. | reverse complement strand
GCATCGTCACGGCTGCGAGGTCGCTCGGCTCGCTATTGATGAAATAGTCCGCCTTGACGCCGTTGCGGATCGCCGCGAGCGTGCCGACGCCGCCCTGCAGTTCGCCCACCACATAGGTCAGGATGACATCGCCCTTGAGTTTCACGCCGGCATTGAGCAGCGTCTTGACGGCGCAGAAATAGGCGGCATCGCCGGCCTTCATGTTGGAAACGCCGATACCGTAGATGAATTTGTCATCGACGAGGCCGCCCCAAGGATCGACCGTCCAGCCTTCGGTCACCGGATTGGTGTCGAGATGGCCGTTGAACAGCAGGCTCTTGCCGCCGCCCGATCCCTTCAGCCGCCCGATGGCGTTGAAGCGCTGACCGTTGTCGAAAGGCTGCAGCTCGGATTGGAGGCCGATCGCTTCCATCTCGCTGGCCATGATACGGGCGAGTTCGCGCTCGCCATCGGTCTGGGAATGGCTCTTCCGACGCACCATGTTCGACAGGAAGTCGAGGCAGCTCTTCTCGTCGATTTTGCCGACGAGCGATTTCGGGTCCATTGTCTGCTCCTTGATTTGCGATTCTAGAAGGATGTGCCCGCGAGCGTCGGAACCGCCTCGATGAGCTGGCGGGTATAGTCGGTGCGGGCGGGGCTGGCGATTTCGTCTGATGGTACGACCTCGACAAGGTCGCCGCGATACATCACCGCGATGCGGTGGGCGATCTGGCGGACGAGGTTGAGGTCGTGGGTGATGAAGATAAAGGCCGTGCCGTGCTTGCGATGCAGTTCCAGCAGCAACTGCACGATCGAGGCCTGAACGGAAACGTCCAGCGCCGAGGTGATCTCGTCGCAGATGACGAGTTTCGGTTTCGAGGCGAAGGCGCGGGCGATGGCAACGCGCTGCTTCTCTCCGCCCGAGAGCTGATGCGGATAGCGGTCGGCATGGGTGCGCGGCAGGCGAACCTGCTCCAGCAGATCGCCGATCTGCTGCGATTGGGAACCGCCTTCACCCGCGCCATAGAGTTTCAGCGGCCGCGACAGGATTTCGTGGATCTTCTGCCGAGGATTGAGCGAGGCGTCGGGGTGCTGGAAGATGAGCTGGATATCCTTGCGGTAGGACCTGTCCATGTCGGCAAGGCCGGTAATCGTCCGCCCGGCGAAGACCATCCTGCCCTCGAAAGGGTTGAGCCCGGTCATCGCCTTGGCCAGCGTCGACTTGCCCGAACCGGATTCCCCGACGATGCCGAGGATTTCTCCCGGCTGCACAGTGAGGCTGATGGCGCGATTGCCGGTGAAGCGCTTGAAGGCACGGCCCGTCAATGCAGAAAGAAACGGCTTGCGGCCATAATGCACGCTGACATTCTCGACCTCCATCAGCGGCTTGGCCTCAGAGGACGGACGCGTCTCGAGCAGCCTGTTGCCGGGCCGGGGCACAGCGGCAAGAAGCTCCCTGGTGTAGTCCTGGCGTGGTGTTTTGAAGATGTCTTCGATGGCGCCCTGCTCGACGATCTCGCCGCGCCGCATGACCGCCACGCGCTTGGCCGTGCGGGAGAGCAGCGCCAGATCGTGCGAGATATAGAGCGAGGCGACGCCGGTCTCGGCCTGAAGATCGAGAAACAGGTCGAGGATTTGCCGTGAGGTGATCACGTCCAAGGCGGTCGTCGGCTCGTCGAAGATGATGCATTGGGGATTGCAGGCAAAGGCCGTCGCGATGACGACGCGCTGCTTCTCGCCGCCCGATGCCTCATGCGGCATGCGTTGCATCATCTGCGCCGGGTTCTTCAAGCCGACGCGGGCAAGCATCGCCTCGCCTTCGCTCCACGCCTGTCTTTTCGTCAGTCCGCGATGGCGCCTCAGTGCCTCCGTCAGCTGCGTGCCGAGCGAAAGGGTGGGATTGAGCGAGGTGCCGGGGTCCTGGAACACCATGCTGATATGCTTGCCGCGCATGCGGCCGATCTCCGCCGGCGATTTGGCCGCGAGGTCCTCGCCCTGCAGCCGGATGGTGCCGCCGACTTCGCGGGCATTGTCCGGCAGGTAACGCATGATCGACCAGGCGAGCGACGTCTTGCCGGAACCGGATTCGCCGACGAGACCGAGGATTTCCCCGGCGCCGATCTCCAGGTCGATGTTCTTCAATGCGTGAAAGACACCGTTCGCCGTGAGATAATCGAGCGAATAGTTGCGGATCTGGAGAACACCGTTCTGTGCGGGTTCGCTCATCTCATCCTCCCGTGCGCGGGTTGAGGGCATCGCGCAGGCCATCGCCGAGCAGGTTGAAGCCGACGGCGACGATCGCGATTGCAAGGCTCGGCCAGATTAGGATGCCGGCGCTGATATGCATGTACTGGCGCGCTTCGGAGATCATCAGTCCCCATTCCGTTGCCGGCGGCTGCGCGCCGAGACCGAGGAAACTCAAGGTCGCGAAGAGCATGACGGCAAAGGAAATGCGGATGGTCGTCTCGACGATGATCGGGGCTATGACATTGGGCAGCATTTCGCGCAGGATGATGTAGGACGAGCTTTCGCCCCGGGCGATGGCGGCGCTGACATAGTCCTGCTTGCGGATGGAAAGAGCGACGCTGCGGGTGATGCGCGCCATGCCGGGCGCAAAGGCGACGGCGACCGCCACCAGCGCGTTGACGCTGCCGGAGCCGAGCAGATTGACGATCAGAAGCGCGAACAGAAGGTTCGGAATGGACATGACGGCATCGATCGTGCGCATGATCATCTCATCGGCGCGACCTCCCAGATAGGCGGATACCGTGCCGATCAAGGCGCCGGCAAAGGTTCCGGCCAGGGTGGCGACGACCGCCGTGGTCACCGTAGCACGCGCGCCGATCAGCAACCGGCTCAGAATATCGCGGCCATACTGATCCGTTCCGAGCAGGAATGTCATGCTCGGTCCCTTGTAGCGGGCAAGGATCGACATGGCTTCCGGATCGCGGGGTGCAAGCCACGGGCCGAATGCGACGACAATGAACACCAGAATGATGAGGATCAGGCCGGTGGCGCCTTGCGGCGTGCGCAACAGCCGCTTGAGAAGCTCAACCATATTGGATCCTCTTGTCCAGCCAGGCATAGAGAAGGTCGGCTGCGAAATTGACGATGGAATAGGTGGCCGCCATGAAGAGGACACCCGCCTGAATGGCAGGCAGGTCGCGGGTCTGGATGGCGACGATCAATTGCCGCCCGATGCCGGGAATGGCGAAGATCTCTTCGACCACGATGATGCCGCCGAGCAGATAGCCGACATCGAGTGCTACGACGGTGATGGTCGGCAACAGGGCGTTGCGCAGGGCATGGCCGAAAAGGACTCTCGGACCGGAGAGGCCCTTCAGCCGCGCGGCGCGGATATAGTCGGTATGCAGCACGTCGACGAGTTCCGAGCGGACCATGCGGGAGACATGGGCGATGAGGATTATGGAGATGACGCAGACCGGCAGCGCCAGATGCGCGATGCTGTCGAGGAAATTCTCGGTGAGGGGCACGTAGCCGGTTGCGGGCAGTAATTTCAGCCAATCGGAGACGAGCAGCACCGCGACCGTCGCGGTCACGAATTCGGGCAGCGAAACGCCCGCATACGACACAAGGCTGACGAGCATGTCTGTCAGGCGTCCGCGCCGCATCGCGGCGACGACGCCGAGCGGAATGGCCAGCACCAGCATCAGGGCGATCGACAGGCAGGCGAGCAGCAGGGATCGCCCCAGGGCTTCGAACATGACAGGACCGACGGGTTGGCCGGTGCGCAGCGACTGGCCGAAATCGCCGTGCAGGACGGCGCCCAGCCAGTGCAGATATTGCAGCCATACGGGGTCGTTGAGCCCCATCTGCTGGCGCAGGGCGTCCAGCGCCTGGGCGGTGGCGTTTTCTCCCAGCATCATCACGGCGGCATCGGCCGGCAGGACCTGGGTAATGGCGAAGACGACGAGCGACACGATGAAGAGCGTGTAGACGATCATCGATAGCCGCTTGATCAGATAGTGCGGTGACAAGGGCTTGTTCCCTGGTGTTCCTGTGGCTGGCTGCGGATTGCGCGGCCGACCTTTGAGCTGCGTTGCGCGTCCGAAAGCGACGCGCAACGCCTATATCGGCTTCGAGCTTGGGCGGGGTCAGCTCCGCTTCGGCGCCTTGTCGGTCAGGGAAGCATAGTCGAGACGGAAAACGGATGCGCGTGGATGGACTTCATAGCCCGAGACCCAGTCGCGCTTGGCCGCCAGGACGTCGAAGAAGACCGGAATGATCGAAGGCACCTCGTCGTTCATCAACTTTTGTGCTTCCGCATAAAGTGCCTTGCGCTTGGCCTCGTCGGCGGTGCCGCGTGCTTCGTTGACGACCTTGTCGAAGGCGGCATTGTTCCAGCGTGTCTCGTTCCAGGCTGCGTCGGACGTATAGAGAAGCTTGAAGATGGCGTCCGCCGTCGGCTGCATGTTGTAGAAGCCGACGTAGAAATTGCCCTTCTTCCACACCTGATCCAGATAGGTCGCCTGTGGCATGGTCTGGACGTTAATCCTGATGCCAGCCTCCTTGGCCATTTCGCGTAGCGCCACGGCAAGTTGCGTGCGCTGGCTCGGCTTGTCGGAAGCGATCAGCGTGGCTTCGAATCCGTCGGGATAGCCCGCTTCGGTGAGCAGCTTCTTTGCTTCCTCGACATTGGCCTGGCGCAGCGGCAGGTCCGCATAGAAGTGGTAGGAGGAGTTCAGCGGCGTGTCGTTGCCCGGCGTTCCAAAACCCTCGGTCACGAAATCGACCATGGCCTGCCGGTCGACGGTCAGCGCCAGCGCGCGCCGGACGCGGGGATCGTTGAAGGGCTTGGTGTCGCAGCCGAAATTGATGTTGCAGAACTGGCCGGACGGGATGCGCAATGCGTTGACGCCCTGGGCATCCTTCATGCGCAGATATTCGGTGGGCTGGTCCGTGGAGACGATGTCGATGTCGCCGGCCAGAAGCGCGGAGGTCTGCGCCGAGATATCCGGGAAAACCTGGATTTCCACGCGGTCGAGATAGGGGCGGTTCGGATCGTAATAGTCCGGGTTGCGCTCGACGACGATCAGGCGGTCGGGCTCATAGGAAACGAGCTTGAAGGGGCCGGTGCCGATTGCGGTCGTCGACAGCTTCTTGAAGTCTCCGGTCGCGATCGAGGCGGGAATGATGCGGGCCACGGTATAGGCCATGGCGACCGGGAAGTCGGCATAGGGACCCGAGAGCTTGAAGACGGCGGTCAGCGGATCGGCGGCGGTAACATCGGCGATCGGGCCGACATTGTTGCGCGCGGGCGACGCGTTGTTCGGATCGAGGATCGCCTTGAAGGTCTCGACGACGTCGGTCGCGGTGAAGGGCGAGCCGTCATGGAATTTCACGCCGGTGCGGAGCTTGAACGTCCATTCGGTGAGCGCGTCGTTGGCGCTCCAGGATTCGGCAAGGTCCGGCTCGATGGACATGTCGACCTTCAGCCGAGTCAGGTTGCTGTAGAGCAGCTCGGTGACCATGTATTCGGGATTGACGCGGGTGAGAAGCGGGTGGATCACGCTTGCCGCCTGGTCGACGGAGATCCGCAGCGTTCCACCC
Organism: Rhizobium sp.; assembly: GCA_036398815.1. Lineage (GTDB taxonomy): Bacteria > Pseudomonadota > Alphaproteobacteria > Rhizobiales > Rhizobiaceae > Rhizobium. Next base: position 18,724 of record DASWOH010000207.1, on the reverse strand, counting down.
TTTGCCGGCGTGGCGGTTTGAGCGAGGCCGAGAGACGGCGCTGTCAGGAGCGCTGCCGTTCCGGCCAGAAAATGACGTCGGTTCAACTTCAGCATCTGGTGTTCCCTTATTGTGACGAGGAGTGTTCAGGAATGAGATCGGCGGAAAAATCGCGTGCGAGATAGGCAAGAATGCTTTGCGCCAGTGCGATGATATCCGTCGTCGTCGTGTGTTCTTCCGGGCTGTGGATGCAGCTTTCGGGACGTCCGAGCCCGCCAAGCAGTATCTCCTGCATCACGCCTGTCCGTTGGACGTAGCCGAAATCCGAGCAGCTCGCGGCGCCCCACTTGCTGAAGTCGGAGGGCTGGTAGCCGAAGCCGAGGCTCAGCGCCTTCTGCCAGCGCGGCCAATGGGGGCCTTCCGGATCGGCCGTCGGGATCAGGTGGCCGACGAGGTCGATTTCGAAGCTAAGGCCGGGCGTTTGCGCCACGCATGCGCGCACCAGATCCTCGAGTGTGGCGCGTGCCGCATCATAGCTTTCTTCCGGAGCATAGCGGCGGCTGACGAGGATCTTGATCTCGGCCGCGACCTGCCCGCCCGACGTACCGCCGTTGATAGCGGATATCGACAACTGTGGTCGCAATGGGCCGCTCGCATGTGGCGGTGGCGGCAGCGCGGATTCGAATGCGGCGATCTTCGGCTTCAGCGCCTGCAATGCATTGAGGAGGGGAAGGGCGCCCTCGATGGCGTTGACGCCCGAGCCGGTGCGATTGCCTTCGCCGGCATGAACGGCATGCCCCCTGATGGTGATCTGAAGGTGAAAGACGCCGAAACAGCCGGCCCAGATGCGCGGCGCGGCCGAACCGTTGAAATTGACGATATGCCCCTTGAGCATGTTCTGTTCGGCAAGATAGCGGATACCGGGATAAAGCCCGCCTTCCTCGTCCGTGCACAGCAGCAGCATGGGATCGTAGGCAAGTTCGACGCCGTGCTCCTCGGCAGCGCGAAGTGCAAGTAACGTCGCGGCAATCGTTCCCTTCATGTCGGCGGCGCCCAGCCCGAAAAGCTGGTCTCCCTCGCGCGTCAGGCGCAACGGGTTACGCTGCCAGCCCGGAGCCGCGGGAACGGTATCGACATGATAGTAGAGGCCGCAGACCGGCTTGTTAGCGGGGCGCTCGGCGATCAGATTGACGCGCTCTCCCCAGGCCGGACCATTGGCGACACGCCACAGCGCGTCCGGCACCGTGACCCGCCTGGTATGAAAGCCGAGAGGCTTCAGCAGTTCCTCCATCAGATCCGCGAAGGCAGGGTAGCCCATGCCCGGCGGAAAGGAGGTGTCGATGGCGATCATCCGAGCCAGATCCTCGACCGTCTTCTCGACATCGCGTTCGATTGCCGCCAAGGCGTTTGCAAATGATGTCGAGTGGGGTGATAAGGCTTGATCGCTCACGTTGAGTTCCGAAAAAGACGCGCAGAATGAAGGCTTACCCTGCACTCGCATTCATATAAACTATATAGTAATGATGCTTCCTCGCCTGCCGCGAGTCAACTCCAAATAAGAGGCAATTAATTGCGCGAAATGCCCAATTTTTCAGCGGACATGTCAAAAGCTTCGGAGTTTTCCCTGCCTCTCTACGAGGTGGTCAAACGACAGATCACGGAAGCGATCATGATGGGCAAGTGGCCGGCGGGGACAACCTTGCCGAGCGAGGTCGCGCTGTCGCAGATGTTCGGAGTGGCGGTCGGCACCATCCGGCGGGCTTTGGCGGATCTGACCAATGAGGGATTGCTGAGCCGCCGGCGCAAGACGGGGACGGTTGTGACGGGGCGTACGCCGCAGCACAGCCTGCGGTTCTTCTTTCAATATTTCCGCCTTCATGGCCTCGATGGCTCGCTGCAGAATTCCACCTCGGAAATTCTGTCTCTCGAAAAGCGCCAGGCCAGCCAGGACGAGTGCGCGAGCCTGCAGCTGGAAAGCCCGACGGAGGTGATCACCTTTCATCGCCTGCGCAGCGTCGGCGGGGTGCCGGTCATGCACGAGGTCATCACGCTTCCGGCGCACTTGCTGCCGGGATTCCCGGAAAGGAAAGAGGATATTCCCGCGTTGCTCTATCTGTTTCTTCTCGATCGCTATGGCATCCGCATTTCCGCCGTTCGCGAGCAGATCGCGGCAACGCTTGCGACGGAAGAAGACGCGCGGCTTCTGCAGCTTGCTCTACCGGATGCCGTCCTGACGATCGATGAGGTGTCCTATGATCAGTCCGCCGCCCCGGTCCTTGTCGCGCGGCATCGGGCGACCACGAGGAGCCACCGCTATGTGCATGAGGTGCAGTAGGGCGAAGAGGGCTGATCACGCAGCGCTCCCCATATTCGCCCACTACATCGCCAGATAGGCCTGACGAATATCCTCGCGGCTTTCGAGTTCGGCAATGGTGCCGGAATATCGGATCCCGCCCTTTTCCAGAATATAGGCGCGGTCGGATATCAGCCGGGCGAAATGCAGGTTTTGTTCCGACAAAAGGATGGACAGCCCCTCGCGTTTCATCGTCCCGATCGCATCCGCCATCTGCTCGACGATCTTGGGCGCCAGTCCCTCGGATGGTTCGTCGAGCAGGATCAGATGCGGATTGCCCATGAGCGTGCGGCCGATGGTCAGCATCTGCTGCTCGCCGCCGCTCATGTTACCGGCCGGTCTCTTGCGCATGCCGCCGAGGTTCGGGAAGATCTCGTAGATGCGTTCGGGCGTCCATAGCGCGCGATGGTCGCGTCCCGCCTGCCGTCCGACTTCGAGATTTTCCTCCACCGTGAGTGCGGTGAAGATGCGCCGGTCTTCCGGCACGTAGCCGAGCCCCCTGCGGGCGATCTCGAACGGAGGAAGCCTGGAAATATCCTCGCCGCGAAACCGGATCTCCCCCTGTTTCGACATCAGCAGGCTCATGATCGACTTGAAGGTCGTCGATTTGCCGGCCCCGTTGCGGCCAAGCAGGGCGATCACCTCGCCCTCGGCGACCTGCAATTCCACGTCGAAAAGAATATGGGCGGGTCCGTACCAGCTATTGAGACGCGATACTTCCAGCATCAGTCCTCCGATCTGTTGGCGTAAAGGAGGCCGGAGCCGAGATAGACGGCTTGGACGTCGGGATTGGAGCGGATCGCGTCGGGAGATCCTTCCGCGATGATCGTGCCGCGATTGAGCACGATGATCCGCGACGCATGTTCGAAAACGATATCCATGTCGTGCTCGGTGAAGAGAACGCCGATCTGTCTTTCCTCGACAATCCGGGCGGTCAGCTTCATCAGCTCGATGCGTTCCCGCGGGGCCATTCCGGCGGCCGGTTCGTCCATCAGCAGCAGTTTCGGATCGCCCGCCAGTGCGATGGCAAGCTCAAGCCGCTTGACGTCGCCATAGGGAAGCTCGCGGCAGGGGCGGTCGGCCTGGTCGCCAAGACCGATCAGGCCGATCAGCTCTTCGGCCTCGCGACGGAATTTGCGGTCCAGCCGTCCGAAGAAGCCGGTCCATCCGGAGAGACGTCCGGCATGGGACAGGATCGCCACTTGCACATTCTCGCGGACGGTCATGGACAGGTAGACTTCCGCGATCTGGAATGTTCGGCCGACGCCGAGACGGAAGATCCGGGCGGGCGAAAGGCCCGATGTTTTCACCCCGTCGAGAACCACCGATCCGGCATCGGGACTGATCTGTCCGTTCAGCATGTTGAAGCAGGTGCTTTTTCCGGCGCCATTCGGGCCGATGAGCGCCATCAGCTCGCCGCGAACGAGCGAAAAGGAGACGTCGGTGACCGCCTTGACGCCCTGATAGCTCTTGCTCAGATGCGATACCGACAGAAGCGTCTGGCTCATGGCGCATCTCCCATCTTGGCGACCGGCTGCGAAAGGGTTTGCGGAAGGATCGCCGGTTGCTGTTTGCGGGCTCCCAGGATGCGGCCCAGCGTCCCGACGATCCCCTCCGGAAATGCGACGACCAGAAGGATGATGAGGCCGCCGAGGATCATGCGGGAGAGATCGGTATTGCTCATCAGCCAGATGGAGGCCGTCTTGTAGACGATCGCGCCGACGATGCCGCCCGATACCGTGCCGAAGCCGCCGAGCAGAACCATGACGAGCCCGTCGATCGACATGGGAATGCCGAGCACGTCGGGAAAGATGCTTCCCTTCTGGAACGCCAGAAGCGAGCCGGCAAGGCCGGCAAAGAAGGCCGAGACGACGAATGCCGTATGCTGGACGGTGCGGCGCGGAATGCCGGTCGCCGCGGCGCGCTGCGGCGAATCCCTGAGGGCTCTCAGGGCATGGCCGAACGGCGCAAAAGTCAGATACCGGATGCAGCCGACCGACAGGACGGCCGCCGCGAGCGCCAGCCAATAGAAGGCGGTGGCGCCGCTTGCCCAGTCGGACGGCCAGACGCCGACGATGCCGTTGTCGCCGCCGGTGACGTCCACCCACTGGTAGGCGATCGACCAGAAGATCTGCGCGAAGGCCAAGGTGAGCATGGCGAAATAGATGTTGGACAGCCGGACGCAGAACCATCCCGAGACCAGCGATATGGCAGCCGCAACGACGGGCCCGATGACGAGGGCAAGCTCCATCGGAGCGCCGAGCCACTGGACCGATAGTGCAGCCCCATAGGCGCCGAGGCCGAGGCTTGCCGCATGGCCGAAGGAGTCCAGCCCTCCCACCGACATCATGAACTGAAGGCTGGCGGCGAAGATCACGGCGATCAGCACTTCGCTCGCGACGCCGAGGCCGTAATTGCCGAGCACCAGCGGCAACAGGACCGCGCCAAGGATGAGCACGCCGGCGGCCGCACGGCTGCGTGGGCCAAGCGGCCGCCACGTCGTCCTTGCCGCATAGCCGACGCGCGACGCCGGCAGCGGTTTGCCGAAGAAGCCCCAGGGACGCAGGACGAGGACGACCGCCATCACCACGAACATCAGCACGAGGGAAATGCCCGGAAACACGAGGATGCCGAAGGCGTTCAACTCCGAGACGACGATGGCCGCCAGAAACGCGCCGCCGATGCTGCCAAGCCCGCCGATCACCACCACCACGAAAACTTCGGTGATCACCGAGAGATCCATGAAGTGCGTGACGGCATCGCGCGGGATTTGCAGGCCGCCGCCGAAGGCCGCCAGGAAGACACCGAGCGCGAAAACCCCGGTGAAAAGCCATTTCTGGTTGACGCCGAGCGCGCTGACGATGTCGCGGTCCTGGGTCGCTGCACGCACCAGAATGCCCCATCGCGAGCGGTGCAGCAGCAGCCACAGTATGCCGAGAACGGCAGGCCCGAGAGCGATGAGCACGAGATCATAGGCTGGAAAGGGCCGGCCGAGGATCTGGACGGCGCCGGACAGTCCGGGTGCCCGTGGCCCGACGAGATCTTCCGGCCCCCATATCAGCCGCACGCCGTCCTCGACGACGAGCGTGACGCCGAAGGTGGCCAGAAGCTGCAACAGTTCGGGAGCGCGGTAGATGCGGCGCAGTAGCAGGATTTCCAGCAGGCCGCCGCAGACCGCGACGATGGCGGCGGAGGCAAGCAGGGCTGCCCAAAAGCCGAAGGCACTCTCCCAGCGGGTCGTCAGGCTATAGGCGATATAGGCGCCCAGCATGTAGAAGGCGCCATGGGCGAAATTGACGATCCGTGTCACGCCGAAGATCAGTGACAGTCCGGAGGCGACCAGGAACAGCGAGGCGGCATTGGAGAGCCCGGTCAGGAACTGCAGAAGATAAAGGTCCAACGGAGGCTCCCTGCCCATTTAACAAGGGTGGCATTCGACCCGCAGAGCGAATGCCGGCGCAATGTGTTCTGACGGAATGTGTGCCCGTTTTGCCGGCCGAAGGGCATGAAGCCGCGACCGCCGGCCTTTGACGGTTCCGCTAGGGGCGGAGCTTGGCGGCGTCGGCCTCGCTCGGCAGGAATTCGCTGCCGCTGTGGTACTGGAAGTCGACCATCACACCTTTGCCATCCTTGAGAGCGGTCTTGCCGATGAAGGCTCCCAGCGTCGATTGATGATCCGAGGCGCGATAGGTGATCGGGCCGAACGGCGTGTCGACGGAGACACCCTTGGCGGCGGCAATCAGTGCGTCCGTATCGGTCGACTTGGCCTTGGTCAGGATGGCGGCCATCGACTTGACCAGCGCATAGCCGACCACCGAGCCCAGGCGGGGATAATCGTTGTAGCGCTTCTGGTAAGCGTCGAGAAAGGCCTTATGCGCTGGCGTGTCGAGGGAATACCAGGGATAGCCGGTGACGATCCATCCTTCCGGCGTATCGGTCTTGAGGGGATCGAGATATTCCGGCTCGCCGGTCAGGAAGGAAACCACCGAGCGGCCCTTGAAGAGATCGCGGGTCGTGCCTTCGCGCACGAGCTTCACCAGATCGGCGCCGAACTCGACGTTGAGGATCGCATCCGGTTTGGCGGCCTCGATGGCCTGCGCCACGGAACCGGCATCGATCTTGCCCTGCGGCGGCCATTGCTCGCCAACGAACTCAACGTCGGGCCGGGCCTTCTGGAGCAGTTCCTTGAACACCGCCACGGCGCTCTGTCCGTATTCATAGTTCGGCGCGATGGTCGCCCAGCGCTTTGCCGGCAGCTTGGCAGCTTCCTGCGCCAGCATGGCGGCCTGCACGTAGTTCGGTGGACGCAGGCGGAAGGTATAATCGTTGCCCTTCGACCAGATCATTGCGTCGGTCAGCGGCTCTCCCGCCAGGTAAAAGACCTTCTTCTGTTTGGCGAAATCGGCAACTGCCATGCCGACATTCGAGAAGAAGGAGCCGGAGATCATCACCACTCCTTCCTTGGCGACCAGCTCGTTGGCCGCCGTCAGCGCATCGCCGGGCTTACCGCCATCATCCTTGGAAATGATCACCAGCTTGTCGCCGTTGATGCCGCCGGCCGCGTTGATCTCGTCAAGCGCCAGCTGCCAGCCCTTCTTGTAGGGCTCGGTGAAGGCGGGTAGCGCGGAATAGCTGTTGATCTCGCCGACCTTGATCTCGCCGGCCATTGCCTGTGTTCCGGCCGCCAGACAAAGGGCCGTACCCATAATCGCAAAAAGTCCTCTCATTTCCGTCCTCTCTGGATTGATCTGTTTTGATTCTTGTTATTACGGCACGTCATCGGCGGCATCGGATTTCGAGCGCGTGCAATCGCGATCCATAGCGTGTCGCCTGGGGGTATGATCTGGTGTGTTCACTATAAATGCAAGGTCTTTCTGTGTGTATTTTTTAGGCAAAATTGCACGAAAATCCCGCATTTCCAGCTTGCCAATCGTTTGGAGAACGTGGAAATTCGCGTGTACACACTAATCTTGGCAATGGATGGCTGATGTGAAGCACGATAGGCCGGATACCGACGACTATGATGTCACGCAGCAGGTGGGCCATCTGCTGCGCAGGGTGTATCAACGGCATCTTTCGATCTTCCAGGAAAACGCCTCCGATCCCAATCTGACCTCCGTCCAGTTCGTCACCCTCTGTGCGCTTCGCGATCATGGGCCGAGCTCACAGACCGAGCTCGTCAAAGCCACGGCAGTCGATCAGGGCACGATCAGGGGCATCATCGAGCGACTGTCCGCACGGGGTCTGATCACGACCTCGGGGGACGAGCAGGATGGACGCAAGATCATCATGTCCCTGACGCCGGCTGCGGAGCGCCTGCTGGAGGAGATGATACCGGCGGCCCACCTCATCAGCGAGCTGACGATGGCAGACCTCAATCCCGCCGAAAGAGTGGCCCTGCTTTATCTGCTGCGCCGCATCCTGAACTACCATGATGACAGATCATCGAACGCGCCGGAGAGATAGATCCGGCGGGAGATGCTATCGCTCGATAGCATCCCCCTATTCAGGTCATTTGTGACCGCAAGACCAACCTCAGTTCGAAAAAGCGGCGATGCCGGTGATGGCACGGCCGAGGATGAGGGCGTGGATGTCGTGCGTGCCCTCGTAAGTGTTGACGACTTCGAGGTTGACGAGATGACGGGCGATGCCGAACTCGTCGGATATGCCGTTGCCGCCGAGCATGTCGCGCGCGGCGCGGGCGATATCGAGCGCCTTGCCGCAGCTGTTGCGCTTCAGGATCGAGGTCAGCTCCACCGGCGGATGGCCGTCTTCCTTCATGCGGCCGAGACGCAGGCACCCCTGAAGCCCGAGCGTGATCTCGGTCACCATGTCGGCGAGCTTCTTCTGGATCAGCTGGTTGGCGGCAAGCGGCCGGCCGAACTGCTGGCGGTCGAGCACATATTGCCGCGCCTTGGCATAGCAATCCTCAGCCGCCCCTAGCGCTCCCCAGGCGATGCCGAAGCGGGCGGAGTTGAGGCAGGTGAACGGACCCTTGAGACCGGAGACGTTGGGCAGCAGGTTTTCTTCCGGCACGAAGACATTGTCCATGACCACTTCGCCGGTGATCGAAGCGCGCAGGCCGACCTTGCCGTGGATGGCGGGAGCGGACAGTCCCTTCCAGCCCTTTTCCAGGATGAAGCCACGGATGACGCCATCCTCGGTCTTGCCCCAGACGACGAAGACATCGGCGATCGGCGCATTGGAGATCCAGGTTTTGGCGCCGGTGAGGCTATAGCCGCCGTCGACCTTCTTCGCCCGCGTCGCCATAGAGCCGGGGTCAGAGCCATGGTTCGGTTCGGTGAGGCCGAAGCAGCCGATCCATTCGCCGGTGGCAAGTTTTGGCAGGTATTTCTGCTTCTGTGCCTCAGACCCGAAAGCATCGATCGGCACCATGACGAGGGAGGACTGCACGCTCATCATCGAGCGGTAGCCGCTATCGACGCGCTCGACCTCGCGGGCGATCAGGCCATAGGCGACATAGCCGAGGCCGGCGCCACCATATTCAGGCGCGATCGTCGGCCCGAGCAGTCCAAGCTCGCCCATCTCGCGGAAGATCGTGGGATCGGTCTTCTCATGACGGAAAGCGTCGAGCACGCGTGGCGCCAGCTTTTCCTGCGCATAGGCGTGCGCCGTATCCAGCACCATGCGTTCGTCGTCGTTCAGCTGCTCCACCAGCCGGAACGGATCGGCCCAATCGAATATCTCGCGGCTCATCGTCTTGTCTCCCAATTCTCTCTTTTCTCAATCGCAGCCAATTTATGCCTTGCGGCTGGCGCGGGCTCGCTCAGTAGCGTTCGTATCCGCATGGCAATCCACTGTTACGACAACGCCGAACAGATCGTGCGCCTCGGCCGATGTATAACGCCCGAGCCGCACGTCTTCTACAACGGCTTGCGGCTCGCGTGTCAACGGATCGCCATAGCCGCCGCCGCCCGGCGTGCCGACGCGGACGCGGTCTCCGGGTTTCAGCGCGATGTCCTGCGCTTTCGACAGATGCTCCGGCGTCATCGCTTCGCCGCCGCGCCAGACCGTGACGCTGTTCGTCCGGCCGTCGCTGCCGCCAAGTGCGCCCTGCGGTCCGAAGCGGCCGTGATCCATGACGAAGCTCGCAGTCGCCGCACCGCGCCTGAGTTCGATCTCGTAGTCGAGACCGAAGCCGCCGCGATGTTTGCCGGCGCCGCCGGATCCCTCGCGAAGGGCATAGCGATGATAGAGGACTGGGAATTGCTGCTCCATGATCTCGACCGGCGGCGCCTTGGAAATGCCGATGGTCGAGCAGCCGTTGGCGAGCCCGTCGTGATCGCTGTTGCCGCCGTAGCCGCCGCCGGAAATCTGGTACATGACATAGCCGCGTCCGCGTTCCGGATCGTGACCGCCGAGCGCGAAATTGCCCGAACTTCCGGCGGGCGATGCCGTCACCCGGTCTGGCAGCGCCTCGACCAGGGCTGCAAAGACTGCTTCGGCGATCCGCTGGCTGACTTCCGCAGCGCAGCCGGAAACCGGGCGCGGATAATGGGCGTCGAGGAAGGTTCCCTCAGGTGTCTTCACCTTCAACGGTTCGAAGGCGCCAGCGCTGATCGGGACGTCGGGGAAGATATGGCGCATGGCGAGGTAGACGGAGGATAGCGTCGTTGCCAGCACTGAATTCATCGGCCCGGCGCAGGGCTTCGACGATCCCTCGAAATCGAAGGAAAGTTCATCGCCTGTCGCGGTGATGGTAAGGCGGATTTCGAGCGATTCGTTGACGACGCCGTCGCTGTCGATATAGGCGACGGAACGATAGGTGCCTTCTGGAATCAGCCGGATATTGGAGCGCATCTGCTCGGCGGCGCGGCGGCGCAACTCGCCGATCGCTTGGGCGACCGTATCGTCGCCGTATCGTTCGAGAATACGCACCAGCCGCTCCTGACCGACCAGAAGAGCGGCGGCTTGAGCTTTCACATCGCCGATGCGTTGTTCGGAGACGCGGATGTTCGAGCAGATGATCGCATAGATCTCGGTGTCGAGCTTGCCTTCCTTGAAGAGCCGCACCGGCGGCAGTCGCAGGCCCTCCTGTTCGACGGAGGTGGCCGACGCCGAAAAGCCGCCGGGGACGGCGCCGCCCGTATCCGGCCAATGACCGGTGTTCGATAGCCAGCAAAAGATCTCGCCGTTGCGATAGACCGGCATGGCGAAGCGCACGTCCATCAGATGCGTGCCGCCGAGATAGGGATCGTTGACGATATAGATATCGCCCGGCTTCGGCGCCGCCGCCTTGCCGGAGGCGATCATCTCGATCAGCGTGCGCGTCGAATATTGCATGGTGCCGACGAAGACCGGCAGGCCGCCGGCGCCCTGGGCGATCAGCGAGCCGTCCTCGGCGGAATAGATACCGTCCGAACGGTCGTTGGCCTCGGCGATGACCGGCGAGAAGGCGGCGCGGGAGAAGGTCAGGTCCATCTCATCGCAGACCTGCTGCAAGCCGGATTGGATGACGCTCAGTGTGATGGGGTCGATGCTCATTGGCCGGCTCCGATCGAGATGATGATATTGCCGTCGTCGTCCTGGGTGGCGACGTCGCCGGGCTCGAGGATGATGGTCGTGTCCATCTGCTCGATGATCGCCGGCCCCGATATCGTTGCCTTGATCGGCAGGTGATCGCGCCAGTAGATCGGCGTTTCCCGCCAACTGTCGAACCAGACCGAGCGTGTGCCGGTCTGCGCCTCGGCAAGCGTCGCCTTGCGTCCGGCCGCATCGATCAGCATGGACAGATCGATCTCCGTGCGCCGGCCGATGACCGAGGTATTGACGTTGACGAGGCTGGCGCGGATTTCCGGAAGCTCGACATGGAAGCGGTTGAAATAAGCTTCCTCGAACCGGGCCTGCAATTCGGCTCGCGTAGGCATGGCGCTTGGCAGCGGCACGCGCAGCAGATGCGTCTGGCCGATGAACTGCATGTCGACGGAGTAAATCTCGCGGATCTCGCGAATGGCGACGGCTTCCTTGCCGATCAGGCGGCGTCCTTCCGCCGACTGCCTTTCGAAGAGGGCGTGTACGACATCCATATCTGCGACATCGAGCGGGCGGTTGACCGTATTGACGAAATCATGCCGGAGATCGGCGACGACGCAGCCGAGCGCGTTGGTGATCCCCGGGCGGGACGGCGTCAGCACCCTTGGAATGCCAAGTTCTCGCGCGATCGATGTTGCGTGCAGCGGGCCGGCGCCGCCGAAGGAGAACAGCGCAAAATCGCGCGGATCTTCGCCGAGGCTGACGGAGACCATGCGTACCGCGTCTGCCATGCGGGCATTGGCGATGCGGATGACGGCAGCCGCCGCCGCCGTGGCATCGAGCCCGAGCGGGCGGCCGAGCTTTTCTTCGAACAAGTCGCGAATGCCGTCAATGGAGATGCCGCCGGGAACCGAGTTGAGCTTGGAAGGGTTGAGGCGACCGAGCAGCAGGTTGGCGTCGGAGATGGTTGGCGTCGTGCCGCCGCGGCCATAGCAGATCGGCCCCGGCATGGCGCCGGCGCTTTCCGGGCCAACCTGGAGGAGGCCTGCGGCCGTGACCTTGGCGATCGATCCGCCGCCGGCACCGACGGTACGAACATCGACCATCGGTACATGGATCGGCATGGCATATTCGATCTCGATTTCATTCGAGACAGCCGGTTCGGCGTTGCGGATCAGTGCAACGTCGGTCGACGTGCCACCCATGTCGTAGGTGATGAGATTGGGGATGCCGGCGCGCCGACCCGTATAGGCGGCGGCCATGACGCCGGAGGCGGGGCCGGACATCACGGTCTTTGCCGCTTCCTTGGCGACGTGGCGGGCGGACACCATGCCGCCATTGCCGTTCATGACGAGAACGTCGTGCCTGTAGCCCTTGGCGGCGAGCTGGTCGGCGAGGCGCTCGATATAGCGGGCCAGCAGTGGCTGCACAGACGCGTTGACGGCCGCCGTCACGCCGCGCTCGAACTCGCGGCTTTCGGACAGAAGCGCATGGCCGAGCGTGATGTTGTCGTTTGGCCAGATCTCTGCGGCGATCTCGCCGGCGCGCAATTCATGCGCCGGATTGGCGTAAGCATGCAGGAAGTGGATGACCAGCGACTCGCAGTCCGTGTCCACCAGGGCTTTGAGCGCAATGCGGAGCGCCTCCTCATCGAGCGGGATCAGCACGTTGCCGGAGGCATCCATGCGCTCGGGAACTTCGAGCCTGAGGTCGCGCGGGATGATCGGACGGAACTCGCCTTTCATGCCATAGGGGTTCGGGCGCGTGCGTCGGCCGAGCTCCAGCACGTCGCGAAAGCCGCGGGTGGTAATCAGACCCGTTCGGCAGAGGTTGCGCTCAAGGACGGCATTGGTGGTGGTGGTGGTGCCGTGCACGATCAGGTCGAGTGCCGCGACATCGGCTTCCGCCGCATCCAGCGCGTTGAGGACGCCGAAGGCCTGATTGTCGAGTGTCGTCGGCGTCTTGGCGAGGCGGACCTTGCCGGAGATCGTGTCGAAGAGCACAAGATCGGTAAACGTGCCGCCGACATCGATACCCGCGACCTGCGATTGTTCAGGTGTCGGGGCCGATGGTTCATTCGAAGGAGACTGAGTCACGACTGTTCCCATTATTGTTTGTATGCAAATGAATATACGGCATCACGATCATGGAGCATGCCCCTAGCGCAGGCCATCCTTGCCTTCGACGTCGGACGTCTTCAGCCCACCGACGCGTGCAAGCGGCCGGCCGCTATCGGTTACGGCAACAGCCACCATGATTTCCGCCGGGCGCGGCGCATCAGTGAGGCTCACTTCCATTCCGTCGAAATGCGACCGCACATAGGCGGCATCCTTGTGCCCGAGCGGGATATCGAGGGGCCGGCCGGGGCCCCCCCGCTTCTTCGAGGACGGCACCAGCGCCGCCCCTTTTTCCACGGCCTCGCGCAGCGGCTTGCCGAGCGAGGGATGCAGCAGGGCGGCTGCATGTTCCAGCTCGCCATCCTCGCCGACCAGCGCCGCCTTGCCATAGCTTTCGGCCTGTGCCGGCGAAATCCCGAGGGCCTCGACGCATTTGCGGCCAAGCAGGCCGCCGAGTTCGGCGCCAATGTCGATCAGCGGTGCCAGATCCTCGACATAACGGCCGGCAAAAGGATTGGCGATGACGGCGACGGTCGCCGCCTTGCGCGTCGGCGGCGAGATGATCTGACCCATCTCGCTCAGCGTCTCCTCGATGAAGACGGTGATCTTGCGGATCTCGGCGGTCAACGCAGGCCGTCCTCACCCTTGATATCCTCGGCCTTGAGGCCGCCGCTGCGGGCATGGACGCGCGGACCGGTGGTCATCACCAGCACGACTGCCATCTCGTTGGCACGAGGACCGTCCGGCACGCCGACTTCTATCGAGTCGAAATGGCTTCGCACGTAGGAGGCGTTGATATGGGTAACCGGCACGTCCAGCCGCGTGCCGGGGCCGCCGACCTTCTTCGAGGAGGGGACGATCGCCTTGGCGCCGCCCAGCACTTCGCGCATGGCGTAGCCGCCCGGTGCATGCCAGAGCGCGCCATGCTCCAGTTCTCCGGCCTGACCGACGATGATGCCCTTGCCGTATCCCTCGACGTCAGCGGCATTTCCACCGAGGGCTGCGACCAGCCGGTTCGCCATATCGAGGCCGAGCGGCTCCAGATCCTTCATGAAGCCGGTGATCTCCTCATGATAGCCGCCCGCGAAGGGGTTTTCGATGACGGCGAGGATCGCTCCCCGCTTCAGCGGCTTTGCGACGGGCTTGCCGCCTTCGTGATAAATTTCCTCGACGATGGTGAGGAACTTGCGGATCTTGACGTCAGGCATTGGAAAACCGCTCCATGGATTGATCGATTGAAAGAGGTGTAGCTGCAAAGTGCGGGGCTGCGGCCGGCATGGCGAGCAGGCCCTGGTTTTTGAGAAAGAGGCCGGCGCGATCGATGAGGCCGAGCGTGATGAAACGCTCCGCTCTGGCTAGGCCGCAGGAAAGTGCCATGTCGACTTCCGCATCCGTCAAGGGTCCGCAGCTGATGACGACCAGGCGCTCGCCGAGATCGCTGTCGTCGACGACGTCGATGGCGCGCGCCCGGTCGATGGCGGCATGGCCCGGAAGATCGACGGCATTGGCAACGAGCGTGACCGCCGCGTCGGCCGTCGCCGCAGTCGTCGCCAACACGGTCACGGAATCGGCAATCCCCATCGACAGGCTGCGCCCGCCGCGTCCGCTGGTGGCGATGCCGCGCGTGGGGCTGGAAGCGTGAAGCGCGAAATCGCCGAGTGCTGCGCCGTCTTCGCGTGCCATACGGACATGAAACTCCGCATCGCCTTCAAGATGGACGGCGATGTCGCCGCCATTGTTGACATAGGCGCGGTGAGGGCGGTCGCCCATGTCGAACGCGGCCAGCATCGCCGCCAGGATTTCATCTGCGACGGCACCGGCGACGGCCGCCATCGGCGTGATGAAATGGTCAGCGGCAAACGGCTGGACGGCGGTGATCATGCGTCGGGCGACCGAGCCAGAAGGTATCGGGCCGCCGGGTTCGGCAGAAGAGCGGAGCAGGGGCAGTTCGCTCACCAGCTCGTCGAGGACAGTCTGGAAGCGGGCGATGGCGGCGGCGAAGGCACGGGCGCGCCGCTCTGCTTCGCCCTTGCGTGGAGCACCGCCATCGACGCCAATGACGAGATCGATCGGTCCGTGCTGAAGATGCAGCCGGCCGTTTGGATCGCCATCGAGATATCGGGCAACAGGCCGCGACATGCTATCGCTCCTCCTGTCGTCAGGCGCCCCACCGGAAATTCCGGCTTTCCGTCGGCCAGGGGCCACGGCCGATCGGCGCAACCTTGCGCTCGGCTACTTCCAGCGCCTGCTCGATCGGCATGACGGCGTCCATATGGCCGCCGAGTGCGCGGTAGTCATCGAGCCGCATGGTGAATTCGATCGGTGCGACAAGCGCGGGCGTCGGCACGTAGCCGAAGGCGTTGCTCGGCATCTGCGTCACGTCGGCCATGACGGTGATGCCACCGCCCGGCCAGACATAGGCCGGGACGCCGCCGCAGGAAACATGGGTCAGCGCTTCCTTGACGGAGCGTGTCAGGCGGACGGGGTTCGTGGTGACGCCGGCGCGCAGGCTGCCGCCGGCGCCGCCGATGAACAGGACCGAGGTGAGCGCCGGTTCGCAGTTTTCGGCGATGATCTCGACCGATTCCTGCAAGGCTGTGGGAAGGATAGTCTGCAGTTCCGGCCGCAGATTGTCGTCGAGAATATAGTAGCCGTATTGCTCGCCGGTGGTCGACACCATCAGCATGCGCATGCCCGGCCAGGCGGTCTTGGGGTCGAAATCGCCAAGGATGGTCAGGGGATCGGAGATGTTGGTGCCGCCCCAGCCGGTGCCGGGCTCGGCGACCTGGAAGTAGCGGCCGGGCGTCGAGCGCCGGCCCTTGATGCGAATGCCGGTGGCCGGCACATCGAGCAGGCGTCCGGCCTGGTGTTCGGAGAGCACGCCGGTGATATGGTCGTCGACAACGACGACCTCATCGACATGGCCCATCCACTGCTTGGCGAACATGCCGATCGTCGCCGAGCCGCAGCCGACGCGCATGCGGCTTTCCTCGACGTCGTTGATCACAGGTGCAGCGCCCGCCTTGATGGTCAGGCTGACCCCGCCGTCGATCTGCACGTCGACGGCTTCGCCATTACAGAGCTTCAGCAGCGCGTCGCATGTGACGCGGCCTTCCTTCTTGGAACCGCCGGTCAGATGATGCACGCCGCCGAGCGACAGCATCTGCGAACCGTATTCCCCGGTCGTGACATGGCCGATCGCCTCGCCGTCGACGAGCACCTTGGCCGTTTCCGGGCCAAGGAAGCGATCGGTGTCGATCTTCACCTTGGCACCGCAATAGCTGAAGATGCCTTCGGTGACGACGGTCACCATGTCGATGCCGTTCTCCTTCTGCGAGACGATGAACGGGGCCGGCTTGTAGTCCGGATAGGTCGTGCCTGCGCCGACGGCGGTGACGAAGCTCTTGGTAGAATGGACGAGGTCGCCATCCCATTCGGCTTCGCCAGGTTTGGCCAGGAAGGGCACGATCTTGCCGCCTTCGGAAATCGTGTTCTCGATAATGGTCAGGGGATCGACGCGGATAAGGTCGCCGCCGACATTGGCGTAGCGATCGCAGGCGCCGGAGCGGCCATCGGATATATAGCACATGACAGGACAGGCATCGCAGCGTATCTTGCCGTTTGCGACGCTCTCGACGCGTTGCTTGACCATGGCCCTCTCCTTTTATCGCGGCCGGTTGCCCGGTGGACTGCCATTCGCCGATTGACGGATATTTGACCGCCATCGTTCCCCATTTTTCATTTGTATGCTAATGAGTATCGGCCCGTCGACTGTCTCTGTCAAGCGAGGGGCGGGAAGGGAAGACAAAAATCCGGTCCCGGGATTCGCTGTGGCCATTTGTTGTCTCGGGCGGCTCATTCCTCAGCAGGCCGGCGGCGTTGACAAATATAACCGCCCGGTTAAACGCTGTGTGCGGGGCGTATTCCACAAGAGCGCGCAGGAGATGCTTTAATTCCTTGAATCCAGGGCATCTTGTCCATCTTCAGCGTTTCCGCTCCAGGGTGGAATGCTCTAATATCGGCACCGAAACCACAGGCAAAGAACCGGGGCGCATCAATGCAGAATCCGCTAGAAGACGAACGGCCCGGCGCCCCCGACTATCATGTCGACCGCCAGGTCGGTTTCTTTCTTCGCCAGGCAAACCAGCGTCACGTCGCCATCTTCGCCAATGTCATCGGCGACAAGCTGACGACAACGCAGTGGTCGGCGCTCTCCAAGCTGAAAGAGATCCAGCCCTGCTCGCAGAACCAGCTCGGCCGCGAGACGGCGATGGATGTCGCGACGATCAAGGGCGTGGTCGACCGCCTGGTCAAGCGCGGTTTCGTTGCGACCGCGCCGGACCGAATTGACGCCCGCCGAGTCGTCCTGTCGCTCACCCCGGAGGGCGTCGCCGTGGTCGCCTGCAATCTTCCGGCGGCGATCGCGGCGACCGAGGAGACATTGGCGCCGCTGACATCGGGCGAGCGCATGATGTTCCTTGAACTCTTGCAGAAGATCTGCTGACCGGCTCAGCACTCCGCGTCCCTCGTTCCCCGACCGATCCGGCTCTAACGGCGGCGAAACATCGCGCCGTCCGCCAAGGAATGCATTGACCTCTATATTCATTCGTATACAAATGAATATAGAGGTGCAGAACAAGGGGAAGACGATGAATTTGTCAGCAGAAAGAGCAGTTGTCGAAGATGATGCGGGCGCGGATGTCGCGCCGCCAGCAAGCCCGGTCTTTCCTATTCCCGACAATGTCTTTGCCCAGACCGTGACCGAGGTCCGGCATTTTACCGACAGGCTCTTCAAGTTCCGCATCACGCGGCCGGCGGAATTCCGCTTCCGCTCCGGCGAATTCATCATGATTGGACTGCCGAATGCGGAGCGTCCCGTCTTTCGTGCCTATTCGATCGCAAGCCCGTTCTGGGATGAGGAGATCGAGTTCTATTCCATCAAGGTTCCCGGTGGCCCGCTGACGGAGCATCTGCAGAAGATCTCAGTCGGCGACACCGTGCTGATGCGCAAGAAGCCGACGGGGACGCTGGTGCTCGACGCTCTTCTGCCCGGCAAGCGGCTCTACATGCTCTCGACCGGCACCGGTGTCGCGCCTTTCGCGAGCTTGATCCGCGATCCCGAGACCTATGAGAAATTCGAGGAGGTCGTTCTCGTCCAGACCTGCCGGGATGTGGCCGAGCTTGCTTATATTACCGAGATGACCGAGGCGCTGAAGGAAGACCCGCTGATTGGCGAACTGGTCGGCGACCGTTTGCGCCTTCATACGACGACCACGCGCGAGCCTTTCGAGCGCATGGGCCGCGTCACCGACCTGATGACGAGCGGTCGGTTCTTCGAGGAAACCGGACTTCCCCGCATCGACCCGGATGAGGATCGCGGCATGATCTGCGGATCGATGGAGATGCTCAAGGACACCAAGGCCGTGCTCGAATCCTTCGGTCTCGTCGAAGGCGCCAACAATGCGCCGGCCACCTTCGTCGTCGAACGCGCTTTCGTTGGCTGAACACCGATTGAAGGGAAGGAAGCCGTGGAAGCGGCTTCCCATCTTTTCTTATGTTTGTGAGGGGGCTGCGGCTATCAGTTCGGCCGTGGTCAGGAATGTCACCTGTTCAGGCATTCGGGGCAGTACGTGTTCTACCGTTGCCGCATGCGAGAGCGGCGCCGAGCTGCCGACCGCATCGCTCGCGACGATGACGTGATGGCCGGCATCGATGGCGTCGAAAAGGCTCGCCAGAACGCAGACCTCCGTTTCCACGCCGCTGAAGATCAGCGTATCGACGC
>DASWOH010000206.1:0-7706 GCA_036398815.1 Rhizobium sp. | reverse complement strand
GATGCGATGCCGGCATTGGTCACGGCACCGGCGGTGGCGCCACTGGTGTTGGCGAACGTGCCGCCTGCACCGACATTGACGTCGTTGAGGCTGGCATTGTTCGTCACTTCACCGCCGCCGATGTTGGTGCTGCCGGTGACGACGCCGCCTGCGTTGTTGGTGAAGGTGCCGGCGTCGTTCTGAAGCGACGCGACCGTGCCCGCATTGGTGACCGTGCCGGAATTCCTGATCGTGCCGGCGGTGGCGCCCCGGTTGTTGACGAAGGCCGCAACCGCCGCCACGTCGGCTTCGGTAATGACGAAATTGTTCGTGACGGTTCCGCCCGAGACCGTCGTCTTTCCCGTCACCGTTCCTCCGCTATTGTTCGTAAAGGTGCCTGCCGTGTTGGTCAGGCTGCCGACCGTCCCTGCGTTGGATGTGGTGCCGGCATTGATGACCGTCCCGACTGTCGCTCCGCTGTTGTTGATGAATGTTCCGCCTGCGGACACATTCGCCTCGCCGGTGGCGCCATTGTTGGACAGCGCGGTCCCAGTCCCGATCACGGCGCTGCCGAGCGCGCCGTTCACGGTAACATTGCCGTTGTTCAGCCTCAACCGGCCGTTGAGGTGACCGTCGACGGAGAGGCTGCCTCCGTCAAGGCTGACATCCGAGTTCAGCGCCCCGCCCGCATTGATGCTGACGCTGCCCGAACTGATCGTGGTGTCGGATGTGGTGTTCAGTGCGCCCGTGCTGGTGATCGTGACGGCTCCGCCGTCCACATCCAGATGGCCGACCGCCACGTCGTTGGTGACTTGTGGAGAGCCTGCATCGACGATCGCCGTATCGCCTGCTCCAGGTGCCGAAGGGGTCCAGTTCGATGAATTGCTGAATTCATTGTCCGCGCTGCCGGACCACGCCGATTGGGCAAAGCAATGCACGGGCAGCACGACGGACGCTAGGGCCGTGAACAAGCCTAGACGGCTGGAGAATGCCGGGAGCAGTGGTTTCATCTGGATCGGCCGACGCTAGCAGGCTCCCGCCATGAATTGGTGGGACGGTTAACGATTCCTATCTAAGCCTGGTTAATGAAGTCTTACGCAATCGACTAATACAACCTTTGTTGGTACCGAAGGTCGGAGTGCTGTTCGCATTGAGATGCCGCGCGATCGCCGTCGATGCGTTTGGTGTTGATCCATGCGAGTGTCAGTCCCGTGATCTGTCCTTCCCCGGCTCTGGCCTTGTCCCGCTTCCGGCGATTAACTGCTTCCACTTTGTCGCTAATGTGCTGGCTCAAGGCTTCCCCCGATCGCCTAATTGAGTCGTCAGCGCAATTTACGCTTGATGGATGGTTAATTCCGGCGGATGTGCGTCCATGAATGCGTCAAGGAAATCCGCAAGCGAAGGCCCGGCGGATATCCACCGGGCCTTCGACAAAACAGCGATTGCGCCTGTGTCAGATGATGACGTGCGAGCCCAACTCCACCACGCGGTTGGCCGGCAGGCGGAAGTAGTCGGAGGGGTCGGTCGCGGCGTTGGCGAGCGCGATATAGAGCCGGTCCTGCCAGTGCGGCATGCCGGACTTGGCATCGGGCACCAGCTTGCGGCGGCCGAGATAGAAGGAGGTCGACATGATGTCGAACTTCAGTCCGGTCTTGCGCAGGGTTGCCAATGCCTGCGAGACATTCTGCGATTCCATGAAGCCGAAGCGCAACTCGACGCGCGAGAAGCGGTCTGAAACCTTCTCCACCGAATAGCGGTCCTCCTGGGGCACGCGCGGCTTGTTGGTGGTGCGGATCGTCAGGATGACATTCTTGTCGTGCAGGACGTGATTGTGCTTCAGATTGTGCAGAAGGGCTGCAGGCGCCGATTCCGGATCGCTGGTCAGGAAGATCGCCGTGCCCGGCACATGCGCCGGCGAGTGATCGCTCTTGCGCTCGATCGAACTGACGAAGGACGACAGCGGAATATCCGTATGCCGCGTCTTCTCCATCAGGATCGCGGTGCCGCGGCGCCAGGTCCACATGATGACCGTGAAGGCGGTTGCGATCAGCACCGGAACATAGCCGCCGTCGTGGATCTTCAGCAGGTTGGCGCCGAGGAAGACGAACTCCAGCAGCAGCAGCGGCGTCAGCACGGCAATCGCCATCGGCAGCGTCCAGTTCCAGCGGACACGCACGAATTCGAAGGCCATGATCGAGGTCACGACCATGGCGCCGGTCACCGAGATGCCATAGGCCGTCGCCAGCGCATCCGAGGTCTTGAAGCTCAGCACCAGGAAGATGACGCCGAAGAAGAGTATGGCATTGACCGACGGCAGGAAGATCTGGCCGGTATTGGTCTCGGAGGTAATGAGGATTTCCATGCGCGGCAGGAAGCCGAGATGGATGGCCTGGCGCGTCAGCGAGAAGGCTCCGGTGATGACCGCCTGGCTCGCGATGATCGTTGCCATGGTGGCGAGGATGACCACCGGCAGCAGCGCCCAATGCGGATACATCAGAAAGAACGGATCGGACATGGCGAGCGGCTCGCGCAGCACCAGTGCGCCTTGGCCGAGATAGTTCAGCGTCAGGGACGGAAATACCAGGACGAACCAGGCCCACTGGATCGGCCGCCGGCCGAAATGACCGAGATCGGCGTAAAGCGCTTCCGCGCCGGTCACCGTCAGGAAGACCGCGCCGAGGACGACAACGCCAAGAAAGCCCTCGTTCATCAGGAAGTTGACCGCATACCAGGGATTAAGCGCAGCCAGGATGCCGAAGTCATCGGAGATATGCATGATGCCGGCAAGACCCATGACGATGAACCAGAGCGCCGTGATCGGGCCGAAGAAGCGCGCCACCGCGCCGGTGCCATGCGACTGGATGGCAAAGAGCAGCGCCAGGATCGCGACCGAGATCGGCACGATATAGTCCGACAGCGTCGGCGTGACCAGCTTCAGGCCTTCGACGGCCGAAAGAACCGACAGGGCCGGCGTGATCATTGCGTCGCCGAGAAAGAGCGCGGCGCCCAACAGTCCGAGCAGCATCAGAACGGCGGTGTGGCCGTTTGCCGTCTTCATCAGCAGCGCCAGGAGCGACAGCGTGCCGCCTTCGCCGTCATTGTCGGCGCGCAGCAGAAAAAGGACATATTTGATGGTGACGATGATGGTCAGCGCCCAGAACATCAGCGAGACAAGGCTGATGACCTCGCCCCGCGTCAGACCATCGGCGGCCACCGGCTTCAGCGCCTCGCGAAAGGCGTAAAGCGGGCTCGTACCGATATCGCCATAGACCACGCCAACCGACCCCAAAGCGAGGTAGAAGAGCTTGCGCGTATTCATTTTCCCGTCGGGAGAATGATGGGTTTCGTCAGACATTCAGGATCACTAGGCTCTCAGAGCCAGCCTTTCCAGCGAAAAAAGAAAAACGGAACGACGGCAGACACCACCATCAACAGCAACGATGCCGGGTAGCCGTAGGCAAAATGCAATTCAGGCATGAGCTCGAAGTTCATACCGTAGACCGATGCCACAAGCGTCGGGGGCAGGAAGACCACGGAGGCGATCGAGAAAATCTTGATGATCGAGTTCTGCTCGATATTGATCAGGCCAAGCGATGCATCCAGCAGGAAGGTAATGTTGCCCGCCACGAAGGAGGCATGCTCGGATAGAGATTGCACATCCCGCGAGACGTTGCGGCACAATTCCTTGGCCTCGCGGTCCTGCTGCATGGCGGGGATGGTATTGAGGAAGGTCAAAAGCCGCGACAATGAACTCAGGCTATCCCGCACCTTGCTGATCGTGCGATGGTAGCCAGCAATATCCTTCAGCTTCTCTTCCAGATAGTTCGCCGGACGACGGATTTTCTTCACGCGGTCGCCGAATACATGCGCCGACAATATATCGATGCCGGCGACCGTTTGTTCAAGAACCTCGGCCGTGCGATCGATAATTGTTTCGAGAAGTTTCGCCAGCAGCGAGATACCCGTCAGCCGGTCTTGCGGAATTCGCTGCAGGGCGGCGATGAACAGCGCAAAGGATTTCGGCCGGGCATAACGGATCGTGACCAGGCGTTGTCCCGTCAGGATGAAGGCGACATCGGTCAGCATCGGCAGATTGGTATCGGCCTTCCACAGCAGCGAAGCCGTCAGAAAGACCGCGTCATTCTCGACATAGAGCCGGGCCGATGGCTCGATATCCTTCATATCCTCGCGGGTCGGAACCTCGAGCCCGAGCAGACGCTCGATATTCGTTTCCTCTTCGCGGGACGGTTCGACCATATCGATCCAGACGGCATTGTCCGGCAATTGGGCAAGAGTCGAAAGGTTTGCCAGTTCGAGCGAGGTGCAGTCGGAACAATAGGCCGTGATCAACGGATCGCTCCCGGCACGGCGGAGGCAAAGCTATAGCCAAGGCGCTTTATGCGCTCCGGCTGCGATCCTACCAATGGCCAATGAAGAAAACTCATAAAACTCCGGGCGTATCCCGCCGCTCCGGCTGGGAATCCGTGTCCATGCTGATTGCGCTGCTGTACCAATTCTTCGCTCGTCATAAACAACGCCGATCGCTCGGGCGAGACGAAGTCACCATGCGGCGGGCGGGCGTCATCCAATATGCCCGACCAGATTCACGCCGGCGGCGCATATGCAGCAAAGCGCGCAAAGAATCAAGCCACAACCCCTTCAATGCGCGTTTTCACCGCAGCTTTCCGATTTGCGAAGTCATAGCACATGGCGCGGGCAAGGCAATCATGCTGCTCATCGCTGGCACGAACCTTCGCGAATTATTCAAAAACGATGGAAGGCGCGGCGCGTAAAGGCGTATTGCCGACCTGCGCCCAGACCTTGGCGGCGATCTCGCGATAAATGCCCGCGACCACACCGTTGGGATCGGAGGCGACGAGCGGTGTGCCGGCATCGGATGTCTCGCGAATGCCCATGGTCAGCGGCACTTCGCCGAGGAAGGGCACACCGATGCGCTCGGCCTCCTTGCGCGCGCCGCCATGGCCAAAGATATCGTAGCGGGCGCCGGTGTCCGGAGCGATGAAATAGCTCATGTTTTCAACGATGCCGAGGACGGGGACTTCCACCTTGCGGAACATGTTGAGACCCTTGCGGGCATCGATCAGCGCCAGATCCTGCGGCGTCGAGACGATGACGGCGCCGGCAAGCGGCACCTGCTGCGCCATGGTCAGTTGCACATCGCCGGTGCCCGGCGGCATGTCGACCACGAGAACGTCGAGTTCGCCCCAGGCCACTTCGCGCAACATTTGCAGCAGCGCCGACTGCACCATCGGCCCGCGCCAGATCATCGCCGTCTCCTCCTCGACGAGGAAGCCCATCGACATGACCTTGAGGCCGTAATTCTCCATGGGAACGATGATACGGCCATCGATCTGCTTCGGCTTGCCGGAAATCTTCAGGAGACGCGGCATGGACGGGCCATAGATATCGGCATCGAGAAGACCGACGCGCAGACCGTTCGCCAGCAATCCGAGCGCCAGGTTGACCGCCGTGGTCGACTTGCCGACGCCGCCCTTGCCGGAAGCGACCGCGATAATGGCGCCAACGCCGGGAACGCCGATCTTGCCGGCGCGGGGCGGCTGTTGCGGAGCATGTGCGTGGGAATGGGGATGAGCGTGCGGTTGCGGCTGCGGTGGAGCAGGACGCGCGGCCGGCGCGCCGGCCTTCTTGTCCGCGGTCAGTGCCACCAGGGCGCCCTTGACGCCGGGCATTTCCTTGATCACACGCTCGGCGGCGAGACGCATCGGCTCCAGATCCTTGGCGCGCTCGGCCGGAACGGTAATCGAGAAATACACCTTGCCGTCGGAAATGAAGACGTCCGACACCATGCCGAGCTCAACGATATTGTGCTCCAGGTCCGGTCCGCGAACGGTCTTCAGCGTATCCAGAACCTGTTCCTTGGTGATGCCAGCCATTCCATCCTCACTGCACGATTTCCATCCAAAGCGCGCCGCCTTGGGCAGACGTTCCGGATCTCTCTGGCTTAGATAGTGGAGTGAGGAGGCTTCACCAAACGAAATTCAGCGGAAGTGCGAAAAAGTGGCCGAGTTCGTTGCGGCCGGCAGGTCCGCCGGGTTTATAACCCTGCCGGCCGCAACGCTCGCTTGGAGACGCAAGATATTTGCGGGGCCGAGATAAAGCAAAGACTGGAAAGGAATAGGGCAAGTCGGCGAAAAATCGCTTGCTGATGTCCGTTGATCTCGGGGACGTGCCAAAAAAGCAACAGCCGCCACCGAAACCTGTCGCCGGGAGAAGCAACGACATTGGCATCGACGGCGGCTGCCTGATCCGCGCGCATTAGACGGCGCTGTTATCAAAGTCCCCTCTGGACCTCTGTATATTGCAATGCAGAAAGCATGCCAGTTTCAAGAAATCCGAAAAATCGTTCATTTTCAGAGGATTGAGTTAACACCATCCATTCCGGCCTGCGGAGCGCTGCAAATAACACCTGCAAATTTTATGGGCGACGCACAAAAATCGCGCAGAAAACTGCCCGGATTCCGTTCGTTCTCACCCCAGTTCGCATGCGATCTATTTTATCAACCCGACGCGCAGCGCCTTGGCGACCGCCTGGGTACGGTTGACGGTATCGAGCTTCTTGGTGGCGCGGTTCAGGTAGTGATTGACCGTATGTTCCGAGAGCGTGAGGATTTCGGCAATTTCGGCGCTGGTCTTGCCGGCCGCCGTCCAGTTCAGGCAATCGATCTCGCGGTCGGTGAGCGTGTCGACGATACGGACGTCAAGGTTGCGGACTTCGGCGAGCCTGTCGAAGACATGGATCGCGATATAGCAGAGGTCCTTGGTCTCTTCGGGTGTGAAGGGCTCGCGATCACCCGACAGTATGACCGCGCCGCGAACGCCGGATGCATCGTGGGCCGGCAAACAGATGCTGCGCGTCATGCGGAAACGTTCGAGCAAAGACGTTCTGAGATGATTCCCGCCGTCATCGCCATCTCTGCTTGCCGCGGTGTCGTAGACAAAGGGCAATGTCGAAACGCGTAGGCGCCGCGACACCGGGCTGTTGCGCAGCAGCCTTTCCTGATCGTATATCGTCAGCAGCTCGGCCGGCCAGTTGTTGATCACCGAATTGCTCTGCAGTTCGAAGGATGTAAGCGACGGCAGGTTCACGACCATGAAAGCCCGGCAACGATAGGCTTCGGTCACGCGCTTCATGAAACGAAAAACGTCGAACTGGGTTTTCAGACCGGCAATTTCGTCAATGTAATCTTCACCGCGCGGGGAGCGTCCCGCCTGTACCAGTGCTGCCATCATCAGTCTTCTTTATGTAAAGAGGGGACGGGGGCCAAACTCGAAATCGCCGCCTCCACGTCTTCGGATCATCGCATAAGCGTCAACATCGACGCTCGATGAAATATATTTTTAAAGATCCCGCCCGTTACGGCGGCGCCCGGTAAAGCATTTCGCCATTCTCCCGCGAGAATGGCATTAAACACTTGCAGAGAAATGCAGGTCATCGGCGTTACTCGATAAGTAGCTCAGAATAGACGTTTAAACTGGCCAAGGTCCAGTGCACGTAAACGTTAAATCGATGGATTTCACGTAACTGCCGGGAAAAATCGACGAAACTAGTGGATTGATCGAAACGAAGGAGTCCGCCTTGGGATTCCTTTTCAGCTTTCGGTGTGCGACGATATCGCATGCGTACAGGTATCACATTTGACGTCACGGGAGCGGACCGAGCCCGCTTGGAAGCGATTGTTTCAGCA
>DASWOH010000205.1:0-3221 GCA_036398815.1 Rhizobium sp. | reverse complement strand
CTGATCCGGTCATCCGCGTAAAGGGGGAGTTTCCCCGCTTTCAGGTTGAGGGCGGCGGGAAAGGCGCAACTCCAACCGGGCAGAGCGTCGATCGCATTCTGATGAGCGGGTTTGCCTTGTTCGTATTGATCAAATATCGCTTCGAGTGAGCCCGCCTGGGTCTTATTCTTGGATCGCTTTGGAAAGCGGAGCATTGGCAAAACCTTCATTCTCATCGGTACTTCGTTCCGGTTTCGAGGAGCCCCCAGACCGGGTCGAACCGGTGCCTCGTCGCAGTTTGTGTTGTACCCCGTAAGCATTCTGATGAATTCGTTCGCTTCCGCCGTGGCAAATCCTGCGAAGAATGAATCCGAAGTTTGACTGATCCCTGGTTGTCATGGTCGCCGTCCATGCGTCTGCCACGGTTTAGAGTTCGCCGCTGCGATAGGCAAGAGCATGCTTATAATAAAGGGGAGGCGGTAAAGCTGCTTCATTCAGGTGGGCATGGATGGGCTTTGCTTGACGTTATTCCTTAACGAACACTTTTATCATTCAGTAAATATTAATTTAAATTTATGCAAATTTGTCGAGATAAATTGCGTTGCTGATGTTTTCAGCCTATGGGGCGTAAGGTCGCGCGACCGTTCGTTGCGAAGTGTACTCATGTGATGGCACACATTTTTTGGTGGTGTGTGTCTTGAATGGGCTTGTTGAGGGACGTCCGTTATGCTTTTCAAGGCGCCGACGGATTTGTGAATAATGCGCTGTTCTGACCGAGTCGGTTATGGTGGCGGTATTAATTTTGAGGTCATTCAATTGATTCGCGTAGGCGCGTTGCTAGTTTGCGTAGTTCTGGCGGGATGTAATTCCGTATCGAGCGAAGGGCCGCTGGCCGGCGCCATCGGCGACGACGCCGGGCGATCCAGCGTCGAGCTTGGGCGCAAGAATGCGGCCGTTTTCGATGTCGTCGATATAGATAGTCGCACGGCGCGTCTCGTTTCCGACTATGTTTCCACCGCCTTCAACCGTCGGTTCGGCATCGGGGGCGGTGTCGGGCGAGTGGTCATCGGTGTCGGTGATGCGCTGCGAGTAACGATCTTCGAGGCCGGCTCCGACGGGTTGTTCTCGACGGCACAGTCGAAGCAGGTGTCGCTGGATATTGTCGTCCAGCCGGATGGAACGGCGGCCATTCCCTATGCGGGTTCCGTCAAATTCGCGGGCAAGACGCTGGACCAGGCTCGTAAGGCGGTTCTGGCCGCGCTGGCGACCAAGGCGGTCGAGCCGGATGTTATCGTCACAAGCACGGGCACGGCATCGCGTACGGTGACCGTTTCCGGCGCCGTCGGCCGTCCGTCGCTGGTGCCTCTGGACCTGACCAGCGAAAAGATCACGCAGGTGATCGCAAAGGCGGGCGGGCCGGTCACACAGCCCTATGAAACCAATGTCACGCTGGTTCGCGGCAGCAAGACCGGCACTGCCCTGCTGAAGTCGATCGTCGAGCACCCTTCCGAGGACATTTACGTCCAGCCCGGCGACCAGATTTTCCTCGTGCGTGATCCGAGAACCTATACCCTTCTCGGCTCCGTCAAGGGGGATGGTCGTATCGAGTTCGGCGCCAATGACCTCAATCTTCTCGAGGCCGTCGCCTTGGGTCACGGCGCGCTCGATGAGTCGAGCAATGCCCGGGGTTTCTTCCTGTTTCGTTATGAAGAGTCGGATATCGTCAGGAGCCTGCTCGGCCCCGCCCGTTTCCAGGCACTTATGCAAAAGGGAATGGCGCCGGATTCCAAGGGGCGTTATCCGATCGTCTATCGATTCGACATGTCGCATCCCGACAGTCTCATCGTTGGGCAAACATTCCCGGTCAAGAATCGGGACGTCATCTATGTATCGCGTCACCCCTCGGTCGATATCCGGAAGTTCCTGACGCTCATCGGCTCCCCGCTCGGGATCGCCTCCCAGGGGGCATCGACGGCGGCCAATCTCGGGCAGTAAGAATCAGGCCAGAGGATGCGTGGTTCACGCATCCTCTGGCGCACTGATCGGAGCTTTGATGCCGGCATCGAGATGATTCCGGCAGATCGGTGCATTCTCGAAAGACCGAAATTTACGAGGAATCGCAAAGTTTGACGGGGAGCCGGCAAGAGCCGGCCCGCATTCTTTCAAGCGCAGATGTTCGGCGATTTGAAGCTGATTGTGCACTGGCATCTTTTCTTGCAAGGCGTCCTGTTTGTTGTCTTTTTACTCAACATGGCGTTCCGTGCTTGGCTTTTTGCAGGTGACAACCGCAGATAATTATGATGTGAACGTTTATAAGATGAAGATGGCCACTTTCATCCTGGGACAGTTTTAAAGAGTAATGCCGAGAAAACATGACGATTGAAATTATCGGACGGGCGAGTATCGCACCGGGGGCGAGTTCGATTGAAGAGCTGCAGCTCGTTCTCAAGGAAGGGCGGTGCACTGTTGGCCGCATTCCCGATGAACGCTGGGACCTCGCGCGTTTCTGGCATCCGATCATCGGCACTCAAGGAAAGACCTACAGCTACGCCGCTGGCGTCATGGCGGACATCTACTCTTTCGATCCGGCAGTCTTCGGCCTTTCGCAACGCGAGGCGATGCAGATGGATCCGCAGCAGCGCATCCTTCTGAACCTCGTCTGGCGGGCTTTGGAAGATGCGAACCTGCCTGTAGACGGCTTCGAAGGCGAGAGTGTCGGCGTCTATGTCGGCGCATCGTCGCTCGACCATGGCAATTTGACCGCTGAAGATCCGGCGTCCGGCAGCCCGTATTTCATGACTGGCAACACGCTTTCGGTCGTTTCAAACCGCATTTCGCATATTTTCGGCCTGCGAGGCCCAAGCATGACGATCGACACGGCCTGTTCGTCGTCGCTTGTGGCGCTCGATCAGGCGGTGAGGGCGCTGGAATGCGGTGATATCGACACCGCGATCGTCGGTGGCGTCAACCTTCTGCTCCATCCGCTGTCCTTCGTCGGCTTTTCCCAGGCGCGCATGCTGTCGCCGGAAGGTCTCTGCCGAGCCTATGATACCAATGGTCAGGGTTATGTGCGTGCCGAAGGTGGTGCAGCCATTGTCCTGCGCCGAAGCGACGTCGCGCGCCAGCAGCACGACCGCAGTTATGCCCGCATCCATGCGACCGGCGTCAACTCGTCCGGTCGCACCAACGGTATCAGCCTCCCGTCACGCGAGGCACAGGCCGATCTGCTCAGCGCCATCTAC
>DASWOH010000204.1:0-1925 GCA_036398815.1 Rhizobium sp. | reverse complement strand
GGTGTCGCGCTTCGTGCTGATGTCGTCACGCGATTCCGTCGGCGGCGGACCCTATGTGGTCGAGGAAGCCTATCCGCTCGACGTGCCGCTGGCGCCCAAACCCTTCGCCGTCAGCGAGCTGCATCCCTGATCCCACCCGCGTGACGGATCCATTCTGCAGTGCCATGCGCCGGCCGCGAAACGGGCCGGCGCGTCAGGCCTTGAACAGGATGGCCAGCAGCCGGTCGCAGCCCGCCGAAAGCATGTGGTAGATCGCCTCGAAATCCCGGCTGTCGCCGTAATAGGGGTCGGGCACGTCACGGTTTTCGCCGCTGACGAAATCCATGAACAGATGGATATCCGCAGCCGAATCGTGCGGGGCGATTTTGACGAGATCCCTCAGATTGTTGCGGTCCATGGCAAAAATCATGTCGAATTCGCTGAAATCGGCGGTCCTGACCTTGCGGGCCGTCAGCCCGGAAATATCGATGCCATGCTCCAGTCCGACCGCGATCGAGCGCGGGTCGGGTCCATCCCCCTGATGCCAGCCGCCGGTGCCGGCCGAATCCGTCTCGATCCGGGCGGCAAGGCCGCGTTCGGCCGCCTTTGCGCGCAAGATGCCCTCGCCGAGCGGCGAGCGGCAGATATTGCCGAGACAAACGAACAGAATTCGCCTTTTATCCATGTTATCATACCGTGATCGACAGGAGAGGGGACACAGGAGATAGAACGATGAGTCGGGAAAGATTGAGCGATAACGAGGTTGAAGGCAAGCTTCGGGATCTCGACGGCTGGGCGCTCGCCGGGGATGGCCTTGCCATAAGCCGGACGTTCAAGTTTGCCAGCTTCGCGCAGGCCTTCGGTTTCATGGCGGAATGCGCGATCCACGCCGACAAGATCGACCATCATCCGGAATGGAGCAATGTCTATCGGACGGTGGAGGTCAAGCTGACCACCCATTCGGCCAAGGGCCTGACGCTGCTCGATTTCGATCTCGCCGCCATCATGGACAAGGCCGCCAGCCGTCATTGAATCGGCAATTGAACCATACCATATCGATATGGGTTGTGCTGAGGATGGATATGGACGACGTCAAATACGGTGAAATCCTGCTGCCGGGCGAGGAAGCGGAGACTGAGAAGAAGGCGAAGAAGGTCAAGGCCGGCTTCTGGCCGGTGTTCAAGCGCGCCGTCGGTTATCTGCCCTTCGCGCGCGATGTCGTCGCCGCCTTCTATTGCGCCTTCGATCCCTCGACGCCGAAGCGGGTGCGCGCCATCCTGCTCGGCGCCCTTGCCTATTTCGTGCTGCCGTTCGACGCGATCCCCGATTTCCTGGCGCTTGTCGGCTTTTCCGACGATATCGCCGTGCTTGCCGCCGCCATTGCTGCGGTGCGCGCCCACATGAAGCCGGAGCATTTCGAGAAGGCGGACAGAGCTCTGGCATCGGAAATCACCTCCGGCTGAGCAAATTGTCTCATGCCCGCGTCTCCTTTCTGCCAAATTCTTGCCCTAATCTTCCTCTCACTGAGCGCATTCGGATGCGCGCGCCGGCGGAACTCTGTTCGTTGATCGCCGTATCCCATCCCCAGATGTTCTGCTTCGGAACAATATTCAGGCCCCGGATCCCGGTGTTGACGGTTTGGTAACCTGAATTAAGTCACAATAAACGGAAAAATGTTGTGCACCGCGCTCCGCGTGCCGGCACTTGAGTGAAATCGGAAGGAAACATGTTCGTGAAAAAACTGGCTGCCGCCCTCCTGGCCGTCATGGCCATCGCTACATCCGCTGCCGCCCAGTCGCCGACCCGTATCGAGCAGTTCAAGGCGTGGGGCGCCTATTTCTACCAGGGCGGCACGGGCAAGGTCTGCTACGTGCTGACGGTGCCCGATCCCAAGCAACTGACCCCGCCCAAGGTCGACCATGGCGACGTCTTCTTCCTGGTGACGC
>DASWOH010000203.1:0-19897 GCA_036398815.1 Rhizobium sp. | reverse complement strand
TCAGGGCGCGCGTCAGCCAGAAGCCGATGCTCATCGGGTCGATGGCAAGCGAGATTTCGCCGACCTGGCCGACGCCGGCGCGGCCGGGCGCACCATCTTCCCAGACGAGGAAGGTGATCAGCGATCCCGGCGATCCCGTCGCGTCGCCATAGAGGAGATGCAGTTGCGTCGCATCCTCGAAGCCGCCGGTGCGCTTGACGAGCCGCAGGCCGAGAAAGCCGGCGTAAAAATCGACATTCGCCTGCACCTTGCGGGTGATCAGCGTGATGTGGTGAATGCCGGCGACCATGGGATGCTCCAGAATGGATTGCAAATTTGGTCGCTATTTAGGGCGGAAGCCGCCCTCAATTCAATGCGCCGTCCATGGAGGCTGTGTTCACGAAATGCAAAACGTCCGTTATCGAACCATGTCACGAACGGATCCGGCTTTGCCTATCCGGATGTCTTCGCGGTCTTCTTCTTGGCTTTTGCTTTCGGCTCGGCTGGGGGCAGCAACGCTTCCTGCTGAAGGCGGAGCTCCCGCAGGCGGGCCGTCTTCTTCTCGCGGCTCGTCTGTTCGCTGGCCAGGATATCCCTGACGGTGGAGTCGAGCTGGCTGGCCTTGACCAGCGATGCCTGTTTCTTGGATCCGAATAGGTTGTCTTTGTTCGGCGCCATGTTGGCCTCCAGGGTTCGTGTCGGCGTTGGCGGTGCTTATGAACTTGCGCGAATAGTTATCGGCGTTCAAAAAGCGAGAAATCCCATCCTCTATCGGATGGCGTTCGTATTGGCGATATAATTCTGTCGGTTCCCAAGAAATAAGGCGAGATCTTCACGATAAAACCGGGGAAATGGAAAGAAAAACGCCGACAAATCTTGATGGTCCCGGTCCGAAAATCACGAAAATATCTGGAAAAAGACGAGCTGATTTTGATCTTCATTCAATGATGATTTAATGCCGCGAGGGCCAATTTTCATGAAATATTTGATCGTTTTCGATGTTTTATATGTTTTTCCTTGTGGAGAATTCGATCATCCGTTATAAGCCGTGCAATCGATATTGCTGAATGAACTTTGCCTCGACGCACTCTGCGCGACACTGACGAACTTCCTCTCAAAATCGGTCTACTGCACCCAGGTGGTTGCCTGGAATGCGATCTTTATATGAGTGATTGAAAGGTCATCGTTATGAGCACAGGTACTGTAAAGTGGTTCAATGCTGCCAAGGGTTTTGGTTTCATTCAGCCTGACGACGGCGCAACGGACGTTTTCGTGCACATTTCCGCTGTTGAACGCGCTGGAATGAGCAGCCTTCGTGACGGCCAGAAGATTTCCTATGAGCTTGTCAAGGACAAGCGTTCGGGCAAGATGTCGGCTGATCAGCTGGAATCCATGTAAGCATCTGCCTCCGGTCTTTGACCACGGATGTACTGGCATAGATCGTTGAGGCGATGAAGGAAGAGGTCGGGTTAGCCCGGCCTTTTTTGTATTTTGCTCCAGGCGAACTATGAATCGAAAAGCGCCGGTCCTTGGATCGGCGCTTTTTCGTTATTCCGTTGTCCCGCGGGCGGGGCGCGATATCGGCGTGCTGGCTTCAGTGCCCGCCGAGCGCATGCTCGGGCGACTTCTTGCGGTGGCCGCTGATTTCCGAACCTGCCGTGCTTGAAAAGCGAGCATTCCAGATCCCGGCGAGAAGCGCGATCGCGGTGACGACGATGAAGGCGACGGAGAAGTCGCTCATTTCTGCGGTCGCGTGTCCGCGCACCTGCATGGAGCCATGCAAGGCAAGGGCAGCGATGCAGATGCCGAGCGACAGCATCAACTGCTGGAATGTCGTATAGAAGCTCGTTGCCGAACTCATACGGTCGCGCTCGATTTCGTCATAGGCGATGGTGTTGTAGGCCGTGAACTGGAACGACATGAAGAAGCCGCAGAAGAACAGGATCGCGAAGATCACCGGCAGCGGCCAGTCGGGCTGGAAGATGGAGCAAAGCCCATAGCCGAGCGTGCCGATCACGCCGAAGATCAGCAAGGCGGTGCGGAAGCCGAGCGTGCGCAGAATCCTGACCTGCAACGGCTTCATCGCCATGGAGCCGAGTGCGGTTGCGATGGCGATCTGGCCGGCGGCGGCGGCCGACAGGCCAAACCCAAGCTGCAGCATCAGCGGAATGAGAAAGGGATGCGCGCCCTGGCTGATGCGCGTCAACGAGCCGGCGATGACCGATGCGCTGAAGGTCGGCACCTTCATCAGCGAGAAATCCATGATCGGCGACGGGTGCTTGCGGGCATGGCGCAGGTAAGCGATGCCGAACAGCAGACCGACCGAGATCAGGAAAATGGCCATATAGCCTTCGCCCGAACGGCTCGACATTTCGAAGCCGAACAGCAGCGAGCCGAGCGAAATGCCGGACAGGATGAAGCCCGACAGGTCGAAACGGCCGTTCCTTGGACCCTTCACCTCTTCGATGAACATCGATACCAGGATGAAGCCGATGATGCCGATCGGCACGTTGATGTAGAAGATCCAGCGCCAGTCGAGATAGGTGACGAAGAAGCCGCCGACCGGTGGGCCGAGGATCGGGCCGACAAGGGCGGGAATGAGCAGCCAGGACATGGCGTTCACCATATCCTTGCGTGCGACGCTGCGCATCAGCACCAGCCGCCCGACCGGCATCATCATGGCGCCGCCGAGGCCCTGGAGCAGGCGGGCGATCACGAGGAAGAACACGTTCGGCGCCTGGGCGCAGAGGAGCGAGCCGACGACGAACACGGCAATCGCCGTGCGGAAGACCGTGCGCGAGCCGAAACGGTCGGCGATCGCACCGCTCGCCGGGATGAAGATCGCCAGGCTGAGCAGATAGGAGGTGAGCGCGATGCTCATGGACGGCGCGCTGACGCCGAAATCCTTCGCCATGGTCGGCAGGGCCGTGGCGAGCACGGTTGCGTCAAGCTGCTCCATGAACATGGCGCTTGCCACGATAAGCGCAATTACACGAAAATTCGGTGCGGCCCGCCGGGTTGGGGCGGCCTGGAAAATCTGATCCGACATTGTCGGGGATCGCTCTCGATGGTGCGGTGGGGTCCAAAGACAGAACCGCAAGTCTGACAACAGCGCAAAGGCCGATTGGAATCGAGGCTGTATACTCCCGCTCGCGCGCGATGACTATATCAGAAATCGCAAATCTTATTGATCGAAATGGAAAAAGTGACGCAGGCGGGCAGGAATGCCACAGCCGATGAATGCCAGATGAACGGAAGGCCGCGATCGAGCGCGGTTGTGCCGATCACGGCCCGTTTTCGCGTGCAGGATGGTGTGTTTTCATCGCCGGCGGGATCGGCTGAGGGATCAATAGCCGCCGGCGAGACCTGAGCCGGCACGGCTGTCCATCGCACCGTTGTAGCGGGCGCCGCCGCCCTTGGCGATATCGCCGAGGCTCTTGCCGCCGACGAGGATGCCGGCCGCCTGGCCCCAGACCGGCCAATCGCCGCCGACCTGGACCGTGTAGCCCATGCCGGCCAGCAGTTTGATCGTGTCGGGAGACAGCGCATAGGGCTCGGTATAGATCCTGTCCGGCAGCCACTGGTGATGGATGCGCGGTGCGTCGATCGCCTGCTGGATGTCCATGCCGAAATCGATGACGTTGATGATCGCTTCGAGCGTGATGGTGATGATGCGCGAGCCGCCGGGGCTGCCGATCACCATGAAGGGCTTGCCGTCCTTGGCGACGATGGTCGGGCTCATGGAGGAGAGCGGCGTCTTCTTCGGCTGGACGGCGTTGGTCTCGCCCTGCACCAGGCCGTAAAGGTTCGGCACGCCGGGCTTGGAGGTGAAGTCGTCCATCTCGTTGTTGAGGAGGATGCCCGTGCCGGGCGCGACCACGCCGGCGCCGAAGGAGCCGTTCAGCGTATAGGTGACGGCCACCGCATTGCCGTCATTGTCGATGATCGAATAATGCGTCGTCTCATGGCTCTCGCCGAGACCCTTCGGCATCAGATCCTTGGAGACGCCGGCGCGATAGGGATCGATGCCGTCGCGGATCTTTTTCGCATAGTCCTTGTCCAGCAGCTTGGTGACCGGATTGTCGACGAAATCGGGGTCACCCAGCGTGGAATTGCGGTCGACATAGGCGTGGCGCATGGCTTCAGTCATCAGATGCACGGTGTCGGCCGAGGCGTAGCCGGTATAGGAGAGCGGGTAGCCTTCCAGCACATTGAGGATTTCGCAGATGATCACGCCGCCGGAAGAGGGCGGCGGCGAGGAGGTGATCTCATAGCCGCGGTAGTTGCACTTCACCGGATCGAGTTCGCGCACCCTGTATTGCTCAAAATCCTCCTTTGCGAGGACGCCGCCCTTGCCTTGGCTGGCATTGACGATGGCATCGGCGGTCGGCCCTTTGTAGAAGGCGTCCGGACCTTGTTCCGAAATGCTCGACAGCGCCGCGCCGAGGTCCGGCTGTGTCAGCGTGTCGCCAGTCGAGAAGGGGGCGCCGTTCGCCTTGGTGAAGATGGCGGCCGTGGCCGGATCGCGCGACAGCCACGTCTTGCCCTCGTTCAGCTCGGCGGCGTCGGCCTGGTTCAGCGTGAAGCCCTCCTTGGCGTAGCGGATCGCCGGCGCCATCAGCTCCTCTCGGGTTTTCGTGCCATATTTCTCGCGCGCGGTCTCGAAACCCATGACGGAGCCCGGCACGCCGACGGCGAGATAGCCGTCCGTGCTCGCGCCCTTGACGACATTGCCCTTGTCGTCGAGGTACATGGTCTTGGTCGAGGCCAGCGGCGCGCGCTCGCGGAAATCGAGGAAGGTCGTCCTGCCGTCCTTCAGCCGGATGGTCATGAAGCCGCCGCCGCCGATATTGCCGGCGGTCGGATAGACCACGGCGAGCGCATAGCCAACCGCCACTGCCGCATCGACGGCATTGCCGCCGCTTTTCAGCACGTCGACGCCGATGTCAGTCGCCAGATGCTGGGCGGTCACCACCATCCCATGCTCGGCCTCGACCGGCTGGGGTGCGGCGGCCTGGACTGTCGTGATGGAGAAAAGCCCGAAGGCGAGGATGGTTGCCGAGGATATCGCTCGCTGGCGGAAATGGCGCATGATGGTCCCTCCTGCTCAAATCTGAAGCTAAAGGAACCTATGGCCGATTTGCTGTCCAGTGCGGGCACGGCGATTTCCTCGTTTTAAATTTCCCAGCATGCGCCGCCGCGGCGAGCGCGCAGATGGAAGTCTGCCTCGGGAAAAGTGGTTTTCTGTTCAAAATCGGCATAGCCGGCATCAGTGGTCGGGATCTCCCAGTATTATTTGGGAATTACACAATCGATCCGTTGTATCGGGCTCTCTGCAATCCGGGAGGCAAGTCCCATTTGGCAGTTGCAATATTTTCTTCATTAGTTCAGCCTAACTTATGCAGGTTCTTATCGAGGCGGAAGTATTGCGTGGAGGGTAACGATGGCCGTCACGAAACTTGAGCAGTGGAAAAGGGAACGTAGCAACAGGCCCAAGCCCTTCGTCGTTGCCGAAAAGACGCATGTCGTCGAAATCGAATGCGCGCATTGCCGCCGGCATTTCTTTCGGTGGATATCGACAGCGCCCGCCTACTGGCGCTGCGAGGATTGCGCGCAAACCGCCAATCTGGTCCAATCCTGACGATCAGGCGATCAGAATAGCCCTGATATCGTTGACGTTCGTGCCGGTCGGGCCGGGGACGAAGAGGTCTCCGATGGCGTTGAACGCCGTCCAGGCATCGTTGTTCCTAAGCATCCCCGCGGGTATCAGCCCGGCCTTGCGTAGCCGTGCCACCGTGCTTGCATCGGCAAAGGCACCGGCATTGTCCTCGCTGCCGTCGATGCCGTCGGTGTCGGCGGCCATGGCATGAATGCCGGCATGACCGTCGATGTCGATCGCCAGCGACAGCAGGAATTCGGAGTTTCGCCCGCCCTTGCCCTTGCCCGTCAGGGTCACCGTCGTCTCTCCGCCGGAGAGCAGCACGATCGGCTTGGCGAAGGGCCGGTCTCGATGCAGGATCTCGCGGGCGAGGGCGGCATGCATGTGTGCCGCCTCTCGGGCCTCGCCCTCGATCGCATCCGAAAGGATGGCCGCCTCGATGCCGGCTTCGCGCGCTACCTTGGCCGCAGCCTCCAGTGAGACGCCGGCGGAGGCGATGAGATGCACTTCATTGCGGGCAAAGCGCGGATCGCCTGGCCGCGGCGCATCGGCTTCCGGCTTTTCGATATGCGCGAGGACGGCGGCGGGCAGGTCGATACGATAGAGGCGGATGAGGTCGAGCGCTTCCGCGCGCGTGCCGGCGCCGGGCACGGTCGGGCCGGAGGCGACGAGGGCCGGATCGTCGCCGGGAATGTCGGAGACCACCAGCGAGACGACCTTGGCCGGATAGGCCGCAGTGGCAAGACGGCCGCCCTTGATGGTCGACAGATGCTTGCGGATGACGTTCATCACCGAAATCGGCGCGCCGGAGGCGAGCAGCGCCTTGTTGACGGCGATCTCGTCGGTAAGGGTGAGGGCGCCCGCAGGCGACGGCAGTAGCGCCGAGCCGCCGCCGGAGATCAGCGCGATCACCAGATCGTCCTCCGTCAGCCCCTCGACCAGCTTCAGCAGCCGCCTGGAAGCGACAAGGCCAGCCTCGTCGGGGACGGGATGGGCGGCTTCGATGATCTCGATGTGGCGGCAGGGGGCGGCAAAGCCGTAGCGCGTCACCACCAGCCCTTCCAGCGGACCGTCCCAGCATTGCTCCAGCGCCGCCGCCATCTGCGCGGATCCCTTGCCGGCGCCGATGACGATCGTCCGTCCTTTCGGTTTTGCAGGCAGGTGCGCGCGAATGCCGGTCATCGGGTCGGCGGCGCGGACGGCTGCGTTGAAGAGGGACGTGAGGAAGGTGCGGGGATCGGAAACGGTCATATCGGAATTCTGCCTGTCTGCGATGAGCTTCTAACCATTTGGTGGCTCAACTGGCGCCAACGCGCAAGGGTGGGAAACGCCGATTGTGTCGCGCAATGTGAATCCCTATGTTTCGAATAACAGTTTCAACCTTTTCATTTGAGGGATTTTCGATATGGCCGAATTGAGAGTGAAGACGAGACAGACGGGCGCCACGGCCACCCTCGGCCGCACCGGCTTTCCGCATGTGACCTCGGTCACCGGCGGCGAGATCGATATCGTCACCTCGCCGTCGCAACCGGGCTTCAACCCGCTCGACCTGCTCTATTCCTCGCTGTCGGCCTGCCTTGTGCTCAGCGCCCGCATGGCCGCAAGCAGCCTCGGCGTGCTCGACAAGCTGACGGAAGTCACCGCTGTCGTGACCGGCGAGAAGGCGACGGAAGGTCTATCCCGCGTCGAAAAGTTCAACATCGCCTTCACGATCAAGGGGGATTTCGGCGACGAGATCCGCAACGCGATTGCCCACGCTGCCGAGGATGAAATTTGCACGGTCAGCAATACGATCCGTGGGAATCCGAAGTTTGAGACGGTGATTTCTGGGTAGTTCCGGGCTCTGAAAGGCCCCTCATCCGTCCTCGAACAGTTTCGCTTTGCTCAACTGTTCGAGTCCACCTTCTCCCCGCACGCGGGGCGAAGGGGTCTTGGTGAGGTTGCTCCCTCTCCCCCGTCAAAACGGGGAGAGGGGCTCTTTCGCTACTTCGGGGGCAGCTCAAACCCATCCAGATATGCCCCAAGCTCCGGATCGATATCCACCTTCACCACATTGGTATAAACCGCCGTGGCGATCATGATGCCGGCGAAAGCGACGAGGTTGACGAGTGTCGGCTCGTCGTAGCGCGCCTTCAGCTGCGCCCACAATTCCTCCGGCACGGCGTTGGAATCCCTGACGACGGCCTTGCCGAAATCGATCAGCAGCGCTTCGTCTTCGGTCGGCACGATCGTCTCCGGCGTCAGGCCGGCATTGATCAGCGCGCGGCGGAAGAAGCCGACCGGAATGATCGCACGGCTTTCCAGCGAGATGGCTTGGCAGAAGAGCCAGACGGCGCGGTCGTCCAGCGCCGGGCGCAGTTCTTCGCGCAGCGTGAACCATTCGGCATAGATGCGGTGAGCGACGGGTGAATGCAGCAGCGTGCGCTTCATATTGGTCATGCGGCCGCGTAGCGCCACCTCGCGGTCGTGCTCGGCGCGGACGGCGTCGGAGGCGGTGTCGTAGTCGATCGGCGTGATATGGCTCATCGGTTGTCTCTTATTGCGCCGCTTCGGAAAGCGATGGGAAAAAGCGATTGTCCGGGCGCGGCAGGCCGAGATGTTCGCGCAGGGTCGTGCCCTCGTAGTCGCGGCGGAAGATGCCGCGGCGTTGCAATTCCGGAACGACGCGTGTGGTGACGTCAAGCAGGCCCTGCGGCAGGAAGGGGAAGACGACGTTGAAGCCGTCGGAGCCCTCTTCGTGCAGCCATTGCTCCATCTCGTCGGCGATGGTCTGCGGCGTGCCGACGAAGGCGAGGCCGGCATAACCGCCGAGGCGCTGGGCAAGTTGGCGCACGGTGAGCTTTTCCTCCTCGGCCAATGCGATGACGCGCTCGCGGCCGCTCTTGCTGGCGTTGGTTTCCGGCGTTGCCGGCAGCGGGCCGTCAGGATCGAAGCCGGAGGCATCGTGACCGAGCGAGATCGACAGGGAGGCGATGGCGCTGTCGTAATGCACCAGGCTGTCGAGCTTGGCGCGCTTGGCCTTGGCCTCCTCGACCGTATCGCCGACGACGATGAAGGCGGCGGGGAGGATCTTCAGGTGATCCGGGTTGCGGCCGATCTTTTTCATCCGGCCCTTGATATCGGCAAAGATTGCCTTGCCGTCGGCGAGATTGCGCGGGGCGGCGAAGACCGCTTCCGCCGTTTCGGCGGCAAGCTGGCGGCCAACGTCGGATTGCCCGGCCTGGACGATCACCGGCCAGCCTTGCGGTGGGCGGGCGATGTTGAGTGGTCCGCGCACGCTCAGTTCCTCGCCCTTGTGGGCGAGCACATGCATCTTGTCCGGATCGAAGAAGATGCCGCTCTCGGCATCGCGGATGAAGGCATCGTCGGCAAAGCTGTCCCAGAGGCCGGTGACGACATCGTAGAATTCGCGGGCGCGGTGATAGCGCTCACCGTGCTCCATATGCTCGTCGAGACCGAAATTCAGCGCCGCGTCCGGGTTGGAGGTCGTGACGATATTCCAGCCGGCGCGGCCGCCGCTGATATGGTCGAGCGAGGCGAAGCGTCGGGCGATGTGGTAGGGCTGGTCGAAGGTGGTCGATGCCGTGGCGACGAGGCCGATCCTTTCGGTGACGGCGGCGAGTGCCGAGAGCAGAGTGAACGGTTCGAAGGACGTCACGGTATGGCTGCGCTTCAGCGCCTCGACCGGCATGTTCAGCACGGCGAGGTGATCGGCCATGAAGAAGGCGTCGAATTTCGCCTTTTCCAGTTCCTGCGCAAAGCTGACAATGTGCTTGAAGTTGAAATTCGCATCCGGGTAGGCGCCGGGATAACGCCATGCGCCGGTATGCAGGCTGACGGGACGCATGAAGGCCCCGAGCTTCAATTGCTTCTGTTCAGTCATGAATCCAGTCCCTCTCGAAAATCACGGGGTCATGGCGGCGTGCGCGGACGGGCGCCGGCGAGACTATCACCTTCGACGTAGGAGCACCGCCGGCGCATTCAAAGAGCTGATTTCATTTATTTGATCGGTTCGGGGAAATATTCATCCACTGCTGCCTTCAGCCTCGGCTTGTCGGGCAAATACCCGCACGAGCCAGTCGATGAAGACACGGACGCTTGCCGATCGCGTCCGTGCCGAACTCTTTCGCCGTATAGGCCTGGAGGACCTGCGGAAGCCGCATGTAAGGGGCCGAGCTTCGCCGATACTCTTCGAACGCGTCAAATCGCCGCTTCTGTGCCACAGGGGCGGCCATCGCTTGCTTCCCTGGAGACTATTTTGCGTCGTACGGCATTCCAAGCCTATAAGTTTCGTATTAAAGCGAATCCTTCAGAGGGTCGGGAGATATCCATGGACGCGAAGGACATTGGCGAAATCGCCAGCTGGCTCATGCAGGCCGGCCTCAAGGGCATGGCAGAGACCGATATCCTGGCGGGGTTTTGCGAGGCATGCTGCCAGCATGGCCTCAGGCTTGATCGTACCATGGCGTTGATGGATACGCTGCATCCGGTCTATGAGGGCCGCGCCTTTCGCTGGGATGGCAACCAGGCGATCGAGCGCGAGTTCGAATACGGCCCGTCGCAACAGGGGATCGCCTCCGAGAATTGGCAGCGTTCCGCCTTCCATCATATGTTGATGACAGGTGGGCATGAGGTGCGTCGGCGCATCGGCTTTGGCGATCCGATCGATTTTTACGGTCTTGATACGCTGCATGCCGATGGTCACACGGACTATATCGCCATGGTGCATCGCTTCGAAGAGGGCGGTACGATCGGTGAGATGGATTGTTTTTACTCCAACTTCGCCACCGCGGCCGAAGCGGGTTTCCCGGAAGAGGATCTGCGCGTGCTGCGCAAGCTTACGCCGGCTTTGGCCTTGGCGATCAAATGCACCGCCACGGGCCGCATCGCCCGTACCATCGCCGAGGTCTATCTGGGCGAAGATGCGGCGCGTCATGTTCTCGAGGGCAAGATCACGCGCGGCAAGGCCGAGCGTATCTCGGCGGCGCTGTGGTTCTCCGACCTCGCCAACTACACCCGCATCTCGGATACGGCCGAGCCCGACGAAATCATCCCGATGCTGAACGCCTATGCCGACGCCGTGATTTCCTCGATCCATGAGGCGGGCGGCAATGTGTTGAAGCTGATCGGCGACGGCACGCTGGCGATCTTCAAGGCGAGAGATGCGGGCGATGCCTGCGCCGCCGCGCTTATGGCGGAATCGTTGCTGCGCCAGCGGCTGCGCGACCTCAATGCCCAGAGGCAGATCGAGGGCAGGCCGGTGACCGACGTCTATCTCGGCCTGCATATCGGCGATGTCTTCTACGGCAATATCGGCAGCATGGACCGCCTGGATTTCACCGTTATCGGCCCGGCCGTCAACGAGGTCAGCCGCATCGCCTCCATGTGCCGTTCGGCCGACCGCAATATCCTGATGTCGTCGAATTTCGTCGGGACATTGGCAGCCGATCAGAGCAACGATCTCGTGTCGGTCGGCCGCTACGCGCTGCGCGGCGTCAATCGGCCGCAGGAGCTGTTCACGCTGCTGTCGTCGGCGGCGTAACGGTTTCATCCGCGGCCGCGCGAGTCGTCTGGAAGGCCTGGCGGGCACAGGAGCCGGCTCCGGCTTCTTGCGAGGGAAAATGCTGGCGAAGTGACCCTCTTTGGGCTTGATGCGTAAATCTTTGACATTTGAAATATTGCTCCGTAGACCGTTCGTATATGAGATGGCAATACGGCGATTTGAGCTGAAACCATGGCAGAATCCGAGAGCGGAACCGTCGATCTGGAGATCATCGTCCAGGGAGCGCAGAAGGGCGAGAAGCAGGAGTTGCGGCTCTGGCTGCGGATGCTGTCGACCACCAAGCTGATATCGCAGGAAATCCGCCGCCGCCTGCGCAACGAGTTCGCTGCAACGCTGCCGCAGTTCGACCTGATGGCGCAGCTCTATCGCGAGCATGACGGTCTGCGGCTCGGCGAGCTTTCCAAGCGTACGATGGTCACCAACGGCAATGTCACGGGACTGGTGGAGCGGCTGGAAACGGACGGTCTGGTGCTGCGCGAGACGCCCGACGGCGACCGGCGCGTCACGGTCGCCAGGCTGACGAGGAAGGGCGACGAGCTTTTCGCCGCCATGGCTGCCGCCCATGAGGGCTGGCTGCGCGACTTGATGGCCGATGTCGATCCCACCATCATCGCCGAACTCTGGAAGGATATCGGCGCGGTGAAATCGTCGGTCAACAATCACCTTTCGGGTGCCGCCTTCGATTGATGGCGGTGCCTGCCGAGCCTGCTCGCTT
The DNA here is from genome assembly GCA_036398815.1 of Rhizobium sp. GTDB lineage: Bacteria > Pseudomonadota > Alphaproteobacteria > Rhizobiales > Rhizobiaceae > Rhizobium. The sequence continues at coordinate 7,981 of DASWOH010000203.1, read as the reverse complement.
TTGAACCTCTTTTCGAGCACACTTCCAAGCCGCACATGGGCCAGAGCAGGATAATGCGGATCAAGGCAGCCGTGATCAGCGGCGAAAGGCTGGCATAGACCTTGTCGGAGATGATCCAGATACCGGTGCGGCGTAAGCTTAAAAAGTCGATAAAAATGCCGAAAACAACCCGTGACCCTGGCTGTTTTCGGCAAGGATTTCATGTGGATGGATACTTGTTGGGCATTCAGAGAGTTCCTCTCTCAATTGGGCGACGCAGCGGCCGTCGGGACTTGTCGCCCGAGGCCATGATGCGGCGTTTGAGAAAGCGGTCCACCGACAGTGCGCCGGCGCCCGCTGTAACCAGCACGAACATGCCGCCGGCCATGGCCAAATCCTTTTCGAAATGCAGCATTTCATTGTGATTGGCGAAATCCGCGTGGAACATCAACGCTGTCGACAGGCAGAACAGCCCGAGCGACAAGGCGCCGAGACGGGTCAGCAAACCGAGGGCAACCGAAAGGCCGGCAGCGAGCTGCAAGCCAATTACGGCGACGACCAGCGGCTCGAAAACGCCAAGCTTCGCCATGGCGGTGACTGCGGCGTCGAAATTGAACGCCAGCGCCATGCCCTCGTGCAGGAATATCCAGGCCAGCAACAGCCGACCGGCCAGAAGCGTCATGTCCATTGGATGTACGACGTTTGCATTTTCCGAATAGTCCATGTGTCACCTCCCATTGGAGCCGCGTGCCTGCGAAGCGTCGTTCGGCTTCGCAGGCGTGCGCCTGGGTCTCGGGTTTAATTGGCAGCCTTGGTGTCGATCGCCTTTTGCAGGTCCTCCAGCTCCTCGCAGCCGCTTGGGCAAAGCTGCTTCAGCGTCGCCAACTGTTCCTTTGCCTTGTCCATGTTGCCGGTCTCGACATAAAGCTCGCCGAGATATTCGCGGGCGCCCTTGTGATCGGGCTGCAACTCCAGCGCCTTGGTGTAGTAGGTCAGCGAGGTTTTGAAATCGCCGGTCTTTCTGAGCGTGAAGCCGAGCAGGTTGTAGACGTCCGCCTGCTGATGATCCTCAGCCAGGTCGCGAAGTTCGGCCAATGCTCCGGCATAGTCCTTCGCGTCGATCTTGGCACGGACGGAGGTCAGGTCCGGCGCGTCCGTGGTTTCCATGTTGTCGACGGCGAAAGCCGGCAGGGCTGCGGCTGCGGGAAGGGTGATGGCGGCGCAAAGGCTGGCGGCGCCGATGATTGCGTATTTGAGCATGATATGTCTCCTTGAGCTTTCAGGCTTGTGTCGTTGGGGTGAAACCATAGGTGTTGCCGTCCTTCACGAAGGTGCCGGAGCCCGGGAAGGGGAAATGTGAACCGCAAATCCTGATATTGTCGGCGATGACGCGGTCGATCAGCCTGCGGCGCGTCACGACGGCCGCCGGTCCGTCCTGATCGTAGCTGCCCTGCCATTCCGGGTGGGGCGCAAGCAGCGCCGGCACGTACATGATGTCGGCGGATACCAGCAGTTGCTCTTTGCCGGACGCGACGAGGAAGGTGGAATGGCCGGGTGTGTGGCCGGGCGCGGCGATAAGGTGGACGCCGGGAGCGACTTCCGCGCCGTCGCCGACCAGTTTCCAGTTCTTCCATTTCGGGAAGACTTCCGCGATGCGCCGTCCGGCATCCTTGCGGCCTTCCGCCAGCTTGTCGACGCGGCCGGGCGCCGTCCACCAACTATATTCGCCGGCGTTGGTGACGAGTTCGGCATGGGCGAAAACCGGCGCATTCGTGCCTTTTTCCATCAGGCCCCAGACATGGTCCGGATGGAAATGCGAGATGATCACCGTGTCGATATTCTTGTAGTCGATGCCGGCAGCGGCCATGTTCGCGGGCAGGTGTGTGGCGTTGGCCTGCCATTGGCCGACGCCGGAGCCGGCGTCCATCATGATCAGCCGGTCGCCGATCTTCAGGACGACAACGGTGAGCGGGATCGGCATGAATTCGGTGGTTTGGCCGGCGGCGGCCAGCGCTTGCTTGGTATCCTCGATGGAGGCGTTCTTGATGAAGGCGGGATCATGCGGCTTGCGCCAAATGCCGTCATAGATGGCGGTGACTTCGACATCCCCGACCTTGTAGCGATAAAAGCCGACAGCCGGCTCCAGTGGCGTTGCGGCCTTGGCCAGCGACGGGATGAATTCCAGCTTTGCCGACAAGCCGAAAGCGGCAGCGGCGGCGGCCGAGCTGAGAACGGTGCGGCGCGTCATGTTGAACATTGTCTGTCTCCTCTTTGAGTGGCATCGCCACGCGAAGCGGAGGACAGGGGTCAATCAATGCCTCCGCTGTCGAAGGAGATCGCCGGCGTCGCCGGATTATTCTCGGTCAGGAGCATTTCCCCGATAATAATTTGATATATCCGGACGAATTCTGCCGGCGCGAGCGGGCAGGCGGCTGCGCATTGAGCCCTACTGAAGACATGATACCTTTGGCGCTGTCGCTGACGAAAAATATCTGCAGGCAGCGAGAATAAAACGCCGTCTGAAACGATCTGGAGAGTGAAGAGCAACATTCGCGGTCAGGGCCTGACCCGACCGGAACCGACGCTGGAGCGATGCAGGGATCATGACGACGGATATCCATTTCGCCTTCTCCGCATTTGGCGATCGGCCGCCGCCGGGTCTCGTTTCAGCGTTCGGTTGGCCGGTGATCGGGATGCGAGCTTTGGTCGCTTTTGTCCGGCAATCCGTCGCGCCGTTCGCAAAGATACGCTCGGCCGTTTCCGTCGATATCATTGGTCCGATGCTGCAATCGCTGCACCACGAAAATCTCGCGAGCGCTTCGCCGGCGTCGAGCGGCCTGATGCTGCGGTTTCAAAATACCGTCGTTCCGCACCTGGATGCCGCCTATAATTTCGCGCGGTTTCTGAGCCGGGATGCCGATGCGGCACAGGACATCGTGCAGGAAGCCTTTCTGCGCGCCTACCGCAATTTCGAGGGTTATCGCGGCGGCGAGCCCCGCGCCTGGATGTTTGCCATCGTCCGGAACTGTTACTACGTCTGGCTGAGCGAAGGCAGACGCAAGGCGCGCTTCGAAACGCCGATGATGGCGAGCGAAGAGCAGGACGAGGATCAGCCATATGGCGGCGCTCATGACCTTGCCTCCGAAGAGGATTCGCCCGAGGCGACCTTGATCCGCAAGACGGAGTCGCAGCGGGTCCGGCAAGTTATCAACTCTCTTCCGGGCCTGTCGCGGGAAGTGCTGGTGCTTCGGGAGCTGGAAAATCTGTCCTACCGCCAGATCGCCGATATAACCGATGTGCCGATCGGAACCGTCATGTCGCGGCTCGCCAGAGCGAGGCGTGAATTCGGCGAGGCATGGCAACGGGGCGAGAGGGGCGGGGTCGCATCATGAGCGAGAAAACCCCGGAAAGCTGCCCGGAATGGGAAACGATTCTGCATTGCTACGTGGATGACGAACTCGATGCGGTCCACACGATACAATTCGAACAGCATCTTGCGACATGCACGCATTGCACCGCTGCCTTGGAAGGGCTCAAGGACATGAAGCGGGTCGTCGGCCGGGACGGCGTGAAGTGGAAGGCGCCGGACGACGTCCATGCAAGGATCATGACGGCTATTTCTCTCGAGGAGGCACAGCGGCAGGGGGAGGCTCCAGGGGCGCGGCACCGTGAGAGCGCATGGCGGCGTGGTCTGCAATTGTTTGGGCAATGGAGCTTCATACCCTCGCTGGCTGCCCTGGCGGCGAGCCTGATGCTGGTGCTTGGCAATCCGCAGACCAGCGCGCCGACCCAGAGCGAATTGCTCGCCAGCCATGTGCGATCGATGCTGGCCAACCATCTGGTCGACGTGCAGACATCCGACCAGCACACGGTCAAGCCCTGGTTCAACGGCAAGATCGATTTCTCGCCGCCGGTGGTCGATCTTGCGGCGGACGGTTTTCCGTTGATCGGGGGAAGGGTGGATTACATCGATGGCCGGGTTGTCGCGGCGCTCGTCTATCGGCGCCATGGTCATGTCATCAATCTCTTCGTCTGGCCGGGCGCCAAGGTCGGGCAGAGCGAGACGATGCACGACGGCTATAATCTTACCCGGTGGTCCGGCGGCGGGTTGGTCTTATGGGCGGTTTCGGATGTCAGCCCGATCGACCTTGCCGCTTTTCGCGATAATTTTTCCCGAGCGGCGGGTCTTTAGACGCGGCGATTCCAGTATCGCCTTGCGAGGGTCGGAAGATGCCGACTGTGCGGCCGGCGGCGAGCGTGGTTCTCGTGATGGTTTCGATGGCGGTGTTGAGCGTGTCTTTCCCGACCGGGGCCGACACCGCGTTCGCCGATCGGCGGATATCCGGGGCTCTGACGCACTCTTGATGACAGCGGCCGACGATCTGCAATTTTACTGTATTGTTTTACAATCGTTTTTGAGAACCAGTCGCCTGAGCGAGTGTTGTATTGATACGCGCCGACATCTTAGGTCGCTGGTAAACGCCCTCCCGGATGGTCGTTCTCGAAAACACCGGTTGCGGGCCATATGGAAAGAGCTTCGACGTATCAAACCTCCTCCGTCTCCCAAACCGCGTGATCGGCGCCCGGTTCGGCCTCGCCTTTGGCAATCCTGGTTTGGCGCAAGCCGATGCCGACGCCGATGAGGGCGAGCGCGCCGCCGATGGCGTGATAGGCGTGCAATTGTTCTCCAAGGATCGCCCAGGCGAGCGCCGCGACGACGACCGGCAGGAGATTGATGAACAGGGAGGTTCGCGCCGCTCCGAGCTTCTGGATGCCGATCATCCAGCAAAGGGGCGCGATCAGCGATGTCGGAATGGCCGCATAGAGGATGAGCGGCAGATTGGTTGTGGTGATCGGCGAGATATCGCCCATCAGGAAGACCGGGATCAGCAGGAGGGTCGAAAAGCCGATCTGCCAGAAAAGCTGCTGCCATATGGGAAGCGGCATCGCCCAGCGCTTCAGCATCACGCCGTAGAGCGAGTTAGACAGCACGGCGACGATCATCAGGCCGTCGCCGATATGGAAGCCGCCACTCAGCAGGGTTGCGGGGTCGCCGTGCGAGGTCAGGTAGATCAGGCCGATCAGGGAGATGATCCCGCCGGCAAGGCTGGCCGCCGTCAGCCTTTCGCCGGCAAGCACGCCAGCCAGTAGCGTCGACAGGAGGGGCATCAGGGCGATGATCACGCCCATATTGACCGCAGAAGTGGTGTTGGCCGCCTCATAGGCGAGGCTCTGGTAGATCACCATGCCAAGTGCCCCGAGGGTGGCGAGCTTCAGCCAATATTGGCTGAGTAGCGTGCGGTTCCGCCAAGCGGCCCGGCCGACAAAAGGCAGCAGGATCAGGAAGGCGAGCAGCCAGCGATAGAAGGAGATCGAGCCGGGCGAGATGACGCCGGAGGCCGCCTTGGTGACGACGGTGTTGCCGGACCAGATGAGAACGGTGAGCAGCGGCGCCAGAGCCGCGCTTGTCATGATGGCGGCGGTGTCGTTTGTGGGCGAGGTCGGGTTCTGGCTCATGGCGCTCCTCCTGCCGGATGGTCGGCCTGGTCGGAATTGTATGGTGCTACTTTTTACTGTCTGTCCGATTTATGGTATATAGCGAATTTCAGACACGGGTAGCGGATTGCGGACAGATGCAGCAGCGGGTGGCGGTACGCGAACCACGCATCGAGGGAGACCCGCCGCGCCCGGTCTCCTTTCGGACGGAGAATTACAAGGGCGGCACGGTCTTTCCGGCGAAAAGCCAGCCATGGGGCGAGCTCAACTATGCCCTTATGGGCGTCGCCGAGTTCGTCATCGAGGGCGTGCGCTATCTGTCTCCACCCCATTATGCCATCTGGTTGCCGCCCGATACGATGCATGGCGCTTGGAACCAGCATGACCTGCATTACGTCACCGTCTATGTCGAGCGCGCGCTCTGCGCCGACCTGCCGGCCGAGCCTTCGACGCTGAGCATCAGCCCATTGCTGAAGGCGATCCTGGCGGACTTCGCCGCCCGCGAGGTCACCCTTCCACAGACTGAGGACGACCTGAGGCTGGCGCAGGTTCTGGTCGATCAGATCCGTCTTGCCCCGCGCTGCGAAAGTTATCTGCCGTTGTCAGACGACACGTTGCTCGGTCCGGTGTTGAAGGCTTTGCAAGCCGACCCCGGCGATCGTCATTCGCTGGCGGAATGGGCACGCCGGATGGGAACGACCGAACGGACGCTGTCCCGCCGCTGCCACGATGATCTCGGCATCTCCTTCAACGAGTGGCGACAGCGACTGAGGCTGGTCGAGGCGCTGGCGTTGATCGAGGCCGGTGAGCCGGTGCAGCGGATCGCGACGCAGCTTGGTTACGGCAGCGCCTCCGCCTTCATCGCCATGTTTCGCCGACTGACGGGGACAAGCCCGACGCGGCTGGGGTGAGCTCCTCACGGATCGATCAACAGCACCTCGAGTTTGCGCAACTGCTCGGGATCGGCCATCGAGTCGATGCCGGTGATCCTGCCGTCATCGGCCATTGTGATGCGAAGCGCGATGCGCAATTGCCCGCCGAGGATGACGACGGCGCCGACGGCACCGTTGATGACGGCAAGCCGGGCGCCCTGGGCGCGACCGCGGAAGGTTTCGGCAACGGCGGACCTGCCGCGTATTTCCCCAAGTGCCCCCATTCGCGTCGCTACCGCATCGGCGCGGAAGACAACATCGGGATCGAGAGCCGTCAGAAGCGCAGTCATGTCGCCGTTACGCGATGCCGCGAAGAAGGCGTCAATGACATGGCGCTGCCGGGAGAGGTCTGCCTCCATAGCGACCGGCACTCCCTGAACCCGCCGGCGGGCGCGGCTGGCGAGCTGGCGCGTGGCGACCGTGCTGCGCCCGACGATCGGGGCGATGTCGTCGAAGGCCATGTCGAACATATCATGCAGCACGAAGGCGAGCCGCTCCGCCGGTGCCAACTTCTCCAGCACCACCAGCAACGCGAGGCCAACTGAGTCGGCGAGCAATGCATCCTGCTCTGGATCCGTGCCGTTTCCGGCCTCGTGGCTGACGACAGGTTCAGGGACGCGGATGGTCAGCGGCTCCTCGCGCCGGGATTTCCGCGTGCGCAGCCAATCGAGACAGATGCGGGCGGTGACCGTCGTCAGCCATCCGCCGAGATTGTCGATATCGGATATATCCGAGTGACTGAGCCGCAGCCATGCCTCCTGCACCGCGTCCTCCGCCTCTGTCCGTGAGCCCAGCATGCGATAGGCAACGGAGCGCAGGTGCGGCCGGTTGGCCTCGAATTTTTCCGCCTGCCACTTTTTTTCGTCCATCGGTCACATTCCCTCATCCTGTTCCGTCATGCCTATGACGTACGAGGTCCGGCCGGTGTGACAATGGATCGGCACGGGAGCGACATCGTCAAGATCAAAACATCTAAGGAGAGAATGATGCAAGCCCGTATGAAGAACCCCGTTGTTGTCCTGCCGGAAACCTTGCAGGCCCTGATGGCGCTCAGCGCCTCGCTTAGGGATCGCGGCGTGTCCGAAAACACCATGGACCTCGTGCATCTGCGCGTCAGCCAGATCAATGGCTGCAGCGTCTGCACCGACATGGGGTTCCGCAAGCTGCAGAAGGACGGGGAAACGATCGAGCGTATCGTCGGTGTCTCCGCGTGGCGCGAGATGCCCTATTTCACCGAGGCTGAACGTGCCGCCCTCGCGCTCGGCGAAGCCGCAACCCGGCTTGCCGACCGACCGGAGGCCGTGAGCGACGAGATCTGGAACGAGGCTGCCCGGCATTACGACGAGACAGCACTATCCGCGCTGATCGTTTCGATTGCGGTCGACAATGTCTGGAACCGGCTTAACGCGACCGTCCGGCAGCAGGCGGGAGCATCCTGGTACTGACCTCGATCGTGTCAAGGGACGAACCGTCTCCCAACAGGGAGGCGGTTGGCCCGCATGTCAAGCTTCGCTTACCTTCGACGTCACCAGCAGCTTCGCCAGCCAGTCGACGAAGACGCGCACCTTGTTGCT
>DASWOH010000202.1:0-9315 GCA_036398815.1 Rhizobium sp. | reverse complement strand
TCAAGCGTTAGTCCATCGCATGTAATAAAGATACCGGTCCGCTATTTGAATGATAGATGGATGCGGACTATATGGGGAATGAAACTCTTAATTTTAATGGTGGTTCCGACACGAGATGGGTGCAAACGACTTTGTGACGATCTTTTTCCTGGTGGCGGCGGTGCTGATTTTCTTTCAGCTCCGCAGCGTCCTTGGCCGCCGCACGGGAAATGAGAAGCCGCCGCGCGATCTCTATGGCTCTCCCGATCAGGCCGCCACCCCGAATGCGCCCGATGCCGGCAAGGTGGTGACCTTGCCGCGCCGCGACGCGGCCGAGGACGAAGATCGCTTCGCCGCCATCGATGCCTTTACGGCCGCCGGTACGCCACTCAATGATTCGCTGCGCGAATTGAGCAAGGCCGATCCGAGCTTCAATCCGAAGGAATTCGTCAACGGCGCCCGCATGGCCTATGAGATGATCGTCATGGCTTTTGCCGATGGCGACCGCAAGGCGCTGAAGGGCCTGCTGTCGCGCGAGGTTTATGATGGCTTCGACGCCGCCATTACCGAGCGCGAGACCAAGGGCGAAAAGGTGAAGTCCACCTTCGTCGGCATCGACAAGGCCGATATCGTCAGCGCCGAGATGAAGGACACCGAAGCCCTCGTGACGATGCGGATCGTCAGCCAGATGATTTCGGCGACCTACGACAAGGCTGGCACGCTGATCGACGGCGATGCCGAGGCCGTGGCGGAGATCAGCGATGTCTGGACCTTTGCCCGCGACAGCCGTTCGCGCGATCCCAACTGGAAACTCGTGGCGACCGAATCGGAACAATGACGACCGCATCGAAGGATTTCAGGCTGGAGCCGGCAACCTTCGCCGATCTGAAGGGCTGGAGGGATGATGATCCCTCCAGCCTTTTTCGCGCCATGAGGGACTGTCGAGCCCATATCAGGGACGTAAAGCCCTATCGCACCGGTGCCGGCGGCCTCAATGCCGATGATCTTTTGATCCTGCTTGACGACGCCGAAGGCTACGAGCCGCGCGACGCAGCCGAAGCCCGCGCCTTCTTCGAGGAGCGCTGCCAACCTTTTTTTATTCGCCGCGGCGATGGCGGCAGAGGTTTCGTCACCGCCTTTTTCGAGCCGGAAATTGCCGTTTCCGCGACGCCGGACGAGATCTATCGCTATCCCTTCTATCGCCGGCCGGATGATCTGATCGATCTCGACGACGCCAACAGGCCCGCCGGGCTCGATCCATCCTACATGTTCGGCAGGCTGAAGGACGGGGTGATCTCCGCCTATCCCGACCGGGGCGAGATCGATCGCGGTTATCTGGAGCGCAGGGGTCTGGAGATCGCCTGGGCGAAGTCCAAGGTCGATGTCTTCTTCGTGCATGTGCAGGGCGCTGCCCGGCTGCGCTATCCCGACGGGCGCATGGGCCGCATCACCTATGCCGCCAAGGCCGGCCACCCTTTCTCAGCCATCGGCCGCCTGCTGATCGAGCGTGGCCTGCTCGACCGTGCCACAATCTCGATGCAGACGATCCGCGATTGGCTCTATGCCCATCCGCAGGAGATCGACGAGGTCCTGTGGCACAACAGGTCCTATATTTTCTTCCGCGAGGCCGATGTCAGCGATCCCACGCTCGGGCCGATCGCGGCGGCGAAAGTGCCGCTGGTCGCCGGCCGTTCGCTGGCGGTTGACCGGCTGAGCCACACCTTCGGCTTTCCTTTCTTCATCCAGTCGGAGAGCCTGACCCATCTCGACGCCGGCCGGCCCTTCGGGCGGCTGATGCTGGCGCTCGACACCGGCTCGGCGATCGTCGGTCCGGCCCGTGGCGATATCTTCACCGGTTCCGGCTACAATGCCGGAGAGCTTGCCGGAACTGTGCGCAACGACGCGGATTTTTATATACTGGTTCCAAAGGCGGCAGCTCAGAGGTTTGGCTGATGGCCCCAGAACGCAAAAGCAAGGAACGAAAGCTCAGCACGGATGAACGTGTCCTCTGGGGCAGGGTGGCGAAAAGCACCCGGCCCATGCCAGGACGGCATGCCGACATGGAAGCTTTCGATGAAGTTCTGGCTGCAGAGGCAAGGTCGGAGGAAACCGCATGCGCCGAAAAGGCGAAGGTCGCTCCGGCGCCCGCCGATCCGCAAGCTCCGTCCTCGGTGGCAAAACAGCCTTCCGGCACGCATCATCCGTTGGAACGCCCGGTCAAGCGCAAGATCGCCAAGGGCCGGCTGGCGCTGGAGGCGCGGATCGACCTTCACGGGCTGATCCAGAGCGAGGCGCATGTGATGCTTCTGGATTTCCTTTTCCGGGCGCATGAGCGCGGCCTTCGCCATGTGCTCGTCATTACCGGCAAGGGCAGCTCCATGGGCAGCGACGGCGCCTTGAAGCGCGCCGTGCCGTTGTGGTTTTCCAAGCCGGAATTCCGCTTTTTGATTTCCTCTTACGAGACAGCGGCGCAGCACCATGGCGGCGACGGCGCCCTCTATATTCGCCTGTCGCGGCCGAAGGGGGACAGGCCATGACCCCTTTCGGCGAAGCGGTGCGGAAACTTCGGGCGCGCAAAGGCGTGTCGCAGAAGGAAATGGCGGCGGCGCTGAATGTGACTCCGGCTTATTTATCCGCCTTAGAACATGGAAAACGTGGTACGCCGACCTTCGATCTGCTGCAGCGCATCGCCGGATATTTCAACATCATCTGGGACGAAGCTGAGGAATTGTTCCTTCTGGCGCGCTTTTCCGACCCGCGCGTCGTGGTCGATACCGCGGGTCTGGCACCGGAATATACGGCCTTTGTCAACCGCTTGGCGGACCGGATTCGCAATCTCGATGCGACCACCATCGGGGAACTGTCTCTGGTTCTGGAAAATGCCGGAAAAAGGGGCTGAAAACCGCCTTAATCCCCTGTTTTATACCCCATATAGGGGCCTTCCGTTTGGAAGTTGGGGATGAAACATCCTATATTCAGGGAAGAAAAACCGCTGATTCGGTAGCGATCGGCGGTGTTCTCTAAAACACTGGAAAGACTTCAATAAATGACCGACATATCCGTAACCGAAAACGACGGCAATGCCGAGTATGGCGCAGACAGCATCAAGGTCCTGAAGGGTCTTGACGCCGTACGCAAGCGCCCCGGCATGTATATCGGCGATACGGATGACGGTTCCGGCCTGCATCACATGGTTTACGAAGTCGTCGACAACGCTATCGACGAGGCGCTCGGCGGTTATGCCGATCTCGTCACGGTGACGCTCAATCCCGATGGCTCGGTGACGGTCACCGACAATGGTCGCGGCATCCCGACCGATATCCACACCGGTGAAGGCATTTCCGCAGCTGAAGTCATCATGACCCAGCTGCATGCCGGCGGTAAGTTCGACCAGAATTCCTACAAGGTCTCCGGCGGTCTGCACGGCGTCGGCGTCTCCGTCGTCAATGCTCTGTCCGTCTGGCTGAAACTGAAGATCCGCCGTCAGGGCAAGATCAATGAGATGAGCTTTACGCACGGCGTCGCCGACGCGCCGCTGAAGGTGACGGGCGATGCCGGCACCGAGACCGGCACCGAAGTCAGCTTCATGCCGAGCTCGGAAACCTTCACCATGACGGAATTCGACTACAGCACGCTGGAGCATCGCCTGCGCGAGCTCGCGTTCCTGAACTCCGGCGTTCGTATCCTGCTCACCGACAAGCGCCATTCCGACGTCAGGCAGGAAGAGATGCTCTATGACGGTGGCCTTGAGGCTTTCGTCAAATATCTCGACCGCGCCAAGAAACCGCTGGTCGACAAGCCAGTCTCCATCCGCAGCGAAAAGGACGGCATCACCGTCGAAGTGGCGATGTGGTGGAACGACAGCTACCACGAAAATGTGCTCTGCTTTACCAACAACATCCCGCAGCGCGACGGTGGCACGCATATGGCCGGCTTCCGTGGCGCTCTGACGCGCCAGATCACCTCCTATGGCGAGTCATCGGGCATCACCAAAAGGGAAAAGGTAACGCTGACCGGCGACGACTGCCGCGAAGGTCTGACGGCGGTGCTGTCGGTGAAGGTGCCGGATCCGAAGTTCTCCTCGCAGACCAAGGACAAGCTGGTGTCCTCCGAAGTCCGCCCGGTGGTCGAAAGCCTCGTCAACGAAGCGCTGGGCACTTGGCTGGAAGAGCATCCGGCCGATGCCAAGGTACTGGTCGGCAAGGTCGTCGAAGCTGCGGCCGCCCGCGAAGCCGCCCGCAAGGCGCGCGAACTGACCCGGCGCAAGGGCGCTCTCGATATCGCCTCGCTGCCCGGCAAGCTCGCCGATTGCTCCGAACGCGATCCGGCCAAGTCCGAAGTCTTCCTGGTCGAGGGCGATTCGGCGGGCGGTTCGGCCAAGCAGGGCCGTTCGCGTGAAAACCAGGCGATCTTGCCGCTGCGCGGCAAGATCCTCAACGTCGAGCGCGCCCGTTTCGACAAGATGCTGTCGAGCCAGGAAATCGGCACGCTGATCACCGCGCTCGGCACCGGCATCGGCAAGGACGAGTTCAACGCCGACAAGCTGCGCTATCACAAGATCATCATCATGACGGACGCCGACGTCGACGGCGCCCATATTCGCACGCTGCTGCTCACCTTCTTCTTCCGCCAGATGCCCGATCTGATCGAGCGCGGCCATCTCTACATTGCCCAGCCGCCGCTCTATAAGGTGACGCGCGGCAAGTCCGTTCAGTATGTGAAGGATGAGAAGGCGTTCGAAGAATATCTGATCGGTCAGGGCCTCGACGATGCCAGCCTACGGCTGGGCACCGGTGAAGTCCGCGCCGGCGAGGATCTGCGCGAACTGATTTTCGATGCTTTGCGTCTGCGCACGCTGCTCGACAATCTGCATTCTCGTTACAACCGCGCCGTCGTCGAGCAGGCGGCGATTGCCGGCGCTCTCAACGCCGAACTCGTCAGCGACCCGGTGCACGCCGAGAGGCTGGTGAACGATGTCGCCAGGCGACTCGATATCATTGCCGAGGAAACGGAACGCGGCTGGAGCGGCGCGGTGACCAGCGAAGGCGGCCTGCGTTTCGAGCGCATGGTGCGCGGCGTCAAGGAAGTCGTCGTTCTCGACATGGCGCTGATCGGCTCGCAGGACGCGCGTCTGATCGATCAGGTCGGCTCGCGCCTCAAGGAGGTCTACGATCAACCGCCGAAGCTCGCGCGCCGTGATGGCGAGACCGAGATTTCCGGCCCGCGCATGCTGCTGGAAACGGTCTTCACCGCCGGCCGCAAGGGTCTCACCATGCAGCGCTACAAGGGTCTCGGCGAGATGAATGCCGAGCAGCTTTGGGAAACGACACTCGATCCGAACGCGCGCTCTCTGTTGCAGGTGAGGGTCCCCGACGCGACCGATGCCGATGGCCTGTTTGCCCGGCTCATGGGCGATGAGGTGGAGCCTAGGCGCGAGTTCATTCAGGACAATGCGCTGAACGTCGCCAACCTCGACATCTGATCAGTGATTTCAGGAATGAAAAAAAGGCCCGCCTGGTTTCCAGGCGGGCCTTTTCATTTTGAGATCAATTACTTGGCGATGAAAGTACCGTTGAAGGCAAGTTCGGAAAGCGGCTTGCGGTCGTTCGGTGTTTCACGTTCCTTGAGTTTTTCCGGAAGCTGGTTCTTGTCGCCGATCTTGCCGATCGCAACGGCTGTCTCGACGCGGAAGCCTTCGGGAATGCCGAGAACCTCGTAGGATTTTTCGACATGGAAACCGCCCATGCCATGGGCTTCATAGCCGGCTAGATGTGCCTGGATCGCCAGGAAACCCCAGGCCGTTCCGGCATCGAAGGAGTGGCTGTAGTTGGGCTTCTGTTCGGCGGAACCAAGTTCGCCGCCATGCGTGCGCGAGACGATAAAAAGCAGGGCGGAGGCGGACTTGGCCCAGCCCTGGTTGAATTCGATCAACAGGCTCAGAAACTTGTCCCAGTTTTCCGAGCCGCGCAGCGCATAGACGAAGCGCCAGGGCTGCAGGTTCGACGCGGACGGCGCCCAATGGGCGGCTTCCAGAATGGTCAGCAGGTCGGCTTCCGGCATGGTTTCGTTGGAATAGGCACGCGGCGACCAACGATCGAGGAAGAGCTTGTCGATCGGATATTGCGATTCGCGGTTGTTGCTGGATGTCATAAGAGGTCTTTCATCTGAAGGAGGCCGCCGTGAACCGTTGGGAGCGAACCGGCGACGAAGCCTAAGGGGGTACGGGGCAAACCTACACCTTGCTCGTATCGACAGTCCAGACCACGTCGAGCTCCTCACGGAAGGCAAAGCGCTTCAGATGATCGGCCACGACAGTCTGCATGCGTTCAAGGTCCTGCGGATTTTCGACATGCAAGGTCATCAGCAATGAAGAAGTATCGGCCTTCAATTCAAGCGAGGCCTCGGGGCTGAAAGGTACATTGCCTGCGATCTCGTTGAATTCAATGGCGAATTTGTGGCTCCAATGCTTGCAGAGCTGCTGCAGATAGCGGCTGGCATGGTCGGTTTTTACGGATGAAACGGAGATGGGCATGCGGCACTCCAATAACTGGAATTTGAAAGACAGGTTTTCTTACATAGTCGCATCCGGCCTTGCCTTGTAGGCAGGCGGCTTCAACATTGCGTTATTCAAGGAGGTTCGATCCCGCCGGTGGCCAGCTATCGAGCTTTTCTGATACTCGACCATCTCGCAAAACCGGTCTAAGGTCCGCCTCGTTTCGAGGAGATGGGGAGGCCGCCATGGACTGGGAGGAGTTTCGGCGCTGGTCGGAAAAGGCGGCGGATTGGGGTGCGGACTATCGCGCATCGTTGCGCGACCGGCCGGTGCGGGCGCAGACGTCGCCCGGTGAAATCGCGGCGCATATCGCTGATTCACCACCCGAATCCGGCGAAGCGATGGAGGATATCTTCAAGGATTTCGAGGATATTCTTGTGCCCGGCATGACCCATTGGCAGCATCCGCGTTTCTTCGCCTATTTCCCCGCCAATGCGGCACCGGTCTCCGTTGTTGCGGAATATCTGGTCAGCGTGATTGCCGCCCAATGCATGCTCTGGCAAACCTCGCCGTCGGCCACCGAACTGGAAACCAAGATGGTCGACTGGCTGCGCCAGGCGCTCGGTCTTCCGGACAGTTTTACCGGCGCCATCCAGGATTCCGCCTCGACGGCGACGCTTGCTGCCGTGCTGGTGATGCGCGAAAAGGCGCTCGACTGGCAGGGCAACAGCAAGGGTCTCACGGCCAACAAGACCGTGCGGATCTATTCCACCGATCAACTCCATACCTCGATCGATCGCGCCATCTGGATATCCGGGATCGGCGCGGACAACCTTGTCCGCATTCCCTCCAGCGGCCCGAACAGCGCCATGGATGCGCAGGCGCTGGCGGCGGCGATCGAGCTGGATTGCGCGGCGGGCCTGTTGCCGGCCGGCGTGATCGCCTGTGTCGGCGGCACCAGCATCGGTGCCTGCGACGATATCGCCGCGGTCGTCGATGTCGCCCACCGTTATGGTCTCTATGTGCATGTCGATGCCGCCTGGGCCGGTTCGGCGATGATCTGCCCGGAATTCCGGACGCTATGGCAAGGCGTCGAGCAGGCCGATTCCATCGTCTTCAATCCGCATAAGTGGCTCGGCGCCCAGTTCGATTGCTCGGTGCAGTTCATCCGTGAGCCGGAATCCCTGGTACGCACTCTGGCGATCCATCCGGAATTCCTGCGCACCCACGGCCATGACGGCATCACCAATTATTCCGAATGGTCGGTGCCGCTCGGCCGTCGTTTCCGGGCGCTGAAGCTCTGGTTCCTGCTGCGCTATCATGGGCTTGAAAGCTTGCGGGCGATGATCCGCAACCATGTCGCCTGGTCGCAGGCTCTGGCTGAGCGTCTGGCGGCGGAGCCGGATTTCGAGATCGTCACGGAGCCGTTCCTGTCGCTGTTTTCCTTCGATCACAGGGCGCCAGCCGGTATCGACCAGGAAAGCCATACCCAGCGCCTGATCGCCGCCATCAACAATGACGGCCGCATCTATCTGACGCAGACGCGGGTCGGCGACCGGCTCGCCATCCGTTTTCAGGCCGGTCAGTTCGAGACCACGGCGGAAGATATCGATGTGGCCTTCGCGACGATCGCTGAGATTGCGCGGTCTTTGCCGTCCACATAGGAAAAGCTGTTGTGCCGGGGCGGACAAACAGGACGTGCTATGCTCCGAAATCGATTGATGACACTGGTGAATAAGTCGTTCATATGTGATGAAATCAATCTCATCTTCTAAAATGCAGGGAAGGAAGACCTATGAAATTGTTGCGTGTTGGCTCGGCCGGCAAGGAAAAGCCGGCGCTTCTGGATAGCGATGGCAAGATCCGCGATCTCTCCGCGCATGTCGCTGATATCGGCGGCGAGGCGATTTCGCCGGCGGGTCTGGCGAAGATCGCCGCGCTCGATCCGAAGAGCCTGCCGGAATTGACGGAAGACCGCATCGGCGCCTGCGTTGCCGGCACCGGCAAGTTCATCTGCATCGGCCTCAATTTCTCCGACCACGCTGCCGAGACCGGCGCCACGGTACCGCCGGAGCCGATCATCTTCATGAAGGCGACGTCGGCCATCGTCGGCCCGAATGACAATGTGCTGATCCCGCGCGGCTCGGAAAAGACCGACTGGGAAGTCGAGCTTGGTGTCGTCATCGGCAAGACCGCAAAATATGTCAGCGAAGCCGATGCGCTGGACTATGTCGCCGGCTATTGCGTCTCGCATGACGTCTCCGAACGCGCCTTCCAGACCGAGCGTTCCGGACAGTGGACCAAGGGCAAGTCCTGCGACACCTTCGGCCCGATCGGCCCCTGGCTCGTCACCAAGGACGAAGTCGCCGACCCGCAGAACGTCGGCATGTGGCTGAAGGTCAACGGCAAGACGATGCAGAACGGCTCGACCAAGACCATGGTCTATGGCGTCGCCTATCTCGTTTCCTACCTCAGCCAGTTCATGTCACTGCATCCGGGCGATGTCATCTCCACCGGCACGCCTCCCGGCGTCGGCATGGGCATGAAGCCGCCGCAGTTCCTGAAGCCCGGCGATGTCGTCGAGCTCGGCATGGAAGGCCTCGGTTCGCAGCGCCAGACGTTCCTGGCCGACGCCTGATAATCGCTACGTTAAGCTTTTGAGACCATTCTGGATGCCGGGGAACTTGTTCTCCGGCATTTTGCTGTATTCAAAGTAAACCTCCACCTACGGTGGAGGACTGGACGAGTTCTACGCTGTAGTTGAGAGACCTCCTTGCTTGAACCATTGGCGTGGTCAAGACAATCAAACAAGGAGGTTTAATGGATGAGCAAACGCTATCGCA
>DASWOH010000201.1:0-4965 GCA_036398815.1 Rhizobium sp. | reverse complement strand
ATCCTTCACAACGCAAAGCCGAGGCCCTTTATCTGGACCAAATCAGCCGAAGAAATCCTCAGGCGGGAACGAAGGGCACTCGATGCGCTCGACGATATCCGGGGGAGCCGGTAGCAAGCGTCAGATTCAGAACACTAGGTTGGTACTTCCGAAGAGGAAAACGCGCCGCAGCTTGCATTACTGATCTCTCTTCAGGGTTGTTGCATCTGCTATGCTGAGAACTCGTCTGTCCGCTCCCCGCCCGTTCAGCCCATTCATGCATGCCCTTTCACCCGTAGGGATACGCGGTGTACGATTTGAGAACGTCAGGGGATAGAATCATGGCCCGCAAGATATCCTTCTTCCTTAGCGATCATTTCGCCGACTTCGTTGATGCCCAGGTGCGGACAGGACATTACAGCTCGGCCAGCGATGTTGTGCGTGCAGGGCTTCGACTTCTGGAGGAGCACGAAGCCAAGTTTAAGGCACTTCAGGCGGCGCTGATCGAAGGCGAACAGTCGGGACCGGCCCGCGCGTTCGATTTTGATCAATTCATCGCCGATAAGATGGCTGGTCGTAACGCATGAAGACGCTCGGCAGGGGCCGCATCGCGGAAATTCCATTGGGTAACCATCTTACGTGATGCTGCACTGAGTGCTCCGGCCAAGGCCACCCGCTCTGCCAAGGGCCCGGCCATGGCTCAGTCGAGCCTCTGTGACGCGAATCTTTCTGCCTCGCGACGTCCAGTCTAAACGCCATCATTCGGCGTCGACAATCCTGCGGCGCGTCGCAGCACGAAGGTCCGCGAAGTGCTCTTCGACCTCAGCAGACGAGATCATGTTTCCAGCGTTGGCGGAGTCTATGCCGATCTGCACCTGACGCCGGAACCATGCGTCATGCTCAGCCGCCTCCCGCTGCTGCTGAACGAAATCACACATGTAAGCGCGCAGGAGTTGCGCGCCGTTGCTGCCACTGGCCTTCGCCGCGCTCAGGAAATCAGCCTTCAAGGCTTCATCGACGCGGATTGTGATGGTTGCCTTACGCATGGCATTGCCCCGACCTTCTCGTTGCGCTCACCAATGACAACATAAAAATACCTAAAAGCCAATTACTTGGCTCATCTTTAGGCAATATGGTAGATTATCCGCAACCTCGGTGCCGGTGTAGTGCTGTTGTGCTCGCGCGCCGGAACGCAGCAGCCACGACATGCGTCAATCTCATGACCCGATGGGGCGATCTGATTGCGGTTGGATGTGGCCGGAGCCTGTATTCGTGAAAAGCGTGGATGACCGGCCGGGGTGCTGCCGATATTCTGCGATGAGGGAAACTACTTCTCAATGGAGGGCGGCCGTGGAAAAGGACATCGAAACACCGCTGGCGCCGGAGGGGATGACCCATGCCGATTTTCGTATCGGCACAGAGTTTCGCTGTGCTGGTGCCGTCTGGCGCTGCACCGATATCGGCACACGCACGGTGGTAGCTATAAGGATGGATCAGGTCGAGATTGGCAGCGCGTCCGGCGGTCTGCGTATATTGACGCGCCAAGAAGCAGAGCAGGATGGCTGGTTCACTGGCCCGCCCTACGCTGTGGCCGAGCGCGTCTTTGATGAGGATGATTTCCCAGTATGCACCCTCGTGGCCCCGCCAGAATGCAGCGATGGAACTGCGTTACCTCCTGATCTGTCTGCCGCTGGTGCCGATATGCTTGCCAACGAACTGGCCCAACGCCTCGGCATTGACAGCGATAGGGCGATCCACCTTGCCGTCATCAGTTATCTGCGTCGGCTGGACAGCGGCGATACGCTGTCACAACGCGTAGCCCACGCTCAGGTCCAAGCCCGAAAAGCTGGCATCGGAGCGGGCCTGACCGATCACAAAACGCTGACGGACGATATGTGGGGCGAAGCGTAAAGCAGCGGGGCGCGCGGCGATCACGAAAAATTGCTGCCCGCGCAAGTGCTTATCCTATCTCCACAACCCGCAGCTTCGGTGAGCATTCCTGTCGGCTGGCGACCGGGTGCTGGCCGGTACCCGAACGGAGCGGCCTTGCACGGCATTCGAGTTTATTCATGCTGCAGGTTTGCGTTACGGCCTTGGAGCCAGAGATAATATGCCGAGCGTCCGATCTGCGGACCCTCCATCGCGGCCAGCGTTTTCCAGACTATCTTCCCGAGCTGTCCGGCCTCAATCATCGCGGTCGCAACAGCTATGCGCTCCGGGGTCATTGATCTCGGCCGCCCGTGTCGACCGCCCTGCAATCTGGCGCGCCGGATTTCACCGCATGCGATCGTCGCCACAATCCGTTTTTCGGTTATTTTTAGCTCGTGCAAGAGGTGACGCACCCGAGTTCTGACGTGACGCTGAACTTCTTCGCCGTCCGCCACATCGGAATGAGTCTCTGCAAGACGTAGCGCATTCATCGTACGCTCGGCTGCTTCGTTCAGCGATTGCATCGTCATCGGCGCCCCCGTTCTTGTTCAGTACCTGAACTGCGCAATCCGGAACATAACATGAACTCGCGATCAGGGAAGCGGTATGCGTGGGTAATTCGCGTTACGGACGCCAGATATCACGAAATTGTGATTTTTAATCCCAAGGGCTCCAACCCGGATTTCCTGTCAGATGGGGCCTTTCAGAGCTTAGGGCAGACGCGGAAGCAGGACAAAAAAACGCAATGGAAACAGCGAACTCAGGCAGATCAGCACTTCGAGGCGACGAAGATTAACCGGCTAAATCATTGATTTATAACCAAGGAATCTCCGATTCGAACCTGTTTCTTCGCCCATAAAGCGAATCATCCTCTTGCACTGCGAATCACTTCAGGAGAAGGTCGGAACCGACCCAATAACCCAACAGGGTACTGCTGTGTATCAAGACCGCGAACGGCATGAACTTATCAAAATGCGCCTGCGCATCGCGGGTACGTCATTCGCCGATCTGGCGCGCAGGCTTGGTGTGAGCGATACGAATGTCAGCTCTTGTTCATATGGTCGGCGGCGCTCCGCACCGGTACAAAAAGCTATAGCCGATGCCTTGGGCACGACGCCACAAGAACTCTTTCCCGAGCGATACAACGAAAAGGGGTCGGTTCGATGAAAAAATAAGAAAAAGGCCTTCCGCGCGCAAACGCAAAAAGGCCTCATCCTTCAGTAGAAGGTCTGTCAGTCGCGGCTAAACTTCCGACACGACCTTCATCCCTGAAATCATCGCGAAAGTCAACCATTCGATGGCATGCCGCCATCGGGCGGTACAGTTCAACCTGATGCAGGAGATGCAGGCGGGCGCTTGAACGCGGCTTTTGCCGCCGAATGCGCGAGGTCTGCCAAGCAAACCATGACAGTCAAAGTTCTCACTTGGCCACGTGAAGCGGCAGGAGGCTTCGCCACGCCTTCAACGCGTTCCTTTCCAATCTCGGTCCAGCCGGGTCAGGACGAAACCGCGGCTTCCCTACTGGGCAGGGCCGCGCGGGCAAACGGATATCACCGCCTTCAGGACGCCTGCGCTGATCAGCAGATTTTGTTCCGCGAACTCGCCAACGGTCGCGATCCTGAAGTCCGAAGCGTTGCGCACCTCACGGGTGCCGATCCTGAATCGCTCCTATTCAACACGCCCAGCTTAACCGAGCCGGGTTGGTTTGTTCTTGGCCGTGAGCGGATCAAATTTTCGGCGTTCCAACGGATGGGCGGACAAATCTGTCCTGTTTGCCTGCAAGAAGACAGGGTCATCGATGGCGATGCCGGCCTCTTTCAGCGAGGAATTTGGCAGGTCGGCTCCATTCGCAGCTGTCACCGGCATGGTGTCACGCTCGAACGCAACAAGCTTGGATGCACAACCCGAGAAGCCCACGACATCATCCGGCACCTGCGCGCCTGGAGGCCGTCGCTGCCGATACCTATATCTGAAAATGCACAAATGCTTGAAGCCCATCTGCTTGACCGGATTTCCAAGGGCCGGCGTGAAGACTGGGTAGACCGTTTCGAATTTCATGTAGTTGCACTCTTTTGCGAAGCCCTCGGAACGCTTGTGCGGTTCGGCTCGAATGCCCGCACCCATGATCTTTCGGCACAAAACCTGATCGAGGCCGGTGCTGTTGGATTCAGCATATTTCGCGAGGGGTATGCCGAAATTATCTCCTGCCTAAAAGGCCTTCAGGAAACGGCGACGGCCGCAGATAATGCGGACTATGGCAAGCTTTACACGCCACTCTTGGCCTGCCTTCGCGAGCGACGGAAGGATACCGCTTTCGATGACCTTCGCAGCCTTGTGCGCGAATTCATCCTCGACAACTTCCATGTCCCGGTCGGCACATCAGTTCTCGGAGAGCTATCGGACACCCCAAGGGTGGTTACTGTCGGGGTTGCGGCAAAGCAAGAAGGCCTCCCGATCTCAATCCTAAATCGTCAACTCAAAATGGTCGATGCAATTCACGGAAAATCTTCCAGAAACACGATTAGCGACCGTGCCACACTGATTTCTAAAGCAGTCATGGATAGCGCTGTTGCAGAAGTTCGGAAGCTATCTTCGCTTGCAGTTACACGGGCCGCGATCGGTGCCGACAGATACACAATGGAGCGCTTATGTGAGGAAGGTCTAATTAGACTGCATTTTCAGAACAGCGATGGGGAAATGCCACTTATCCATGAAAATGCGGTTGTAGAATTCATCGACCGCCTTTTAGCTATCACGGAATGTGGGATCACGACAAATCCCAACCACGCCCCTCTAATTGAAGCAGCGGCGCGATGCCATTGCACAGTCAGCACCTTACTTATCCGCGCACTGCATGGTGAATTCAGCCTTACATCGCCACTTGATGCGCCTTTCCGGTTGCCGGACTTCTATGTGAACCTAGTGTTCTGAATCTGACGCTTGCTACCGGCTCCCCCGGATATCGTCGAGCGCATCGAGTGCCCTTCGTTCCCGCCTGAGGATTTCTTCGGCTGATTTGGTCCAGATAAAGGGCCTCGGCTTTGCGTTGTGAAGGAT